>NZ_CVTT01000051.1:0-13005 GCF_900006605.1 Pseudomonas sp. 58 R 3 | reverse complement strand
TGAACCGTGCCGACCTGACGGCGCAAACATTCCTCGCCGACCCGTTCAGCGACACGGGCTTGATGTACCGCACCGGCGACCTGGTGGCCTGGCGTGCGGACGGTACCTTGCAGTACCAGGGCCGTAACGACCAACAGGTGAAAATCCGTGGTTTCCGCATCGAACTGGGCGAGATCGAGACACGCCTGAGCGAGCACCCGCAGGTCAAGGACGCTGTGGTACTGGCCCGTGAAGACGAGCCGGGGCACAAGCGCCTGGTGGCGTATTTCACTGAGCGCGACAGCGTGGACATCGCCACCCTGCGCGACGACCTGTTGACGCAGCTGCCGGACTACATGGTACCGAGCGCCTACGTGCGCCTGGACAGCCTGCCGCTGACCAGTAACGGCAAGGTTGACCGCAAGGCCCTGCCGGCACCGGACCAGGACGCCTTGCTCAGTCGTGGCTACGAAGCCCCCCAGGGGGAAGTGGAAAACGTGCTGGCACGGATCTGGGCGGACCTGCTCAAGGTCGAACAGGTTGGCCGTTACGATAACTTCTTCGAACTGGGCGGCCATTCGCTGCTGTCCGTGAGCCTGATCGAACGCATGCGCCAGGCCGGACTCGGTGCCGATGTGCGTGTGCTGTTCAGCCAGCCGACCTTGGCGGCACTGGCTGGCGCCGTGGGCAGTGGGCGTGAAGTGGCCGTGCCGGCCAACCTGATCACTGCCGCGTGTGAGCGCATCACGCCAGACCTGTTGCCCCTGATCAGCCTGGACCAGGCCAGTATTGACCATGTCGTCGCCCAGGTTCCGGGCGGCGTGGCCAATGTGCAGGATATCTATGCCCTGGCGCCGTTGCAGGAAGGCATTCTCTATCACCACATCACCGCCGAGCAGGGCGACCCCTACCTGCTGCAGTCGCAAATGGCCTTTGACAGCCTCGAGCGTTTGCAGCGTTTTGCCCACGCCCTGCAAGCCGTGATCGAGCGCCACGACATCCTGCGTACCGGGATGGTCTGGGAGGGCTTGAGCGCCCCCGCACAGGTAGTGTGGCGCAAAGCCGAGCTACCGGTGCAGGAGCTGATCCTCGACCCGGCCGATGGCGATATCCTGACCCAATTGCATGCGCGGTTTGACGCTCGGCACTACAGCCTTGACGTCAGCCAGGCACCCTTGATGCGCCTGGCCTATGCCCGCGACGAGCGCAATGACCGCACCGTGGCGGTGCTGTTGTTCCACCACATGGTCCTGGACCACACCGCACTTGAGGTGGTCAGCTGGGAAATGGCCGCCAGCCTGTTGGGCGCCACCGCGCCACTCCCGGCGCCGGTGCCTTACCGCAACTACGTAGCCCAGACGCGCCTGGGTGGGGTTGAGCAGGAGCATGAACGCTTTTTCAGCGAGATGCTCGGCGACATTGACGAGCCGACGCTGCCGTTCGGCCTCAAGGACGTGCAGAGCGACGGCAACACGGTGGCTGAAGTTACCCAGACCTTGCCGGTGGACGTCAGCCGGCGTCTGCGCACTGCGGCGCGTGCCCTTGGGGTCAGCGTTGCCAGCCTGTTCCACTTGGCCTATGCCCAGGTGCTGGGCGCAGTCTCGGGCAGGCAGGACGTGGTGTTCGGCACGGTTCTGGTCGGGCGCCTGCAGGGCGGCGAAGGCGCTGATCGCGCGCTGGGGATGTTCATCAACACCTTGCCGCTGCGCGTCGACCTCGGCCAGCACAGCGCACGGACCGGCGTGCGTGCCACGCACGCACGCCTGTCGGCGCTGCTGGGCCACGAGCATGCCTCATTATCCCTGGCCCAGCGCTGCAGTGGCGTGGCCGCGCCGGCGCCGTTGTTCAGCGCGATGCTCAACTATCGGCACAGCGCCAGCGATGGCGTGATGCATCAGACCCGTGACGCCTGGGTGGGCATCGAAACCCTGGCCAGCGAAGAACGCACCAACTACCCGCTGGCGCTGAACGTGGATGACCAAGGTGACAGCTTCCGCTTGAACGTACAGGCCATCGCGGTGGATGCCCAGCGCGTGGTGGACTATGTGCAGACGGCTTTGCATAACTTGGTGCAGGCGCTGGAGACCGCGCCGCACAGCGCCTTGCAGCAACTCTCGGTGCTACCGGCCCAAGAGCGTGAAACGGTGCTGGTGGCCTTCAACGACACGGCCCGCGACTACCCGCTGCAACAAACCCTGCATGGGCTGTTCGAAGCCCAAGTGGCGCGCACGCCGAACGCCGTCGCAGTATTGGCAGACGCCCGGCACCTGAGTTATTGCGAGCTGAACGAGCGCGCCAACCGCTTGGCCCATCATCTGCGTGAGCTCGGTGTGGTGCCGGATTCGCGGGTGGCGATCTGCGCTGAGCGCAGCCTGGAAATGGTGGTTGGCTTGCTGGCAATTCTCAAGGCCGGCGGTGGTTATGTGCCGCTGGACCCTGCTTATCCGCTGGACCGCCTGGCCTACATGCTGGAAGACAGCGCGCCGGCCGTGGTGCTGGTCCAAGGCGCCACCCGTGCCTTGCTGGGGCACCTCGACGTGCCGGTCGTCGACCTGGAGCGCCTCACCTGGCAACAGCAGTCGGCGAGCAACCCGTTGATTGCCGGGTTGACCCCACAACACCAGGCCTATGTGATCTACACCTCCGGCTCCACCGGCAAGCCCAAGGGCGTCATTAACGAACACAGCGCGGTGGTTAACCGCCTGCTGTGGATGCAGGAAGCCTACGGCCTCGACGCCAGCGACACGGTGCTGCAGAAAACCCCGTTCAGCTTCGACGTGTCGGTGTGGGAGTTCTTCTGGCCGCTGTTTACCGGGGCGCGCCTGGTCATGGCCCGTCCTGACGGGCACAAGGACCCCGCGTACCTGTGCGAGATCATCCAGGCCGAACGTGTCACCACGCTGCACTTTGTGCCGTCGATGCTCGAGGTATTCCTCGCCCATGGTGAACTCAGCCAGGCGGCCGGGCTGGTACGCGTGATGTGCAGCGGCGAGGCACTGCCGGGCAGTGTGGTGCGCCGCTTCAAGCAGCAACTGCCGACCAGCGCCTTGTTCAACCTCTATGGGCCGACCGAAGCGGCGGTGGACGTTACCGCCTGGGACTGCGCCGGGCCGACCACCCCGGACAACACGCCGATCGGCAAGCCGATCGCCAATACCTGCCTCTATGTGCTGGACGAACACTTGCAGCCGGCGCCACTGGGCGTCAGCGGCGAACTGTTTATCGGTGGCGTGCAAGTTGCCCGTGGCTACCTGAATCGCCCGGAACTGACGGCCGAACGCTTCGTCGACAACCCCTTCAACGCCGGGCGCATGTATCGCACCGGTGACGTCGGACGCTTCCTGGCCGACGGCAATATCGAGTACCTGGGCCGTAACGATGACCAGGTCAAGATTCGTGGCCTGCGCATCGAACTGGGGGAAATCCAGGCACGCCTGGGCGAATACCCGCAGATCCAGGAAGCCGCGGTGCTGGCCCGCGAGGACGTGCCGGGCGACAAGCGCCTGGTGGCCTATTACACCGGTGTACCGGCCGAGGCTGAAGCCTTGCGCACGCACCTGTTGGCGCTATTGCCGGACTACATGGTGCCGCAATTGTTCGTGCACCTTGAGGCGCTGCCGCTGAGCCCTAACGGCAAGCTCGACCGCAAAGCCCTGCCGGCACCCGACCTCGGGGCGTTACGTACGCGTGAGTATGAGGCGCCGTCGACCGACACCGAAATCGCACTGGCCCGGCTCTGGGCTGAATTGCTGGAGGTCGACCAGGTCGGTCGACATGACCATTTCTTTGAACTGGGCGGCCATTCATTACTCGCCGTCAGCCTGATCGGGCGGTTACGCCAGGAAGGCATCGATGCAAACGTCAAGGCGCTGTTCAAGCAACCCACGCTCTGGGAATACGCCGAAATTACAGAAAGAATGGAGATGGTCCTGTGAGTGTTCTCGAACTGTTGGCGACATTAAAAGAAAAAGACGTTCAGCTTGCCGTCAAGGGTGACCAACTCGTGGTGCAGGGCAACAAGCAAGCGTTGAAGGAGCCCAGCGTATTGGCCTCGCTGCGCGAGCACAAAGCGGCGTTGATCGCCTTGATCAACGCTGGCGAGTACCGCGCCGAGCGCGCCGGACAGGTCACGGTACCGGCCAACCGCATCCCCGCCGGTTGCACGCATATCACCCCGGACATGCTGGCGCTGACGACACTGGATCAGGCCAGCATCGAGCGCATCGTCGCGTGTATTCCCGGCGGCGCAGCCAACATCCAGGACATTTACCCGCTGGCGCCGCTGCAATCGGGCATTCTGTTCCATCACCTGTCTGCGCAACAGGGCGACCCCTACGTGCTGCAATGCATGATCGGCATGGACAACCGTCAATGCCTGGATGACTTCAACCAGGCGCTGCAACACGTGATCGACCGGCATGACAGCTTCCGCACCGCCGTGCTCTGGGACGGCCTGGAAGAACCCCAGCAGGTGGTACTGCGCCAGGCGCGCCTGACGGTGGAAGAAGTCGCGCTGGACCCAGCCGTCGGCGACGTTCGCCAGCAATTGGAACAGCGCTTCGACAACCAGCATTTCCGCCTGGACATCAGCCAGGCGCCGCTGATCCGCATCGCCTGCGCGCACGACCCGGTCAATGATCGCTGGCTGGCCTTGCTGATGTTGCACCACATCGTCTCCGACCATGCCGCGTTGGCGGTGGTGCAGCATGAAATCCAGCAATACCTGCTGGGCCAGGCCGCACAACTGGGCAAACCGGTGCCGTACCGCAATTACGTGGCCCAGGCACGCCTGGGTGTCAGCGAGCAGCAGCACGAAGCGTTTTTTCGCGAGATGCTTGGCGACGTGGACGCACCGACGCTGCCCTTTGGCCTGGCGGATGTGCAAGGGGACGGCCAGGTGCTGCAAGAGGCCGGGCAGTCGGTTCCGGCGGTGTTGGGCCAGCGCCTGCGCACCCAGGCCCGGCAGCAAGGGGTCAGTACGGCGAGCCTGTGTCATCTGGCGTGGGCCCAGGTGCTGGCGGCCGTCACCGGCAATGAACGGGTGGTCTTCGGCACGGTATTCCTCGGGCGTATGGAAAGTGGCGAAGGCGCCGAGCATGCGCTGGGCATGCTGATCAACACCTTGCCACTGCGCGTCGACGTGGGCGGTCACAGCCCGGCCGCCGCACTCAAGGCAACCCATGCGCGGCTCACGGCGTTGCTCGGCCATGAGCATGCACCCCTGGTGCTGGCGCAACGTTGCAGCGGCGTGGCCGCGCCGCAACCCTTGTTCAGCGCCTTGCTCAACTATCGCCACAGTGCCCATGACCTGGGGTCCGAGCAGGCCCAGGCGGCCTGGCGCGGTATCGAATTTTTCCACACCGAAGAGCGCACCAACTACCCGCTGACCCTCAGCGTCGATGAACTGAGCGACGGTTTTGCCGTCACCGTCCAGGCGTTGCCGGTACTGGGCGCGCAACGTTTTTGCGAATACATGCTGACCGCACTGGAACACCTGGTGCAGGCGCTGGAGCAAGGCTCATCGATAGCGGTCAACCAACTGCCGGTGCTGCCAAGCGCCGAGCGTGCGCAACTGCTCGAAGGTTTCAACCAAACCCAGGTCGACTACCCGCGCGGGCTGACCATCCATCAGCGTATCGAACAACAAGTGCTGCGTGACCCGCAGGCGGTCGCGGTGCTGTACGACGGGCAGGCGCTGTCCTATGGTGAACTGAACCAGCAGGCCAATCAGCTGGCCTTGCAACTGCTTGAACTGGGGGTGCAGCCGGACGATCGCGTGGCGATCTGCGCGCGCCGCAGTCTGGAAACCCTGGTGGGGCTGGTGGCGATCCTCAAGGCCGGCGCGGCGTATGTGCCGATTGACCCGGCGCACCCGCTGGACCGCATCGGCTACCTGCTCGAAGACAGTGCCCCGGTGGCCGTGCTGGTACAGCCGGGCCTGGCTGAGCGTTTGCCGGCCCTGCAAGTACCGGTGCTGGAACTCGACAGTCGCCTGCTGCAAGGGCCTGGGCAAGACAATCCACACATCGCCGGCCTGACCCCGGCGCACCTGGCGTATGTGATTTACACCTCAGGGTCCACCGGCTTGCCCAAAGGCGTGATGGTCGAACACCAGACCCTGGAGAACCTGGTGAACTGGCACTGCGAAGCGTTCGACCTGCACGCGGGCAGCCACACCTCCAGTGTCGCCGGGTTTGGTTTCGACGCGATGGCCTGGGAAGTCTGGCCGGCCTTGTGCGCGGGAGCGACCCTGCATCTACCGCCGGCGGCCCACGGTAATGAAGACATTGATGCGCTGCTGGCCTGGTGGCAGGCGCAGCCGCTGGATGTCAGCTTCTTGCCCACGCCGGTGGCCGAGTACGCCTTCAGCCAGTCACTGGAACACCCGACGCTCAAGACCCTGCTGATCGGCGGCGATCGTCTGCGCCAGTTCAGCCAGGCGCAATCGTTTACCCTGGTCAACAACTATGGCCCGACCGAGGCCACGGTGGTGGCGACTTCCGGCGTGATTGAAGCCGGGCAGCCCCTGCACATCGGCAAACCCGTAGCCAACGCCCAGGTCTACCTGCTTGATGCACAGCTCAAGCCGGTGCCGCTGGGCGCGACCGGTGAGCTGTATGTCGGAGGCGGTGGGGTGGCGCGCGGTTATTTGAACCGTGCGCAAATGACCGCCGAGCGTTTTGTCAATGATCCGTTCAGTGCCGCGCCGCAGGCGCGCATGTACCGCACCGGCGACCTGGCGCGCTGGCTGCCTGACGGCACGCTGGAGTACCTGGGGCGTAACGATGACCAAGTGAAGATCCGCGGCGTGCGTATCGAACTGGGTGAACTCGACAGCTGCCTGGGCGCGCATCCGCAGGTCCGTGAAGCCGTGGTATTGGCCCGCGACGGACGCCTCATCGCCTATTTCACCGAGCGCGAGACGCTGGACATTGAAACCCTGCGTGGCTTTATGCAGGCGCAACTGCCGGAGTACATGGTGCCGTCTGCCTATGTACGGCTGGACAACCTGCCGCTGACTGCCAACGGCAAGCTGGACCGCAAGGCCCTGCCGGAGCCGGACCACGAGGCCTTGCTCAGCCGCAGCTATGTGGCGCCGCTGGGCGAAGTGGAAGCCACCCTGGCGCAGATTTGGGCAGATGTGCTCAAGGTCGAGCGCGTCGGGCGCCATGACCATTTCTTCGAATTGGGCGGGCATTCGTTGCTGGCGGTCAGCCTGGTCAGCCGCATGCGCCAGGCCGGCTTGAACGCCGATGTGCGCGTGCTGTTCAGCCAGCCGACGTTGGCGGCGTTGGCGGCGGCTGTGGGTCACGGCCGTGAAGTGACGGTTGAGCCCAACCGCATCCAGGCCGATTGCCAACGCATTACCCCGGACCTGTTGCCCCTGATCAGCCTGGACCAGGCCAGCATCGACCGTATCGTCGCCAGCGTGCCCGGTGGCGTGGCCAATGTGCAGGATATCTACCCGCTGGCACCGCTGCAGGAAGGCATTCTGTACCACCACCTCAGTGCTGAGCAGGGCGATCCGTATTTGCTTCAGGCGCGCTTCAGCTTTGCCGACAGCCAACGCTTGCAGGCGTTTGTACAGGCGTTGCAGGCCGTGATCGACCGGCATGACATCTTGCGCACCGCAATAGTACTGGAGGGCCTGTCGGCGCCGGTCCAAGTGGTGTGGCGCAAGGCGCAACTGGACGTGCGGCAGGTGGTGGTGGATGGCGCGAAAGGCGCTGTGCTTGCCCAACTGGAGCAGCGTTTTGGCGCCCGCCAGCATCGCCTGGACCTGGCCCGTGCGCCCATGATGCAGCTGGTGCATGCCGAGGACCCGGCCAATCAGCGTGTGGCCGCGATCCTGTTGTTCCACCACATTGCCCTGGACCATACCGCGCTGGACGTGGTGAGCCAGGAAATGCAGGCCTACCTGCTGGACCCGAGCGCTGAACTGCCGGTGCCGGTGCCCTATCGCAATTATGTGGCCCAGGCGCGCCTGGGGGTCAGCGAGCAAGAGCACGAAGCGTTCTTCCGCGAGTTGTTGGGTGATATCGACGAACCGACGTTGCCGTTCGGCCTGCAGGATGTGCAGGGCGATGCCCAGACGATCGAAGAAGCCCGCCTGGGCGTCGATCCCGAATTGAACCGGCGCTTGCGCAGCCAGTTGCGCCACCTGGGCGTCAGTGCCGCCAGCCTGTTCCACTTGGCTTGGGCCCAGGTGCTGGCCGGTGTCACCGGCCAGCAACACGTGGTTTTCGGCACGGTATTGATGGGCCGCATGCTCGGCGGCGAAGGCGCCGAACGGGCGTTGGGGATGTTCATCAATACCTTGCCGTTGCGCATTGACGTGGACAGTCGCGATGCTCGCGCCGGCGTACGCCAGGCGCATTCGCGCTTGAGCGCGTTGCTGGGCCATGAGCACGCCTCGTTGGCCCTGGCGCAACGCTGCAGCCAGGTGCTGGCACCGCTGCCGTTGTTCAGTGCACTGCTCAACTATCGCCATAGCAGTGCGGGCGATGGGTCGGCACAGACCCAGCAAGCCTGGCAGGGCATGGAGGGGCTTGGTGGCGAAGAACGTACCAACTACCCACTGACCTTGAACGTCGATGAATGGGGTGACGGTTTCAGCCTGACCGTGTTGACCTTGCCGGAAGTCGGTGCGCAACGCCTGTGCGCGTTTGTGCATCAGGCATTGGAGCAGCTGGTGCAGGCACTGGAGCGATCGTCCACGACCGCGCTGCACACGTTGGCGATCCTGCCGGCGGATGAGCGTGAGCAGGTGGTGACGGCATTCAACGCCACGGCGCGCGACTACCCGCAGACCCAGACCGTCCACGCACTTTTCGAAGCGCTCGCGACCAGGCAGCCGACGGCACTGGCCGCCGTGCACGCGGCACAACGGGTGACTTATGCCCAATTGAATGCACGGGCCAACCGCTTGGCCCATTACTTGATCGGCCTGGGCGTGGCGCCGGGCGAGCGCGTCGCGATCCTGCTCGAACGTTCCGTGGACCTGCTGGTGAGCCAGTTGGCGATCAGCAAATGCGCGGCCGTGTATGTGCCGCTGGACGTTAATGCGCCGCTGGACCGTCAGGGCTTTATGGTTGTGGACAGCGGGGCGCAACTGTTGCTCAGTGTGGCCTCGATCGCTACGCCGCCGGGCGCGCGTCGCCTGGACCTCGACCGCCTGGACCTGAGCGCTGGTCCCGACTGCAACCTGGCACTGGAGCAATCGGCCGAGACGGCGGCGTACATCATGTACACCTCCGGCTCCACCGGCACGCCAAAAGGCGTATTGGTGCCGCACCGGGCAATTACGCGCTTGGTGATCAACAACGGTTACGCCGATTTCAATCAGCAGGATCGTGTGGCCTTTGCCTCCAACCCGGCGTTTGATGCCAGCACCCTCGACGTGTGGGCGCCCTTGCTCAACGGCGGCGCGGTGGTGGTGGTCGACCAGGACACGCTGTTGTCCCGCCAGCTGTTTGCCCAGTTGCTCAGCGCTGAAGCGGTGAATGTGCTGTGGATGACTGCCGGCCTGTTCCACCAATACGCCGAAGGGCTGTTGCCGGTGTTCACACAACTGCGTTATCTGATCGTCGGTGGCGATGTGCTCGACCCGCGTGTCATCGCCCGAGTACTCAAAGACGGCGCGCCGCAGCACCTGCTCAATGGCTACGGACCGACCGAAGCCACCACCTTCTCGACCACCTTTGAAATCACTTCGGCCGAGGAGGGCAGCATTCCCATCGGCCGGCCGGTCGGCAACAGCCGTGCCTATGTGCTGGATGCGCGCCAGCAACCGGTGGCGGTGGGTGTGACCGGTGAGCTGTATATCGGTGGCCAGGGCGTCGCCCTGGGCTATCTGAACCGTGCCGACCTGACGGCGCAAACATTCCTCGCCGACCCGTTCAGCGACGCCGGCCTGATGTACCGCACCGGCGACCTGGTGGCCTGGCGTGCCGACGGCACTTTGCAGTACCTGGGGCGTAACGACCAGCAGGTGAAAATCCGTGGTTTCCGCATTGAATTGGGCGAGATCGAGACACGCCTGAGCGAGCACCCCCAGGTCAAGGACGCTGTGGTACTGGCCCGTGAGGACGAACCAGGGCACAAGCGCCTGGTGGCGTATTTCACTGAGCGTGGCGCGGTCGACCTCCAGGCGCTGCATCAGCACCTTCAAGCGCAGTTGCCGGAGTACATGGTGCCGAGCGCCTATGTGCGCCTGGACAGCTTGCCGCTGACTAACAACGGCAAGGTCGACCGCAAAGCCTTGCCCGCACCCGACCAGGACGCGTTGCTCAGCCGTGGCTACGAAGCGCCGCAAGGCGAGGTGGAGCACGTGCTCGCGCAGATCTGGGCCGATGTGCTCAAGGTTGAGCAGGTCGGGCGCCACGACAATTTCTTCGAACTGGGCGGGCATTCGCTGCTGGCCGTCAACCTGATCGAGCGCATGCGCCAGGCGGACCTGAGCGCCGACGTGCGTGTGCTGTTCCGCCAGCCGACCCTGGCGGCGCTGGCCGCCGCGGTGGGCAGTGGCCGTGAAGTGGCCGTGCCGGCCAATCTGATCAGCCCCGAGTGCGCGCGCATTACCCCTGAACTGTTGCCGCTGGTCACTCTGGATCAAGCGAGCATCGAGCATATCGTCGCGCAAATCCCGGGCGGCACGGCGAATGTGCAGGATATCTACCCGCTGGCACCGTTGCAGGAAGGCGTGCTTTACCATCATATCCGCGCCGAAACCGGTGACCCCTACCTGCTGCAATCCAGCTACGGCTTTGACAATCTGGAGCGTTTTCAGGTGTTCGCGCAGGTGTTGCAGGCGGTAATCGATCGCCATGACATCCTGCGTACCAGCCTGGTCTGGCAAGGTTTGGAAAACCCGGTGCAAGTGGTCTGTCGCAAAGCCGTACTGGGTGTCGAGCAGATGCATGTGCAAGCGCAGGGCGCTGACGTCGTGAGCCAACTGCGTGAACGTTTCGACGCCCGTCACTATCGCCTGGACCTGACCCAGGCGCCGTTGATGCGCATCGTCTATGCCCATGACGAGGCCAACCAGCGTGTGGTCGCCTTGCTGATGTTCCATCACCTGGTGATGGACCACACCGCGCTCGACGTGGTGCAGCAGGAAATGCGCATGCTCCTGCTGGGGCAAGCGCAGCAACTGGGCCACGCCGTGCCGTACCGCAACTATGTGGCGCAGGCGCGCCTGGGCAGTGCCGATGTGGAGCACGAACGGTTCTTTCGCGACATGCTCGGCGCAATCGATGAGCCGACCTTGCCGTTCGGCCTGCAGGACGTGCAAGGCGATGGGCATGGGGTGGGCGAAGCCACGCGCCTGCTCGATATCGACTTGAGCCTGCGTTTGCGTGAACAGGCACGCCAGAGCGGCGTGAGTGCCGCCAGCCTGTTTCACTTGGCTTGGGCGCGCGTGCTCGGCACCTTGTCGGGCCGCCAGCAGGTGGTGTTCGGCACCGTGCTGATGGGCCGCATGCAAGGCGGTGAAGGCGCCGACCGCGCGTTGGGCATGTTTATCAATACCTTGCCGCTACGAGTCGATGTTGACGCTGCCGGTGTGCGCTCTGCCGTCAAGTCCACCCATGCGCGCCTGACCGCACTGCTCGGTCATGAGCATGCGTCCCTGGCCCTGGCCCAACGTTGCAGCGGGGTGCCTGCGAGTACGCCGTTGTTCAGTGCCTTGCTCAATTACCGTCACAGTGGTGTGGTCGACGACGCCGCCACACTCGACGAGGCGTGGCACGGCATGTACTTCTTGCATGCCGAAGAACGCACCAACTACCCGATCACCCTCAGCGTCGATGACCTGGGCGAGCAATTCAATCTCAGTGCGCTGGTGGTCTCGCCGCTGGAGGCGCAGCGCATTTGTGATTACCTGCTCAACGCCGTGGAGCACCTGGTGCAAGCGTTGGAACAGCAGCCCCACACACCGTTCGAGCAGTTGCCGGTGGTGCCGGCGGCCGAAGTTCGCCAAGTGTTGGTCGAGTTCAACGCCACCCGGCGTGACTACCCGCATACGCAGACGCTTCATGCGCGGTTCGAAGAGCATGTTGCTGCGCAGCCGCTGGCACCGGCAGCGGTGCAGGGCGAGCAGTCATTGAACTATGCGCAGTTGAACCGGCGTGCCAACCAACTGGCCCACCATTTGCTCGGCCTGGGTGTGGCACCCGGCGAGCGCGTGGCGATCCTGCTGGAGCGCTCGCTGGACCTGCTGGTGAGCCAGTTGGCCATCAGCAAGTGCGCGGCGGTGTATGTGCCGCTGGACATCAACGCGCCGCTGGACCGTCAGGGCTTTATGGTTGCGGACAGCGGTTCACAGTGGCTGCTCACGTTGGCGTCGATCGAGGTGCCCGAGGGCGCTCGTCGTCTGGACCTGGACCGCCTCGATTTCACTGACACCCCCGACTGCAACCCGGCGCTGGAGCAATCGGCCGAGACGGCGGCGTACATCATGTACACCTCCGGCTCCACCGGCATGCCAAAGGGCGTATTGGTGCCGCACCGGGCAATTACGCGCTTGGTGATCAACAACGGTTACGCCGATTTCAATCAGCACGACCGTGTGGCCTTTGCCTCCAACCCGGCGTTCGATGCCAGCACCCTCGACGTGTGGGCGCCCTTGCTCAACGGCGGCGCGGTGGTGGTGGTCGACCAGGACACGCTGTTGTCCCAGGCAGATTTCGCCGCGCTGTTGCAGCAGCAAGCGGTCAGCGTGTTGTGGATGACCGCCGGCCTGTTCCACCAATACGCCGATGGGCTGCTGCCGCTGTTCACGCAACTGCGTTACCTGATCGTCGGCGGCGATGTGCTCGACCCAAGTGTCATCGCCCGAGTACTCAAGGACGGCGCACCGCAGCACCTGCTCAACGGCTACGGCCCGACCGAAGCCACCACCTTCTCGACCACCTTTGAAATCACCTCGGCCGAGGAGGGCAGCATCCCGATTGGCCGGCCGGTCGGCAACAGCCGTGCCTATGTGCTGGATGCCCATCAGCAACCGGTGCCGGTCGGCGTGACCGG
>NZ_CVTT01000057.1:0-5573 GCF_900006605.1 Pseudomonas sp. 58 R 3 | reverse complement strand
TGTGCGTGCCGATGGTGCCCAGGCCGCCGACGCGGTCGGTGAGGACGAGGGTGTGGCCGTCGGCGCGGTGTTCGAAGGTGTAGAGCAGGCCTTCCTCGGCGGCGAGGCGGGCGATGAAGTCGAGATCGGTTTCGCCGGCCTGTACGCAGTATTCGCGAGGTTGGTGCTCGAAGCAGATTTCGCTGCGGATGTCGGTCAGTTTCTGCTCGGCCAGCATGCTGATGATGATGTCGGGCACGGTCTGGGCCTGGAAGATGCGCCAGTTGGAGCGCAGATCGAAACGCTTCAGGGTCGGTTCGATCACGGCGGTGTAGCGGGTGCGGCGAAAGCCGGTGTCCCCCTGGGTGAACAGGTTCACCAAGCCGAGCTAAAGGCGATCTGATGATTGGTCGGCGCACCGTACCAATACGGGGGTCAAGATAAAGCGGTATTCCGGTGAACGCTCCCATCAGGAAGTTATGTAAACGACGCTGGCCAATAGTAGGCGCGATGTCTGAATGGCTCAGCGGGTTCGTCATCAAGGGCCGGGCTAGGGGTAGCTCGGTCACGTCAATCTTCTGAGGAACAACGTTGTAAAGTAGTCTGGTTATTTGCCAATTTTTCGAATGATGTTTGATACCCCATAACCAGTAGAGTCAATAAGGTACATTTCCTGCGTTTGGGAAATAATTGAAAGATGTTCAATAGCTTTTACTCTTTTGAGATTATCTATATGAGCTAATCCTGCCATTGATAATGCAGGGAAGAAGCCGTAACATTCGCCAACCTCTAATAATCCAAGCTTTCTTTTGGCGCGTGAGAAAAGAGGGGCGTCTTCAATGTCAAAGAAGTCTAGGGACTCGCGATCAAGTGCAAAGGGCAAGTAAATTGTGTTTTCTAGATTTGAAGTGGTTTTGGTTGGCGATGTAAGGTTTGTGTTATGTAAGTGGCCGTTTATTAAGTCAATTTCTCCGCAGCCATATATGTCATGATAAAAATAAATTGTTCCGAACGCGGAGTATGCGAATGCGTGACAGTTGTCTTTGTTGAAAATTTTGTCGTTGCCGAAAATTATTGAAAAAAGACCTTTGAAGTCAATTGGGTGGCAGGTTTGTAAACGCCCATCTTGGAGAGTAAAGCGACCGTTACTTTTATATAAATCAAGAAGAGAGCTTGGTAGAGTGGGCGGTAGTTGACTTAGCTCCTCCTGAGTGAAAGGGTAAGTTTTTTGGAGTGCTCCGTTTTCTTCGATTATAAAATTTATTAATTTACTCACTGTTTATGTCCTCAGCATTTTTTGAGTTTTACTTTCATTTTTTCTTTGCCTGTACCGGCTTTTGCCATTTCTTTTGCATGGTCCTCAATCGACTGAGATCTGCGTCCCTTCCATTGTGCGCCAACTGAAGAGTTGGTTCTTTTATCGCCCATGGTGACATCGCTGGGGTTGCCGCCTGCAATGATATCTAAGATATGTGTTGCTGCTAGCTCTTTAAGCTCTGTGGACACGATTTTTTTCGCTTTACTAGCGTCAACGTCTTGTGCAAGCAGGTCACTTAAACGTTTTCTTTCGTAGTCCTTCCTTGCTTTGCGTTGGGCTTTTTTGTCTCGAAGAGCTTCCGTTCCCCCCGCATCATCTATGGCCTTTCTGCGTGAAATCAGTGTGTCTGCGTCCATTGCGTTGAGCGCATCTTCTTGTTCTTTAAGCTGACGGATAAATTCATCCTCGTTTGCTCCTTCAGGCAGATTGAAACATTCGACGTCAAATGTTTTTCGTTGTTTTATTTTCCCGCCACCTTCGGCTTTGGGGGCAGCAGACTGCCCTGCCATGGGGCGCTCTACTACATTTTTCGATAGTCGTTCGGAAGCCTCTCGTTCCGCTTGTCCTGTTGCCTCTTTCGCAGTTTTATGTGCCGCTTGTTGTGCTACCTCCGCGCCGAGATGCCGGGCGCCTTTGCCGACCAGGACTCCTCCCTTTATTGCATCTCCCGCAAAGGGTATCGCCGCAACTGCTGAGAGACTAGCATTGACCGCATCACCCTCAGCAGCATAGATCCCGGCGTTAATTAGATCCGGAATTGCACCCAGCCCAGGTACGAAGCCCAGGACATCCAGGCTGCCGTGTACCCATGGGCTTGCACTAGCCCACCATCCTTTTTCCTCCTCTGTTTCCGTTTCTATTGGTGGATTTGCCTGTGTGGCGGGGACGGAGGCAGGGACTGTCTCACCTACGACGCGCCCAATGGTGTTGCCACTCTTGAACGAACTGAACGGCGGCAGAGTCGCCAATTCACGGGTCATGAAATGCTTGCGCAGTTGCTCGTATTCCTGCTCGTTGAAGGTGCGAGATTCATGGTAGGGCTTGCCCTGCGGATCCGTTCCGAAGAGGTCAGCCTGTACGGTATCGTCGCCGTTGGCCTGCAACATCATTTCGTCGAATTTGTGTAGCTGCGTCGGATCAGGACGCATCGGTACGCTGATCGCGTGTACCCGTACCGGGGCTAGATTGATCGGTTCGGCCATGCGTTAAGCCCCATTCATCCAGAACTTGTCGTTATGGCGCACCACTAGCTTGCCTTCGGCCCGCACCGTGCTGCTCTTCTCCAACGGGTAGCATTTGCCGCCGACGGTGTTGCTCTTGATGCCTTTGGCAGCGCCAGCACCATCGCCTTTTGTGGTCGGCACCAGGCTCTTGTCGAACACCACCACCGGTTTGCCGTTAGCACGTACAGACTTGGCCACGCCGGTGGCAGTTTTCAGTTCAGCCGTGACGGGGTAGGGCACCGGCGGGATGGCGCTGCCCATCGGCGTCTTGCATACATCCGGGACGATGCTGACCACTTTCCATTTGCCCTGCTTGCGAGCGATGACGTTATCGGCCATGTCAGAGCACCTCCTTGGCACGCTTGATCAGCGGGGCGTTCGGATCGGTCTCGAAGCGCGCTTCAAGCACCCGGATGCCCAGGTGATTGGGCAGGCTGATGCGATGAGTCAGCGCCAGGGGCATGGCCTCGGTGTCGATACGCAGCGTGTCGGTGAGCATGGGCAGTGGCAGCATGGCGCCGTTGTGCAGGCGCATCAGAACAAAGGCGCGATGGCCCGGCAGTTCGACGCACAACGTCCCATCGGGTGTGAGACTGGGGTCGGTGAGGTTGGACAGTTCAAGGCGAAATGCAGGCGGCGGAAAATCGATCTGCTGATCGACCGGCGCGCCGTTCCAGTAGGCGAAATCAAAATCCCTTGGCAATCCCGGCCAGCGTTCGCGCTGCCAGGTTTCGTCATAGCGCCCGGCCAATGGCAGGCGCGGTGCCCAGGCACGGCCCACCACGCCAAATCCGGCAGGCTGGTTTTTGTAACCGGCCGCGACCTGCGCCATGCCGTTGGCATCGAGTTCACCCTCGGGATGTTTGACCCGATCCAGACGCCACACCGGTTTGTCGATGGGCTCGATCTGCGGTGCAGGGAGTCCGCGCAGCGGCTTGTCCAGTTGATAGCCAAGGTTTTCCTGGCGCTTTTCGATCCAGCCTCGGCCCAGTGGGTTGCTGTAGCACACTTCGTTGAGCAAATACGGCGGAGTGCTTTCATCAACCGCATGCTCGGGATTGACGACAACGCTGCTGCCACCGAACGCATATTCCCAGCGCAAAGGCACCGAAGTGGCGGGCTGCGGTTCGGACAATTGCCATCCGCCGAACAAGCTGTGGCGAAACTGGCGAGGGCCAGTGAATTTCAGGTATTTGTCCAACAAGTAATGGCGCGTCGGCGCATCGGCCCGACGCTTATAAGCTTCTTGCTGGGCGGCTTGCCATGCGATTAGCTGAGACTCGGTCAGCCGTTCGCCGGGGCTCAACGGTGTCGGCAGCGGTACGTCGATTTTGGGTGGTGGCGCTACCGGCGCACTGATGCGCAGTCCGGCCGTCCACTGCGTTGCTGGTTGACCTTGCGGCGCATGAGCATTGCCCGACACGATCACATCACAGCGCGGCTTGAACGGCGCCAGATCGCTTTCCTCGCAGACGCTGCTTGCCCCTTCCTCGCCGTAGTAGCGATCAGCGGTGCACAGCGCCAGTGGATCCTCATCCATCACTTCGGCGCGGAACTGACCCGGCTGCCCGTCAATGGGCAGCAGCCGATAGCCCACCTTCATGACCAGCACCGGATACTCTTGATCGTCCATGCCCAGTGCGCTAAAGCACAACGCATCGAAGGGCGTCAGATTGCGAAATTCCATGTCCGCCCCTCAGTTGATATCGACGTCTTTGCCGTTGATCTGCACTGCGCCGCTGGCGCTGAAATCGAAGGTGCGGCCATTGATCAGCACGGTGCCGTCGGTCTTCATCACTAGAGTGGATTTGCCCACCGTGACCTTGAATTCATCCCCGGCGTCGATGGTGAATTTCTTGCCCACCGCTACCGATTTGTGAATACCGATCTGCTCGCTTTGGCTCAGGCCCACCGTGGTGTTCATCGCCGCGCCAACACTGGTCTGGTAGGCTGCGCCAATGGTCAGCGCCTTGGCTAAACCGATGGTTTCGGCTTTGGCCAATTTGATGGTCTCGGCCTTGTTGCCACCGATGGTTACGCTGCGGTTGGCACCAATGCTGATGGTTTCGTTCTGGCCGACGTCTTCGGTGCGGTGGTCGCCGATAGATACGGTTTCGTTGTGTTCGACCCGCTCTTTACGGTCGTTGCCGACGAAGATGCCGTTGTTGTTTTTGATATGGACGTTCTTGTCTTTTTCGGCATGGATGAACACCTCTTGGTGCCCCAGCTCATCCTCAAAGCGCAGCTCGTTGAAACCTGCACCCTTATGGGTTTGGCTTTTAATAGTCATCCGCGTTTTATGTTTGGGCAGCTGGTACGGCGGTAAATTGGTCTCGCGGTAGGTGCGGCCCGTGGCAATAGGCTGGTCCGGATCGCCATCCAAAAAGCTGATGATCAGTTCCTGATCGACCCGAGGCACCGCCATGGCGCCCCAGGTCGCACCGGCCCAGCCTTGAGCCACTCGAATCCAACACGAACTCTGATCATTGTTTTTGTTCGCGCGATCCCACGGGAACTGCACCTTCACCCGGCCCCATTCATCGCAATAAATCTCCTCCCCTGACGGCCCAACCACCGTGGCGATCTGTGGGCCGTCAATGCAGGGTTTGGCACGCAGCGGCGCTTTCCAATCCGAAGTCCAGCGGATGGCGCTGGCTTTCAACGAATAAGACGTACCGAGGCCGCTACCAGAGGATTCCTCCTGCAGGCTGGTGTGCTGCTTACCTTCATGCTTGATGGCGATGGTGCGCCAACGATCATTGAAATCGTCACGGGGATGATCCTTGAGGTCGAAGGCCAACCCCGGTTGCAGGCGTTCGTCGTCGCCTTCCACATGGGCCAGTTTGGCGTCGTTACGTAGGGCGGTAAGGCGGGTTTTGGTAAAAGGCTTGCCAGCGATATCGCGTTTGTAGCGGCCGGGATAGTCGTAGCGTTCGTAGTCCTTGTGCTGGTTATTCAAGTCCTGATCGCCGGTGGCGGTGTGCTGCTGGTTGTAGCGCGGGTGGGTGAAGGTGTAGTCGCGCTGTACCTGGCGCGCGGTGCGCACTTGTTCG
>NZ_CVTT01000058.1:0-67011 GCF_900006605.1 Pseudomonas sp. 58 R 3 | reverse complement strand
TTTATCGGCGGCATGGATGACGCCGGGCGCTGGGCCCTGGTACGCCGCGCGCCCACCGCCGCCGGCCCGCATTCGGCCGAGACCCTGGAGCATGTGGCCATGACCCTGCTGCGCCGTTATGGCGTGGTGTTCTGGCGGTTGCTGGAGCGGGAAGCCGACTGGCTGCCAAGCTGGCGCGAATTGCTGCGCACCCTCCATCGCCTGGAGGCGCGGGGCGAGATTCGCGGCGGGCGGTTTGTGAGTGGTTTGGCGGGGGAACAGTTTGCGTTGCCGGAGGCGATTCCGTTGCTGCGTGAGGTAAGACGCCGGCCGCATGACGGCAGCTTGATCGCGGTGTGCGGGGCTGACCCATTAAATCTGGTGGGCACCTTGCTGCCGGGCAGCAAAGTGCCGGCGGTGAGCGGCAATCGAATTGTGTATCGCGATGGCTTGCCGGCGGCGGTGATGGTTGCGGGTAAGCAGCAGGTGTTGCTGGAGGAGGATTTGCAGGCGGTGCAGGAGAAGTTGATCAGGCGCTGAAAGGGATGGTGACTTTAACGGCCTATTCGCGAGCAAGCCCGCTCCCACATGTTGATCTATGAACACAATCAAATGTGGGAGCGGGCTTGCTCGCGAAGGCGTCAGCCCAGACAACATCAATCACTGGGTACGCGGCTGCTCGGTCAACACCACAGGTCCCGGCACCTCTTCACCCGCCTCATCCACATGCGCCGAACGCTTGGGCAGCCAAACCTGCTGTGGATAAGTTTGCGCGAAGTGCACCTCATCACAGTTATCCACAAGCTTTTTCAGGCGCTGGTTAAATGCCCGGCTCACCGCATATTGCCCGCCCGACACGGTTCGGAACTGCGCCGTCAGCACCACGCCGTTGAGGTCCATCTTGTCGACCCCGAACACTTCCAGGGGGCCTTGCAGGTTGTACTTGAGGAACACGTCATCACGGATCGACTGCCCGGCCTCACGAATCAGATCCACTGCCTTGTCCACATCGGTGTCGTATGTGAACTGCACCGAGAAGAACGCATAGGCAAACTGCCGCGACTGGTTAGTGACCGCCTTGATCTGCCCGAACGGCACCGAGTGCACAAAACCCTTGCCGTCACGCAGGCGCAGGGTGCGGATGGTCAAGCCTTCCACGGTGCCGGCATGGCCGGAGTCGAGCACTACCCAATCGCCGATCGACAGCGTGTCTTCAATGATGATGAACAGGCCGGTGATCACGTCCTGCACCAACTGCTGGGAGCCAAAACCGATGGCCAGGCCGACCACACCGGCACCGGCCAGCAGTGGCGCGACATTGATGCCCAGGTTGGCCATGGTGGTGATCGCGCAGATCACCACCAGCACGATTTTCACCGCATTGCGCAGCAACGGCAGGATGGTTTTGACCCGTGTGCTGGGCTGGCGGCTGGAGCGTTTATTCACCGGCGGTTTCAACGCCTCCTGGATTGCCGTGTCGAGCACCACCCAGAACAGCCAGGTCACCAGCAGGATCAGGCCGATGCTGCTGAGGGAATCGCTGATCGCCCGGCCCACCGAGTTACGCTGGGCAAATTCGAACAGCGACACACCCCAGATACGCCCGAGGACTTCGATAAACGCGATGGCCATGGCGATGCGCAATATTGCGTGCAGCAGGCTGAGGAAGCGCTCCTTGTAGGCGCTGCTGCGCTGGATCGCCACCTGGCTGCGGGACTTGAACAGGTGTTGCAACACCGTGCTGAGAAACACCGTGCCGATCAACAGAATCGTGGTGAACAGCGCGCAACGCAGGGCCTTCTGGTTGTCATCGCCAGCGCCGATCAGGTTGATCGCCGAGACCAGCACCATCAACAGAATCGGCCAATACCAGAGCCCGGAGAATACCCGTAGCGATTGCTGCAGCGCCGGGTGTTTGAGACGCTGGGCCAACGGCCGGTTGCGGATCAAATGCGCGACCGGACGACGCAGGCGCACCACCAGCACGCCGAAAATCACCGCTGCGAACAGGCCGGTAAACACCGCGATGCTGCTGGTGATATTGCCGCCCAACTGGCGCGCGATTTGCGGGCTGGTCAGGGCATCGCTGAGGGCGGCGAGAAAGCCGATCAGGAACAGCGGCTTGGGGCAATAGTTGCGAATAATCTGCACGGCCGGGCGTTTATGACCGACGTTGAACATGACGATGACGCACAACAGCATCGACGTGGAGAAGATGCCGCTGCTGGTGGCATAGGCAAAACACAGCGCCAGCGCACGGCCTACGGAACTGGGTAAAAAATGGCTGACATACAGCGTCAGCGGCAGGCAGATCAGGGCCGGGATCGTGTAGGGCACCACGTAGCCCAGTACGCCTTGCAGACGCTCGCGCGGTGCAACGAAACGCCGCCGACTGAGGCGCTGCACGCTAAAGCGCCCCAGCAGTGTGAGTGCCGCAAAGGCGCCGACCCACACCCCGGACAGCAACAGGAAGTCCCCGGCCACGCTCCACGGCGAACGTTGCGCGGTTTGATCGACCAGCCGCCCGACTTCATCCGCCGCTCGGTCGGCGCGCAAGCGCCAGGCGTCGATGAGGTTCTGGTTAAGGTCGAGCTTATCTTGCACATCGTCAATGCTGGAGCTGATGGCGCCGAGCAAGCCACCTTCGACCAGCAACTCCGGCTTGGCGGGAGCCTCAGCGGCCGCAGGCGCCGCGGCCGCGGCTTGCAGCGCGCCATTGCCACACACCAACAGCGCGACCAGCAGTAATGCAGTCTTTAGATTCAGCAAAACACCGGGCTCCTTCAGCAGGGTCTGTAAGGAACTGACGGGTTTGAGCGCTGATCGTTCCCACGCTCTGTGTGGGAATGCATCTACGGACGCTCTGCGTCCAAGGGGCGCGGAGGGTCCCGGGCTGCGTTACCACGCGGAGCGTGGGAACGATCGGTTAACCGCACCGCCTGTAGGTCACTCGAAACTTTCACCCAACCGCCGCAGTCAGCCAATAACACAGGCCTGACCCTTTACTTATCCACAGGAGCGATCATGGCTGCGATTGCCGACTGGGTGCCCGTTACGCCCAGCACCGCCATCACCCGCTTCACCGTGCTGACGGTCAATATTCATAAGGGTTTCACCGCGTTGAACCGACGTTTCATCCTGCCCGAGTTGCGTGAGGCGGTGCGCAGCGTGGGCGCGGACATGGTGTTCCTGCAGGAAATCCACGGCACCCATGAGCGGCACCCACAGCGCTACAGCGACTGGCCGAAGATGCCGCAGTATGAGTTCCTCGCCGACAGCATCTGGCCGCAGTTCGCCTACGGCCGCAACGCGGTCTACCCCCATGGCGACCACGGCAACGCGTTGCTGTCCAAATTCCAGATCATCCGCTACGACAACCTCGACATTTCCCAGAGCGGCCATGAAAGCCGGGGCCTGCTGCATTGCGTGCTGCGCTTGCCGGGCAGCGGCCAAGAGGTGCACGCGATCTGCATGCACCTGGGCCTGCGCGAAGTGCATCGCCAGCAGCAATTGCGGTTACTGGAGCAGCGCATCGCCGAGATTCCGGCTGACGCGGCGCTGATCGTCGCCGGTGATTTCAATGACTGGCGCCAGAAGGCCGACCTGAGCCAAAGCGGGCTCAGGGAGGTGTTTATCGAAGCCCATGGCAAACCGGCGCGCACCTTTCCGGCGCGCCTGCCCTTGCTGCCCTTGGATCGTATCTATGTGCGTAACCTCAAGGTTCATAACCCCAAGGCGCTGACGACGCGGCCGTGGTCTCACCTGTCAGACCACGTGCCGTTGTCGGTGGAGATTGAGCTATGAATGTCGCCGTGGAACACATCGCCACCGACCAGCCGCCGGATGATGCCAAGGCCCGCGACCTGGATTACGGCTGGCAGCCGGGCAACCGCATTGAGCTGCTGGAGAACGGCGAGGCGTACTTTCCCGCCGTCTTCGAGGCCATGCGCCAGGCGCAGCGGGAGATCCTGCTGGAAACCTTTATTCTGTTCGAAGACAAGGTTGGGCATGAACTGCAAGGCATCCTGATCGAGGCGGCGCAGCGCGGAGTAAAGGTGATCGTCAGCCTCGACGGCTTTGGCTGCGGCGAACTGAGCCCAGCCTTTCTCAGTGATCTGGCCGAGGCCGGGGTGGCGGTGCAAATGTTTGACCCGGCAGCGAAGCTGGTGGGCATTCGCACCAACTGGTTCCGTCGCCTGCACCGCAAGATCGTGGTGGTGGACGCCGCCGTGGCGTTTATCGGCGGAATCAATTTTTCCGCCGACCACCTGAGTGATTTCGGCCCCGAAGCCAAGCAGGATTATGCCGTGCAGGTGAGCGGCCCGGCCGTGGCGGACCTGCATCATTTCGCCCTCGCCCAAAGCGGCCGCCAGGTGCGCACGCGACGCGGCTGGCGACGGCGCCAGCAACGGCCATCGCCATGGCCGACGCACACCGACGACGGCCTGGTGCGCCTGATTTACCGCGATAACCTGCAACACCGTGATGACATTGAAGAAGCCTATATACACGCCTTGAGCAAGGCACAAAAACGCGCGGTGATTGCCAACGCCTACTTCTTCCCCGGCTACCGCCTGCTGCGTGAAATCCGCAATGCCGCGCGGCGTGGCGTGCAGGTGCAACTGATCATGCAGGGCCAGCCCGATGTGCTGCTGGCCAAGCTCGCGGCGCGCATGCTGTATGACTATCTGCTCAAGGATGGCGTGGTGATTCACGAGTATTGCCAGCGCCCGTTGCACGGCAAAGTGGCCTTGGTGGATGACGACTGGAGCACCGTGGGTTCGAGCAACCTGGACCCCTTGAGCCTGTCGCTGAACCTCGAAGCCAATGTGCTGATTCGTGACCGCGCGTTCAATCATCAGCTGTACGAAAGCCTGGAAACACTGGCGCGCAATCATTGCAAGACCATGCCGGAAAAGCGCAAGCCGCGCCTGTGGTTATGGCGATTGACCGTGGGCTTTTTGGTGTTCCATGTCATGCGGCACTTCCCCGCCCTGACGGGTTGGCTGCCGGCACACAAACCGCGCCTCAAGCCATTCGAGAGCCAGGCCCATGACCACTGAAAGCGGCGGATCGCGGTTCAAGCGCTGGAAAAAACCGCTGACGATCGCGTTCTTTGTACTGCTGATTGTGCTGTTCACCCTGCTCGCGCGGCGCATCGACTGGAGCGAAGTGCTGCAGACGCTGGCGGACTTCAAGCTGCGCACGCTGTTGATCGCCGGTGGGCTGACGCTTTGCAGCTTCCTCGTCTACGCCAGCTTCGACCTGATCGGCCGCACTTATATTCGCCAGGATTTGCGCTGGAAGCAGATCCTGCCGGTGGGGATCATCAGCTATGCCTTCAACCTCAACCTGAGCGCATGGGTCGGCGGCATTGCCATGCGCTATCGGCTGTATTCGCGGCTCGGGGTCAGTACCAGCAATATCGCCAAGATTCTTGGGCTGAGCCTGGCCACCAACTGGTTTGGCTATATGGCCGTGGCCGGCGTGGTGTTCAGCAGTGGGTTGGTGACCATGCCGCCGGGCTGGAAGGTCAGCAGCGGCGCGTTGCAAGGCATTGGCGCGCTGTTGGTGCTGGCCAGCCTGGGCTACCTGGCGGCGTGCCGGTTTGCCAGGAAACGCGCGTGGTCGGTCAAGGGCATCGAGATCAACTTGCCGTCGTTGCGCATGGCCTGTTTGCAGCTGGCGCTGGGTGCGTTGAACTGGTCGTTAATGGCGGCGGTGATCTTTACGTTGCTGCCCGCCAAGCTGGACTACCCGCTGGTATTGGGCGTGCTGCTGATCAGCGCGATTGCCGGGGTGATCACCCATATCCCCGCCGGGCTCGGTGTGCTGGAGGCAGTGTTTATCGCGCTGATGCAGCATGAGGCATCGCGGGGCAGCTTGCTCGCAGGGCTGATTGCCTACCGGGCGATCTACTTTATTTTGCCGCTGCTGGTGGCGTTGGTGATGTACCTGGCGGTGGAGGCCAAGGCCAAAGCGTTGCGGGTCAAGAAGACACCGGCTTGAAGATGGGGTGATTGGTCTGGCGCCTTCGCGAGCAAGCCCGCTCCCACATTCGACCGAGTACATCCTTGAAATAGGGTCACCTGTGGGAGCGGGCTTGCTCGCGAAAGCGGCCTAAAGTGCACTGCATCAGCGTGATTGAATAATGCTCAACCGCTCCCCCACCACCATCTCGGTTATCCAGTCCACCAGGATCGAGGTGTAGGCCTGCTGCGACACCGGGTCGCTCAGCGAGTGGTCGGCACCATCGATGATCCGATGGGTCAGCGAATGGGTGTGCTGGCACGCCGCGCGGTAGCTCATGATGGTGGCATGGGGCACGTGGTCGTCGGTTTCCGACTCGACGATCAACACATCACCACTGAACTTGGCGCAGGCATGCAGGGCGCGATTGGTCTCGGCGTGCACCAGGGTGCTGCGATAATCCATCAGGTCGGCCTTATCCAGGTCGCGCTTGGGCTTGAGCCACTCCTGGTCGCGGTACAGCGCCGGCACGCGCAGCGCCAACCAGCGTACCGGGCGCAATGAAGTGAGAATCGCCGCCAGATAGCCGCCATAACTGGTGCCCACCACGGCCACGGCCGAGGTGTCGATGGCAGGGTGTGAGAGCAGGCGATCGTAGGCCGCCAGCAAGTCGCGCAGGTTGTCTTCACGGGTGACGCGGGACAAGGGAATGCCGGTGCCGGCGTGGCCGCGCAGGTCGAAGGTCAGGCACACGCAGCCCAAGCCCGCGATGCCTTTGGCGCGCTCAAGGTCGCGTTCCTGGCTGCCGCCCCAGCCGTGCACAAACAACACGCCGGGGACTTTGGATTTTGGACTCAGGAAGGTGCCGCTCATCTGTTCGTCGTCGATATCGATCGCAATGCTTTCGCTTCTAGCCGTCATAAGATTTAACCGTCACATACTTGAGAAGAAAGTCGCTGTTTTCGGCCGGGCCGCGATACACCTCAATGGCGTGCTCAGGCAGCGGTTGGTCCACATAGGTCTCCACCGAGGACACATTAATGGCCCGCAGGCCGGGGTTATTGATGAAGCTTTGCAGCGCCGCGACTTCCGCGCTGCTGGCCCCGCCCATGCGCCAGGATTGTTCGAGTACGCCGCTACGACGTTGGCCGTCACTGTCCAGGCCTTGAGCGATGTCGTAATTGCGCCGCGAGGCATAGAAACCAGGGTAGGCCTCATCGGCGGCGCTGTCGAAAACCTGGGCTTGCTGGATGGCTTCGCGCACATCGTCGGGCACATCGAGCTTAAGCAGGTCGTCATAACCACCGGGCACCACCAGCAAGGTCGAGCCGCCGTAAACCTCTTCGCCGTGCCCATCCTGGGTGAGGAATTGCTCGCCGCAGTAGCTGATCAAGTGATCGCCGATAAAGCTCTGGCCCACACTGTGGGTGGTGACGTCGTGCAGATCCTGCTCCAGCACTACGCCATCGTTGAACAGCTGCGCCGCTTCGGGCCGCGCCAGCACAGCCTCGAATGCGTCGAGGCTGTGGATAACTTGCTGGCCGCGTCCGGCACAGGCATGCACCGGTTTCATGCGAATCGGCCCGCTGTAGAGCAGGCGCGTGGCGGCAGGCAATGCGTCTTCAAGGGCAAACACGCTGAGCCCGTCGAGAACCACCGTGCGCACACGCTCACAGAACGCTGGCGACCAGCCTTCAGGCGCCTTGGCGTCAGGACTTAGCAGGCCGTGGGTGATCGCTTTGGTACAGATGAAAGCGTGATCGACATAACCGCCCCACAGATCTTCCGGCCCTTTGATATTGAGCGGCCGCGCTTGATCGGGGCCGACCAGGGTTTGGGTGGGCAAGACATATAAGTCGAGACCGTCGTGTAACTGCGGGTCATAGCTGCCGCCGAATTTTAGCCCAAGGATCTGCGCCAGCCAGCGCGCGAGGGCGCGATTGGTTTCGACTTCATGCTGCGGCGCCCCTTGTCGTGTGGAGTGAGCGACTACGATTTTTTTGCGTTGAATCGGGGTCATGCGTCCCCCTTGGCGATCCTGCCATGTGTGTGTGAGAAAGGTTGCATGGATCACGCCAAGGCAAGGCTGGGGAGGATGGCCGTTAAATCAAACAGTTACTGACCCAGCGATGGCACTAGGCCTGTTTTATTCTGCACGACAGGGGTTTAAACGGACGGTGTTCTGCACGACGCCGCCATCAAAGCAGCTGCGTGGATGGCGACGGGCCAGCTAAGATGCAAGGCACTGCCAACCATCATAAGGACGCCCATGGCCAAGCAAGCGCTCATCCTCATCGATATCCAGAACGATTATTTCCCCGCAGGCAAGTGGCCGCTCGATGGCGTGGAAGCCGCGGCGGACAAGGCCGCGCAGGTGCTGCAGGCGTTCCGCCAGGCGGGCGACGCCATCATCCATGTGCGCCATGAATTCACCAGCGAAGACGCGCCCTTCTTCACGCCAGGCTCCGAGGGCGCGCACCTGCATGCCAAGGTGCTGAACCAGGGCAACGAGCCGGTGGTGCTTAAACACTTTGTGAACGCGTTTCGCGGCACAAACCTGCGCAGCGTGCTGGAACAACGCGCCATCACTGACGTGGTGGTGGTCGGCAACATGAGCCATATGTGCATCGACGCCGTGGTGCGGGCTGCGGCGGACCTTGGCTACAACGTCACGCTGATTCACGACGCCTGCGCGACCCGCGACCAGGCATTCAATGGCCAGGTGATTGCGGCCGCGCAGGTGCATGGCGCTTATATGGCATCGCTGGCTTTTGGGTATGCCAGCGTGGTCTCGACGGATGAATACTTGAAGGCGCAAGCGGCGGCGCAGTGACCTCCGCTTGCTTGCCTTCAGCGCGTAGCGATGATGAACAGGCGTGGAAAAGGCAGCAACACAGTGCCATCAGCCAGGGCTGGGTAAGCCTGGGTGATACGTGCCTGGTATTGCTGCAGGAATGCGGTTTTTTCGCTGTCGGTCAACGGCGCAAGAAACGGCCGCAATGCCGACGCCTTGAACCACTCCACCACCGCCGCGTGATCGGCCAGCGGGTGTTGATAGGTGGTGCGCCATACGTCGACAGTGCTGCAATGTTTGCTCAGCAATTCGTAGTAGTAACTCGCGGTGTGCCGCTCGTTGTGTTTGACCGCACCGATCTTGGCCGCCCACGGGCCATCTGCCGCCACTTCGCGGGCCAGCCGGTGGGCCGGTTCGTCAAGGTTGTCCGGGGTTTGTATGGCGAGGGTGCCGCCAGGTGTCAGCTGGTCGACCAGATGCGGGTAGAGCGTGGCGTGGTTCGGCAGCCATTGCAGGGAGGCGTTGGCGAGGATCACATCGTATTTTTGCGACGGCCTCCAGGCGCCGATGTCTGCCAGCTCGAAATTCAGTTGCGGCAGGCGCTTGCGGGCGTCAACCAGCATGTCGTCAGAGCTGTCCATGCCCGTAATGTGCGCCTGCGGGAAACGCTCGGCCAATATTTCAGTTGAATTGCCGGGGCCGCATCCCAGGTCGACGGCGCTACGGACATCGCCATTCGCAATAGCCGCAACCAAGTCACGGACCGGACGGGTGCGTTGCTGTTCAAACATCATGTATTGCTTGGCAGACCAGGTCATCGCGGCTTTCCTTCTTTGTTAGAGGTGGCCACAGCCTAAATCTTGTGAACCATGAGAACAAATGCCAGGATTGGCAACCTCCCATACCTTGAAAGTATCCTTATGTTGGAGCTTCGCCAGCTGAGAGCCTTCGTGGCCATTGCCGAGGAAGGCTACATCACCCGCGCCGCGGAACGCCTGGGCATGCAGCAACCACCCTTGACGCGCTTGCTGCAAAGTCTTGAAACGCAATTGGGCGTGGTGCTGATGGAGCGCCTGCCCCGAGGTGTGCGCCCAACCACGGCGGGCCTGGCATTGTTGGATGAGGCCCGAGATATTTTGGCCCGAGCCGAAGGTGTTACCGACGTGGTACGCCGTGCCGCCCGGGGTGAACGAGGCCGACTCGCCATCGGCTTTACCAGCTCGGCGGCATTGCACCCGTTTGTGCCCAGCGTGCTGCGGCGGTTTCGCGAGGCCTTTGTGGGTGTCTCGGTGATACTGGAGGAAGCAGGAACCGGCGAGCTGCTGGACGCGTTGGTGCAGGAAAAGCTGGATGCCGCGTTTATCCGCTCCCCGCTCAGTGGCACGCAACAGTTACAGGACGAACCTATCCTGGTGGAGCCCATGCTGCTGGCCCTGCCGACCGATCATCCCTTGGCACTCGATGCGGGGCAGCCGTTACCCTTGGCAGCATTGGCTGATGAGGCTTTTGTGCTCTATCGCCGGCGCGTGGGGTTGGGTTTGTATGACGCCATTCTGGTGGCCTGCCGTGAAGCCGGGTTCAGCCCGCAGGTGGTGCAGGAAGCGCCCCGCATGACGGCGACCTTGAGTCTTGTGGCCGCAGGGCTTGGGGTCTCTATCGTGCCAGCCTCCATGCAGCGGCTGCGCGGCGATGGCATTGTTTATCGCGAGCTGACCGAGTGCCAGAGCCTGGTGGCGCCGTTGCATTTGGCCACGCGTATTGGTGACGGCTCGGAGGTCTTGCGCAGGTTCAAGGAGATGGTGGTCACAGCGGCCGCGACGGACGCCTGATTGCAGGCATTAAAAAACCCCCGAGGCTTTCGCCTGCGGGGGTTTTGCTCGTTCCGGGCCTGGGACCTTAGAACGGTAGTTCACATAAGATTGGGAGTACAGAAACAATAGCCTCTGAATACACCAAATTATGCTAGCTATTGCGCACTGAGCACAACCAAACGAGCTGAAAAATGTAAAGAACCGGTGCATTGGGTAAATCTTTTTTTCAGGAAAATCACCGTGATTCAAAACGACGTAAAGGCTACCTTTACAAACTGATCTTGTCCCACTGCCGCCTTCGTGGCGTTAGCTCGAAGGCGTGGAGCTCAGCTTGGACCTTCAGCCACATTGTAGTGGTCAGATGATCCAGTAAACTGCGCTAAGTTTTTCCTAGGCGACCGCCGGCGCTAAGCCCTCATTTTAGCGATCAGCGAATCCCGAAATACAAAAAAGAGAGAGGCTCACTCGACAGGGAGAGCCGAGCTATTTAGATCCAAGGGCTGAAGAGCTAACCTCCGCCCGTATGCGTGCTAACAAAGAGTCGAGGCCGCCGTCATCGCCCTTGATCTGATAAGCAGCCGCTAGGACGCTTAAAGGATGGACCTCCATGACCGATGCCAGCCCTTCGAGCTTTTCCAAAGTGGGGCATTTGAGACCGCGCTCAAGGGTGCTCAGATATGTCCGACTGCTGATGCTTGAAAAGTCCTCCTGGGTCAGCCTCTTGGAAGTTCTCAGCAGCCTAAGTGCCTGACCAAACGCTTGCTTTAGCTCCATTTCGCGCACCACGCAAAATGGATGATCAAGCCCCATAGACCACTATAGGACTACAATCTATAGTGGTCTTTTTTGAGGTCAACGCTATGTATATGACACGACAGGAAGCGTACGTCGATCTTTCTGCATTAGGTGCGGAAGGCCTGCACTGGCGCTACGTGGAGCACTCGATGCATGCGCCATGGTTTTACATCACTCTAACCCGTCATAGCGATGGATACACATCTCGGACGATGCTACAAACAATGGATCCAGCTGTTCTGGCCACGGTGATCTGTAGCGCCTCAAACGAACTTTCTGTAACCGATGTGATGATAGTCACCCCGCCCTACGTGAATGGAACTCCGTCATGGCAGATGGAAAAACTTTGGAAGTTTTCGCAATGCCACAGTGAAGAACATGGAAGCCTAGACTCGTACCTAGTTACAGGGAAGCGCTATTACACACCCGAGTTAGCGTCAGACATTGAGTAACTTAAGCTGGAAAAATGCATATACTACAACGCGCTCGGCATTTGAAAGTTGTATAAGCAAAACGACCGCCCATCGCTAATTTATATGATTTCGCACGGAGGGGCCCACATGCTTACCAAAATATCGCTGAATGTCCCGCTGGGCGTTCTAACCATGCGAGAAACACTATCAAGACTGGTCATACTCGAATCATCGAGCCTGACCGAAGACAGCCGTCGCGCGGGCTCATTTTTTACAGTGAGCGAAGTACAATCCTTGCGTGAAGAAATGACAAGGGATGGCGCCCTCATGAAAGAATGGTTAGCCGCCCGTGGTCGGTAAACGGGTTAAAAACACTATTGGCTGAGCTGTAGGAGTTGCCCGCAACGAGATTGGCCTGACCGATGCGTGGCGTCACCTATACTCTTCACGTATACGCAAAGATCAACATATGGTCCATCCCTGGTTCATGCTTGAGCGCTATCGAGCAAGGATGACCTACCGATGGCAGATCTTAGGCTGCAGTCGGCGCAGCTGACCAAACCCCTATATTTCTTTAGACGCAGAGATAGGCTTTTACGCGGCCAAGCCCAAGACGAAGTGGGCAGGTCATTTCCACGAAGAAATGTCCGCCATCCTCTGCACTCCATGCTGGACGAGCCCGCGGCGTGTCCGTGACCGGCATAAGCCGGCCATAAGCGGATGCTCGGACCAATATCAAGTACGTTGGTATGCAACCTATATAAAACCCAAGAGCTTAGAGCAGACGGCTTCAAAAGCCGGAAAGGGCGGCAGGTCGAAACCTTCGACTGGAACAGGCAGCAATCAGCCAGAATCCCATTCATGGATGGTTGCTGTCGTGACCATTCCCAATGTGGAATTTTAAACTCGAGCAAATAAAACTTTCCCGATTCCGCATCCCCTACGCGCCTGAACTACTCCGCGCGTCTTGCGAAAACATCCAAATACTCCGTTCAAAAATCAGCTGCCCGTGAACAATCTCTGGGCAACCCGACCCTTCGTATCGCGATTCACGGCACTCGCAGCTGAAGACGCCAGGTTCAGAAGCGGACTACGAATGATCTTGTTACCGACACTTATCGATCAGTCATTAGGAAGCGGGTAAGCCAAATATGCGGGTCTATCAGGTGTCAGCCGCGAGCCATCCCCTCTGAATCAGCGGTCGATCCCAGGCCGGCTCGTCCGTGATCCGATTGACGAGGAAATCGAGCAGGCGCTGGACCTTAAGCGCTCGCCTGTGAGTCGCCGGATAAACTGCTGATAAATTGAAAGAGCTGAGCGTGTAGTCTGTGAGAACAGGAACGAGGTTGCCGGCAACCAGATCTTCAGTGGCGACCAGCGTGGGCAGACACGCGATTCCTGAACCCATCCGTGCGCAGTCTCGTAGCAGGTGGACAGACGTCGAACGCACATGCCCAAACAGACTGATCTCCAGTTCCTCGTTCCCCCGTTTGAAGGCCCATTTGTTACGAGTCGGGTAACCCTCATAAAGCATTATTCGATGATGTAGCAAATCGCTGGGGTGAACTGGAAAACCGTTTCGGGCGAGATAAACGGGAGATGCGCAAAAGAGACGACGGACGCTAAACAGCTTGCGTTCGATAAGCGTCTCAGCCATCGGACTAAAGATCTGGAGCGCGACGTCCAGACCATCCTCAATGGGGTCCGCGACTTTGTCGTTCACTACCACGTCCATTTCCAAATCGGGATAGAGTTCCGTGAACTCAGACAACAAGATGCTGAATTGAGCAGCGAATCCAGGAAGCACTTGGATCCGTAGCTTCCCGCTTGGGCCGGTGTGGGAGTCGCGCATACGCTCAGTCAGCGAATGGAGGTGAGCTACTGTTTCCGAGCATTCCTTGTAATAATCTTGGCCTACCTCGGAAAGTCGCACATGGCGAGTACTGCGGTGAAAAAGGGGCGCGTTGATGAACGCTTCAAGCTGCTGGACACGGTGACTGATGACCGACCGCGTTACGCCAAGCTGTTGAGCCGCCTTGATGAAACTGTTGGCTTCCGCAACACGCACGAAAGCCTCAATGCTGAGTAAATGGTCCACAATTTCACCCGATTAGGTAGATAAAGTCTGTCAATCCAAGCCGTTCTGGCACTCCAAAAATATCGGCGCATTTGCGGAATCTAGCCTCGATAGTTCTTGAAGCGCAACAGCACGGACCGTGGATCCACCTGCGATTTCGAGTCGAAGATACGTGTCAGAGGAGAGTTATTGTTCGCGATTGACAAACACTGTTGTCGCTAGACGCCTAATTGTTGTGCTGGTCGGGCTGCCGTAGCCTTGGGCTGTCGCTCCAAAAAAACAAGAAAGGTGATCCCCCATGTACACAGCCTTTTCCACCTCGTTCGGTTCGCTCGAAAACCATCAAAAGGGTTCGATCGAGATCATCCAGGGTGATGCCCGCCACTACGCCTTTTCTAACGTGTTCGACGTCGCCAGTAAATCAGCGCCCTACGAAAAAGTCGTCGTGGGGCTGAACATGGAGTACGTAATCGAGACCATTCGCGCTGAAGGTGTTTCCCCTTGGTACACCTGCTCTCACGACGAGTGCGTCATTTCCCTCGACGGAGAAGTACGAGTCGATTTTCTCAAGCTTGACGTAGCAGTGCAGGAAGGTGACGGCACACGGTTGGCTGGTGAATCGCCCAAAGGAAAGCCTATGGGCTACATCCTCTTGGCGCGCGGCCATCAATGCTTGCTGCCGGCGGGCTGTGCTTACCGCTTCGAGTCTTCTAAGGCGTCAACGCTTGTGCAACAAACCATTCGCGGGCCACTGTCCGTCGAAAAATGGGAAGCCATTTGCGAGAAGTGACCGAGCTCATTCCATATAAATAAAATAAGAGAAATAGATCATGGCCATGTTAGAGACAGTGGTGCCAGTTGCTGGTTTTGCTGCTGATGAAGTGGAAATGTTGGCGAAACACTCCAGAACCGGATATCACGCTTTTCAGCTGGGTCAGTTCAACCTGTCTAGGGACGAGTACTTCGCTCGCATTGAGTGGCCTACAAAGGGGCAAATCCGCACACACCTGATGCCCGTCGATGCCTTCCTGCGTGCCATGATGCGTGATGTGGCATGGGGGTTCTTTTACGGCTGGGTGAACTTCGACCAGGTGATTGGTACTCGCAACCACTACGGCTCGGTAGAGCTGTACGCCGGAACCTACAATGGCGTGCTGAAGACCGCAGGTATCGACTACATCGAAATGTTCGAGACACCAAAAATCATGGCGACGTTCAAGGCTGTCCTCCGCGACTGGACGAACGAAGGGTTTGACCCTTTTGCCGCCCCGGAGGAAACCGGGAGCGCCTTCGGTCGCAAGAATGGTTCGAACATCGAAGCCATCGAGCGTATCCGCATCGCAACCAAGAGAATGCCCGGTCTGCCTGGTGATTCGCCATTGCGCGATGACTTGCCGGTTAACCGGCACTTTAGCGATGTGTCACAGGTTGAACCCGAGATTCACGCTGCAGAAGGTTTCGAGGGTCAGCTCCACGGTTTTAGTTTGTTCAAATATCTGTCCCGCTCCGACGTTACTTGGAATCCATCAGTAACCTCAGTGTGCAAGGCGAGCCTGTTTTGCCCAACGACTGAAGAATATACCCTTCCCATTCTCCACGGTAACGATCGGGTTGAATGGTTCTTGCAGCTCTCTGACGAAATCATCTGGGACGTTGGCGACAAGAATGACGGCGCGCCACGGGCCCGTTTAACCATGCGTGCCGGTGACATTGCTGCTATGCCAGCGGACATCCGCCATCAGGGTTATTCGACCAAGCGCTCAATGCTATTGGTCTGGGAAAACGCAACCCCTGATCTGCCTCAACGCTATGAGAGCGGGGAAGTGTCTCCCTACCCGGTCGAGTTCTAAAACCTCGCTTCCATTTAGCTAACCTATGAAAACTTACTGGGGTGCAGAACCGGCGCCCTAAGGGCCCTCTTGTGCAAAATAATCTGTTCATAGCCGGCGAATTCGTGCCCGCCATCTCTGGCAATACTATTGATGTGTTGTGCCCGGCTGACGGGACGCTCATTACACGTATTGCTGCTGCCGAAGCTGAAGACGTCGATCGCGCGGTGAAAGCAGCCAAGAATGCGTTTCCCGCTTGGCAAGGTAAGCCAGCCGCAGAGCGGGGCCACCTTTTGCTCAAACTCGCGGACGCGATCGAAAGCAACGCCGAGGAGCTGGCGCAGCTCGAGTCGCTCGACACCGGTCATCCCATTCGTGACTCTCGCATGTTGGACGTTCCGCGCACGGCTGCTTGCTTCAGGTATTTCGGCGGGATGGCAGACAAGATCGAAGGCGCTGTTATCCCCGTCGATGCCGGCTTCCTGAACTATGTGCAACGTAAGCCTATAGGAGTGGTGGGGCAGATCGTACCTTGGAATTTTCCGCTGATGTTTACGAGCTGGAAAATGGGCCCGGCCTTGGCCGCAGGCAATACGGTGGTAATAAAGCCTTCGGAAATAACCCCGCTTTCCACCTTGCGAATCGCCGAGTTGATGAGTGAGGTTGGTTTTCCACCCGGCGTTGTTAACGTGGTGCCTGGTTACGGTAATACTGCGGGACAGCGTCTCGTTGAACACTCGGATGTCGGCAAGATTTGTTTCACCGGGTCAACGGAAACAGGGCGTCGAATCGTCCAAGGATCAGCCGGGAATCTAAAACGTATACAGCTGGAGCTTGGCGGGAAAGGTGCAAATATCGTTTTTGAGGACGCAGATCTGGACGCTGCGGTCAACGGTGCTGCCTGGGCGATTTTTCATAACCAGGGCCAAGCCTGTATCGCCGGATCTCGCCTGATCCTTCACGAGCGAATCGCCGACCAGTTCCTAGATCAGTTCATCACTCTGGCACGTTCTATTCGATTGGGCAGTCCTTTGGACCCGAACACGGAAATGGGGCCTCTGACTTCGGCTGTCCATCGCGATCGTGTCCTCTCTTATGTTGAGATCGCCAAGCAACAGGGGGGCACCGTGCTTTCGGGCGGTAAGGCCCCCGAGCATCCGGATCTTGCAAACGGCTACTTTATTGAGCCAACGATTATTGAAGCATTACCTGGCGATCGTGTTGCGCAAGAAGAGGTCTTCGGTCCTTTCGTCACTGTGATGCGTTTCAAGGACGACGAGGAAGCGCTTGCAATTGCCAACTGCACCGAATATGCGCTGGGAAGCGGTTTATGGACACGTGATCTGCAACGGGCCCACCGCATGGCTGACAAAATCAACGCCGGTATGTGCTGGATCAATTGCTACAAACGCGTTAGCCCTGGCAGCCCATTCGGGGGGCTCGGTAAGTCGGGCTATGGCCGTGAGATGGGGTTTGAGGCAATTCATGACTACACCGAAGTGCGTTCAACCTGGGTCAACGTAGACGCCACCATTCCCAAGCATTACAAGCGCTAAGGTGACAGCGATGCACGAATTTGTGTACCAGAGTGTACCAACCCGAGTGGTATTCGGTCCCGGCAAGCTTGAGTCGCTTGGGGAAGAGGTGGAGCGTCTCGGTGCCAAGCGCGCCCTTGTTCTCACCACCCCCGAGCAAAGGGAACTAGGGGAGCATGTTGCTTTCATGCTCGGCGAGCGTTGCGCAGGTATCTACTCTCAAGCGGTGATGCATGTGCCGATCGAAACAGCTGAGGCGGCTCGGGATGAAGCGAACCGTTTGGGCGCTGACTGCTGCGTGGCAGTTGGTGGAGGCTCGACGATAGGTCTTGGCAAGGCAATCGCGTTGAGTTTCGGCCTACCGATCCTGGCAGTACCGACGACTTATGCCGGGTCTGAGATGACCTCCATTTATGGCCTGACTGAGAACCGTCTGAAGAAGACGGGGCGCGATAGTCGGGTACTACCGAAATCGGTCATCTATGACCCAACGCTTACCCTAAGCCTCCCAGCACAAGTCTCTGCTTGTTCAGGGATGAATGCGATGGCTCATGCTGTCGAGGCACTGTATGCAGAAAATGCGAACCCCATCATTGGCCTGATGGCGGAGGAAGCGATAAGTGCGCTTGCGCGCTTTTTACCTTGCGTGGTCCGCGATCCCGCTGACCTAGAGGCTCGTTCACAAGTGTTGTATGGCGCATGGTTGGGAGGAATCTGCCTAGGGTCAGTAGGCATGGCGATTCACCATAAGCTTTGCCACACCTTAGGCGGCACGTTCAATTTGCCCCATGCCCAAACACACGCAATCGTGCTTCCGCACGCAGCCCACTACAACCGAGAAGCGGCTAAAGAGCCATTGTCTCGGGTTGCGCGAGCCCTGGGCGGTGAAAAAGCTGAGGACGCCGGTCAGTTGCTGTTCGAGTTGAATCAAAAGCTCGGCGTTCCGTTGGCTCTAGAGCAGATCGGGTTCCCAGCGGAAGGTCCGGCAGAAGCGGCTCGAATTGCCTGTGCTACCCCTTACTACAATCCGAGGCTGTTTGAGCAAGACGCCATTGAAGCGCTGTTGGAGCGTGCATTTCACGGACTGTCGCCACAATAGTTTGAGAATGAAAATAATGAAAAGTCCAGACCTGTCGTCCCATATTATTACGGAAAAAGCGATTCATAGCTTTGACGGTGCTATTGGCGATCGCCATCGTAAGTTACTTCAAGGCATCGTCAAACATTTGCACGCGTTTGTCCTGGATACAAGACCAACCGAAGAGGAATGGCTAACCGCAATTAGATTTTTGACCGAAACAGGGAAGACCTGTGACGGCGCAGTTCGCCAAGAGTTTATTCTATTATCGGATGTTCTTGGTGTATCCATGTTGGTCGACGCGCTCAATCATGATCGTAGTGCAAGCGCGACCGAAAGCACGGTATTCGGTCCTTTCTATATTGAAGGTATGCCTGATCGTGGCTATGGCGAAAACATGTCTACTAGCCAGGACGTGCCATTGCTGCTGTGCGGAAAGATCACCGATGATTTTGGCAGGCCTATTGCGGATGCGGTCCTGGATGTTTGGCAGGCGGCCTCAAACGGCATGTATTCAGGGCAAGATAAATTACAATCCTTGGACAATTTAAGAGGAAAGTATCACACCAACAAAGTTGGAAATTACGCGATACAGTCCATATTGCCTCCTCGTTATCCGATCCCTGATGACGGCCCGGTTGGTCGCCTGCTCAAAGTAGGCGGGCGCCACCCTTGGCGTCCGGCGCACGTTCATTTCAAAATTGCTGCCGAGGGACATCATGAGTTAGTGACTCATCTCTTTAATGAAGAAGACGAATACCTCGAATCGGATGCTGTATTTGGAGTGAAGGACTCTCTGAAGGTGTCCTTTCGCCTGACAGATGTTGATCATCCCCGTGCTAGAGAATTCGGTTTCAATGAGCCGTTCTATCTCGCCGAGTTTGATTTTGCCCTGGAAGCGTCATGAGCAATTTCTACCTGCTCTTTGCAACGGATAAGCCAGACGTCCTTTCCCTGCGAGAGCAGCTTCGGGCCTCCCATCGCGCTTATTTGAATGACCCGGCACCGCATGCCGTGCGTGTAATTCTTGGCGGACCAACCCTGACCCAGGATTCTCGGCAGATGAATGGAACACTGCTGGTGATTCAGGCGCAAACCTTGGAAGAAGTGGACGCATTCCTGGCAGAAGATCCCTATATGAAATCGGGCGTTTTTGCCAGCTTTGAAGTGCGCCCCTGGAACTGGTCTCGCGGGTTAAGTATATGCGAACTGACTATATGAGTGAGCTGTTTCTGTGCGATGTGGACGACATTGAAGACGGGCGCGCCATCAGTGTTTCCGCACTCGTAAGTGGCACACAGCAGGCGTTGGTATTAGTAAGGCGAGATGAAGAAGTATTCGCTTATATTAATGAGTGCCCTCATTTCTCGGTAAGACTGGATTATAGACCAGGAAAATTTGAGGTTTACCAGAAGCGAGTTCTGATGTGCGCACACCATAGTGCTTTGTTCAGAATAGAGGACGGCTACTGCATTGAGGGGCCTTGCGCAGGAAACCGTTTACAAATAGTTCCAGTTAGCGTTGTCGAGGGTGCGGTTTTTCGTACGAGCTCTTTGGCTTAACCAGTCGACATATCGGACTTGTCATCAAGTCGCCGCACTGGGACGTCCAGCCCAATGCTAATTAATAATGATTTACCTGCTCGGCTGAGCGGTTCGGAGAAGTATATGAGTGAATTATCTAATGATGTAATTATCGTTGGTGCGGGCCCTGTAGGGCTGCTTACCGCTTTGGCGCTGGCCCAAGAGGGTATGAGCGTGACAGTTATTGAAAGCGAACCGGAGATACCAGCTACCCCCCGCGCGCCCGTATATTTTCCATCCACGATCACAGTGCTGGAAAAACTGGGCTTACTCGAAGATCTGAAGCAGATAAGTTCCATGGGGACCGGGTTTGCTCAATTTTATCCAGATCTAAAGGAAGTCGTCCGACTGAATACTTCCGTCATGAATGGAATCACCTACCCATATAACTTGCACCTCGGTCAGGACACGCTGGCGAAAGTTGTACTAAGACATGCCGAAAAACTGGGGGTCAAGGTCCTCTTCTCCCATCAGTTCGAGCAGATTGTGGACAACACAGGCAGTGTGACTATCAACCTGAGCACCCCTGAGGGGGCCAAATCCATCACCGCAGACTGGCTCATCGGTGCTGACGGTGCTCGGAGTGCTGTGCGTAACGGTTTGGATATTGAGTTCGAAGGCACAACTTGGCCCGTTCGCTTTGTAGCAGCGAACATCCGCGCGGACTTGGCAAGTTGTGGTTACAGCGACGCAAATTTTGTCACTCACCCAACGGACCACGCAGTGGTGGTGCTGATGGATCGCAAGACAAATCTCTGGCGAATTGCCTATTCAGAGGATGCCGAACTGGATCCTGAGAACGTTGAGGATCGTTTTGAAGCCAACTGCGCCAGGCCGTTCATTGCGCAAGGCGTTCCCTATGAACTGGTCCAGCTGCGTCAGTATCGACTCCACCAACGTGCTGCTGCGACCTTCCGCACCGGGCGAGTGTTCCTCGCCGGGGATGCGGCTCATGCGACCAGCCCCGTAGGAGGACTGGGTTTGAGCTGCGGTATATGGGACGGAATGATCCTTGCCGATGTGTTGTCGGCAGTTATCCGCGGTGAGGAGGATGAGGACATCCTGAACCGTTACGCCACTGAACGCCGCCGTGTTTTCTGGGAGGTTGCTTCCCCAGGTGCGGTCGAGAACATGCGAGTCCTCATGGAAGGTGACGTGAACCAGAGGCGGAAGGATCTTGAAAACGCTCGTGTCGCAGCAGGGAACCCGAAAATCTCTCAAATGGTGATGTTGTTCGCGTTCAAGCTCATTGGCGACACCCTTCGAGCCGGTTCACGCTGGGCGGATGCAGACCCGACGCCTGCGGCCGGGATCGATCTAACGCTAATGAATTCCCAGACCGGAGACCATGGGCTGGAAGCGCTGAAAACCCAGTGATTGACGCCTGCTGATCCCGTGAGGTGGCACAGCGTGTCTGCCCATCCACGGAGATTGCAGTTAGCTACGACTTGGAGAACGAAGATGACTACCGATAAGCAGAACCAACCGGTTTCTATTGCTGCCCAAGGCCATTTTTGGGTTGGGGTGCAGCGGCACCCATCCGACATGGGCACGGCTGCCTATGGACAAATGTCAGTGCACTTTCAGGTGCCAGAGCAGCTCCTCAGTCCTTGGCCGATCGTCATGATTCACGGCGGTGGCGGGCAAGGAACTGATTTCATCACCACACCTGATGGGCGGCCCGGTTGGGCGCAGTATTTTCTTAAACAAGGCTTCGCGGTCTATGTAGTGGATCGGACCGGTCACGGCCGCTCACCTTACAATGGGGATCTGCTGGGCTCTGCGGCTCCTGCAATGACGTATGAGTTGTGTCGCGCGATGTTCCTGGGGGACCGGCCCGACGGGTCAGTTGCCCCAGATTCTTTATGGCCTGAGGGGCCGGCCAGGGAGAGGGCGCTCGATCAATTTATCGCGGGCCAAGGGCCGTTCATTGCTGATCTCGCTGTAACACACGAGCATGCACGTCGTTGTGGCAGCGAACTACTGGACAGAATTGGTCCCTCCATTTTGCTGACCCATTCAATGGGGGCACCTTGTGGTTGGGTAATCGCCAATGCTCGCCCTGAAAAAGTTCGGGCAATTATCGCGGTAGAACCTTTCGGGCCTCCATTCTCCGAACCTATCCCAGGGCTCGGAACATTGAAGTGGGGTATCACGTCGACGCCACTTGCTTTCGATCCCCCTGCCAATGATGCCAGTGAACTCGAAAACAGGGCACGACGTATTCCTGCTTTGGCAGGCATTCCGGTTGCAGTTGTCACAGGCGAAAAGTCCTTCATGAAAGAAGTAGACCCAGCAACTGTGTCTTTTTTGCGGGACGCTGAGGTCGCTGTCGACCATCTCGATTTGGCTGAGCATGGCATCCACGGAAACGGTCACCTACCCATGTGTGAAAGCAACAGTGATGAAGTGGCGGCGCTCTTGTTGCGTTGGATTGAAGGTGCGTTGGGCCGTAAGTTGCAGACGAAGGATGGGTTGGTCTATCAGAAAGTGTCCGATCTAGCATCGGCCCATGCGATAAAAGGCTTCGAAAGATAAAATAAAATTAACGTGGAGACTTATGTCCAAGCGCGTACTTAAAATAATTAGGAAATTTACTTTTATGTCGCACTGATACTCGGACTTCACAAAACCTGCGCGGCCGAACCGTTTGGCGGAACCGCATTCCGAAGTATGCTCGGAGATGGCGTGTATACGCCGGTTTCTAGTGGGCTCCAGCCTCATGTCTGGTTTGTCCTACACGCCAGTGCAAAGCGAAATCGGATTCCCTTTTCCATACTCCGCGCGGGCTGAATCCTACTGTCATAGGTACGCAATGATGCAGGGGCCAGCGAAACATTTAGACTGCTGTACAGGTTCAGTCACCAGCCATGCATGCACCAAGATCAATGCGAAGAGAATCAAGCCAAGCAAATAGAATCGCCAACTCCCTGAGGTTTCTCGTGAGAGTGTTAGGGCTTAGGCCTCGCCTTTGCAAGATCCACTCATTTGCAAGCGGAACCGGCAGGCCATCATCGTCAAGGAGGATTGGCAGGTTCAACCCAGAAGGATGTCGTACCATTTTCACATCCACAGCACACTCCTCCTTTACGTTTAGTAATGTAGACTTTTATCTCTACACTCCTCTCTTGTGTAGTTAAATTATTTGTAGCTTTACACCGGGCAAAAAAAGCCCTCTTAGCTTTACAGCAAAGAAGGCTTTGGCTTACTCACGTAAGGCAATGATTTAGGTACTTAAACCCGCCGAGCCAATCAATCACCTTTACGCTTTGCTTTTATGTAGGTTAGAACGGGATATCGTCATCAAAGCTGTCGAAATCCGGAGCCGGCTGTGGCGCGGCCTGCTGTGGAGGCGGTGCCTGGCGCGACTGTTGCGGGGCCGACTGCTGCGGGCGCGGAGCCTGCTGGCGGGGGGCCGGAGCGGATTGCTGGTAGTTATTGCCCCCGCCTTGTTGATCGCCCTGCTGTGGACGGCCGCCCAGCAGTTGCATGGTGCCTTGCATGTCGACCACGATTTCAGTGGTGTAACGCTTGATGCCGTCTTTTTCCCACTCGCGGGTTTGCAGCTTGCCTTCGATGTAGACCTGCGAACCTTTGCGCAGGTACTCACCGGCGATCTCTGCAACCTTGCCGAACATCGACACGCGGTGCCATTCGGTTTTCTCGACCTTCTGGCCGGTCTGCTTGTCGGTCCACTGTTCGCTGGTTGCCAGACTCAGGTTGGTCACGGCGTTACCGTTAGGCAAGTAGCGAACTTCGGGATCCTGGCCGCATGTACCGACCAATATGACTTTGTTAACCCCACGGGCCATAACGTTCTCCTAAGCTGGGCGCGCTGTCGGCACTGGGTTGACCAGTTGCTCGAGCGTCGCGCGATCCAATAATTCGGTGTCCAATTTGATGTAAATGGCCGCCTCTTCAGCGACCACCACTGCATCTGTTACTCCGACGACGGCCTTCAAGCGCTCTACCAGGCCAGCTTCACGAATTGCTTCGGGCGACAACGGCAGGCGCAGACTTGTGACGTACGGAGGTTCGCGCATGGTAACAGCAAAGGCCAGCCAAAGTGCAGCCAGCCCGGCGCATCCCAGGAACACAACCGACAAACCGCCATGCTGGAACATCCAGCCACCCATGATGCCGCCCAGCGCCGAACCGAGGAACTGGCTGGTGGAATACACCCCCATCGCTGTGCCCTTACCGCCGGCCGGTGAAACTTTGCTGATCAACGAAGGCAATGATGCCTCCAGCAGGTTGAATGCGGTGAAAAACACCACCGTACCAATGACCAGTGCCCGCAGGCTGTCGCCGAACTGCCAGAAGAATAGCTCAGTGAGCATCAGCGTCGCGACGGCGCCGAGCAAAACTCGTTTCATTTTGCGTTTCTTCTCGCCGTAGATGATGAACGGGATCATGGCGAAGAACGAAATCAGCAAGGCGGTGAGGTACACCCACCAGTGCTGCTCCTTGGGCAAACCGGCTTTTTGCACCAGTGCCAGGGGCAACGCGACGAAGCTGCACATCAGCATTGCGTGCAACACGAAGATACCTAAATCCAGGCGCAGCAGGTCCGGGTGCTTGAGCGTCGGCAGTAACGCCTTGCGTGCAACGCCCGACTCACGGTGCGCCAGCGTGCCGGTGGAGCGCGGCACCATGAAGGCCACGATCACGATGCCGAACAACGCCATGCCGCCGGTGGCGAGGAACAGCCCGTGCAAACCGAAGGCGCGGGTCAGCAAGGGGCCGACCACCATCGCAACGGCGAAGGACAGGCCGATGGTCATGCCGATCATGGCCATGGCCTTGGTGCGGTGTTGTTCACGGGTCAGGTCCGAGAGCAGCGCCATCACTGCCGCGGAAATCGCCCCGGCGCCCTGTAGGACGCGCCCGGCAATCACCCCCCAGATCGAATCGGATTGCGCCGCGAGCACACTGCCGAGGGCGAACACGATCAGCCCCAGATAGATGACGGGACGCCGGCCGATACGGTCGGAAATGATCCCGAACGGAATCTGAAAAATCGCCTGGGTCAGGCCATAGGCGCCAATCGCCAGGCCGATCAGTGCGGGGGTCGCTCCTGCGAGATCCATTCCATAGGTCGCCAGCACCGGCAACACCATAAACATGCCTAGCATACGGAACGCGAACACCAGGGCCAGACCGCTTGCTGCTCGGGTCTCGCCGCTACTCATGCGTTCGCTGTGGGGATCGTGCATGGAAAAACCTCGTGTGAACCGGCGGCGATTCTACCAGTCCCATCGATTGAGAGGGTATATGCGGCGCTTTGCCGCGCAGCTTTCATCTAAGGCTGCACCCGGCACTTTGACAGTGTATATTCATCCAGTCTTTAGCCGTATACTCCGGCATTATTTACGCCCGCCGTGCGAGGCCATCTTGGACAAGATCCTGATTCGTGGGGCTAGAACCCACAACCTGAAGAACATCGACCTGACCCTGCCCCGGGACAAACTGATCGTCATCACCGGCTTGTCCGGCTCGGGCAAATCGTCCCTGGCGTTCGACACGCTGTATGCCGAGGGCCAGCGCCGCTATGTTGAATCGCTGTCGGCCTATGCCCGGCAGTTCCTGTCGATGATGGAAAAACCCGACGTCGACACCATCGAAGGCCTGTCGCCGGCGATTTCCATCGAACAGAAGTCGACCTCCCACAACCCGCGCTCCACCGTGGGCACCATCACCGAGATCTACGACTACCTGCGTCTGCTGTATGCCCGCGTAGGTATTCCCCGTTGCCCGGACCACGATATTCCGCTGGAAGCCCAGACCGTCAGCCAGATGGTCGACCTGGTACTGGCCCAGCCGGAAGGCGCCAAGCTGATGCTGCTGGCGCCGGTGATCCGTGAGCGCAAGGGTGAGCACCTGTCGGTCTTCGAAGAGCTGCGTGCCCAGGGCTTTGTGCGGGCGCGCATCAACGGCAAGCTGTATGAGCTGGATGAAGCGCCGAAACTCGACAAGCAGAAGAAGCATTCGATTGATGTGGTGGTCGACCGCTTTAAAGTACGTGCCGATTTGCAGCAGCGTTTGGCGGAATCGTTCGAGACCGCGCTGAAGCTGGCCGATGGCATTGCCCTGGTCGCACCAATGGATGACGAGCCCGGCGAAGAGATCATCTTCTCCGCACGTTTTGCCTGCCCGATCTGCGGCCATGCGATCAGCGAATTGGAACCCAAGCTGTTTTCCTTCAACAACCCGGCCGGTGCCTGCCCGACGTGCGATGGCCTTGGGGTGAAGCAGTTCTTCGACATCAAGCGCCTGGTCAATGGTGACCTGACGTTGGCGGAGGGCGCAATACGCGGCTGGGACAGGCGCAACGTCTATTACTTCCAGATGCTGGGGTCGTTGGCGTCGCACTACAAATTCAGCCTGGAAGTGCCGTTCAACCAACTGCCGGCCGAGCAGCAGAAAGTCATCCTGCACGGCAGTGGTTCGCAGAACGTAGACTTCAAGTACCTGAACGACCGTGGCGATATCGTCAAGCGTTCCCACCCGTTCGAAGGCATCGTGCCGAACCTGGAACGTCGCTACCGCGAGACCGAGTCGGCCAGCGTGCGCGAAGAGCTGGCGAAATTCCTCAGCACCCAACCTTGCCCGGACTGCCGCGGCACGCGCCTGCGTCGCGAGGCGCGGCATGTGTGGGTCGGTGAGAAAACATTGCCGGCGGTCACCAACCTGCCGATCGGCGATGCCTGTGAATACTTCGGTGTGCTCAAGCTGACCGGTCGCCGTGGGGAAATTGCCGACAAGATTCTCAAGGAAATTCGTGAGCGCTTGCAGTTCCTGGTCAACGTCGGCCTGGACTACCTGTCGCTGGATCGCAGCGCGGATACCTTGTCCGGTGGTGAGGCCCAGCGGATTCGCTTGGCCAGCCAGATCGGTGCCGGCCTGGTGGGCGTTCTGTACATCCTCGACGAGCCGTCGATCGGCCTGCACCAACGTGACAATGATCGCCTGCTGGGTACGCTCAAACACCTGCGCGATATCGGCAACACGGTGATCGTGGTTGAGCACGATGAAGACGCGATTCGCCTGGCCGATTACGTGGTCGACATCGGCCCAGGTGCGGGTGTGCATGGCGGGCATATTGTGGCTGAGGGCACGCCTGCCGAAGTGATGGCTCACCCGGACTCGTTGACCGGCAAATACCTGTCCGGTCGCGTGAAAATCGCAGTGCCAGCCAAGCGCACGCCACGTAACAAAAAAATGGCGTTGCACCTCAAGGGCGCGCGCGGCAACAACCTGCGCAATGTCGACCTGGAGATTCCGCTGGGCCTGCTGACCTGCGTGACCGGTGTTTCCGGCTCGGGCAAATCGACGCTGATCAACAACACGCTGTTCCCCCTGAGTGCCACCGCCCTGAACGGCGCGACCACCCTGGAAGCGGCTGCACACGACAGCATCAAGGGCCTGGAGCACCTGGACAAGGTGGTCGATATCGACCAGAGCCCGATTGGCCGCACACCCCGCTCGAACCCCGCGACCTATACCGGGTTGTTCACGCCGATACGCGAACTGTTTGCCGGCGTGCCAGAGTCTCGCTCACGGGGCTATGGGCCTGGCCGGTTCTCGTTCAACGTCAAGGGTGGCCGCTGCGAAGCTTGCCAGGGCGATGGCCTGATCAAAGTGGAGATGCACTTCCTGCCGGACATCTACGTGCCGTGCGATGTGTGCAAGAGCAAGCGCTACAACCGCGAGACCCTGGAGATCAAGTACAAGGGCAAGAACATCCACGAAACCCTGGAGATGACCATCGAGGAAGCGCGGGAGTTCTTCGACGCGGTTCCGGCATTGGCGCGCAAGCTGCAGACGTTGATGGATGTGGGCCTGTCGTACATCAAGCTGGGGCAGTCGGCGACTACGTTGTCGGGCGGTGAGGCGCAGCGGGTGAAGTTGTCCCGTGAATTGTCCAAGCGCGATACGGGCAAGACCCTGTATATCCTTGATGAGCCGACCACGGGCCTGCACTTTGCGGATATTCAGCAATTGCTCGACGTATTGCACCGCTTGCGCGACCACGGCAATACAGTCGTGGTAATCGAGCACAACCTCGACGTGATCAAGACCGCCGACTGGCTGGTAGACCTGGGACCGGAAGGCGGCTCCAAGGGTGGCCAGATCATTGCGGTGGGCACGCCGGAGCAGGTCTCCGAGATGCCGCAGTCGCATACTGGTTACTACTTGAAGCCACTGTTGGCGCGCGACAAAGCCTGATTTATCGCGCTCATGAAAAAGCCCCTGTCACTTTGCGGTGACAGGGGCTTTTTTGTAGCTGGAATCAGAACTGCGATTGCAGGTAATTCTCCAGACCAATCAACTTGATCAACCCCAACTGCTTTTCAAGCCAGTAGGTGTGATCTTCTTCGGTGTCATTCAACTGCACGCGCAGGATCTCGCGAGTGACATAGTCGTTGTGCTGCTCGCAGAGCTCGATGCCCTTGCAGAGCGCGGCACGCACCTTGTACTCGAGACGAAGGTCGGCAGCGAGCATCTCAGGCACCGTGGTGCCCACGTCCAGGTCGTCGGGACGCATGCGCGGCGTGCCTTCGAGCATCAGGATACGGCGCATCAGCGCATCGGCGTGCTGTGCCTCTTCTTCCATTTCGTGGTTGATACGCTCGTAGAGCTCGGTAAAGCCCCAGTCTTCGTACATACGCGAATGGATGAAATATTGGTCACGAGCTGCCAGTTCGCCCGTCAGCAACGTGTTGAGGTAATCGATTACGTCGGGGTGACCTTGCATCGCCCTACATCTCCCTGCTTGAAAGTCTGTAGTTTGAACCATGCTGACTCGAAGGTCACGGGACAAACGGCAGAAAAGCGAAGATATTCCAAGAAAAGTGGCGGAAATAACGCAAAAACCGCCCAAATGAGGGCGGTTCTGCTTCTCGTTTAGAGTCAGCTAAGCGTTACGCCCACTGCGGTTGAAATGCCCTGGCCATAAGCAGGGTCCGCTTCGAAAAAGTACGGAAGTACGCGCCGAATCACGTCGCTGCTAACACCTGCCATTGAACCGGCAATGTTGTTGATCAGCAGGGCCTTCTGAGCGTCGCTCATCAGACGGAACAACGCACCGGCGTGGCTGGTGTAGTCAGTGTCTTCACGGTGGTCATAACGATCGGCAGCGCCGCTCAGCGCCAATGACGGCTCGGCATACTGCGGTGCTTGTTTAGGTGCATCGGCATAGCTGTTTGGCTCATAGTTTGGAGACGCACCACCAAAACCAACGGACATGGAACCGTCGCGCTGATTGTTATTGACTGGAATTATTGGCGCGTTGACCGGCAATTGCTGGTGGTTGGTGCCAACACGATAGCGATGAGCATCGGCGTAGGCAAACACCCGGCCTTGAAGCATGCGATCTGGCGACAGACCAACACCCGGAACCATATTGCTTGGACCGAAGCATGCCTGCTCGACTTCAGCGAAGTAATTCTCTGGATTACGGTTCAGCTCCAACTCAGCCACCTTGATCAACGGAAACTCCTGCTGCGACCAGGTTTTAGTCACATCGAAAGGGTTTTCGTAGTGAGCAGCGGCCTGAGCCTCTGTCATGACCTGGATGCACACGTCCCATTTAGGGAAGTCACCCCGTTCAATTGCCCCAAACAGGTCGCGCTGAGCGTAATCAGGATCCGTTCCGGCAATGCGCGTTGCCTCCTCAGGTGTCAGGTTCTTGATACCTTGCTGGGTTTTGTAGTGCCACTTGACCCAATGGCGCTCGCCTTTGGCATTGACCAAGCTGTAGGTATGACTACCGAAGCCATGCATATGGCGGTACCCATCAGGGGTGCCACGGTCCGAAAACAAAATTGTGATCTGGTGCAAGGCCTCTGGGGACCATGACCAAAAGTCCCAGACCATCTGCCCGCTTTTCAAGTTCGTTTGCGGCAAACGCTTTTGGGTATGGATGAAGTCAGGGAACTTCAGTGGGTCACGAATGAAAAATACCGGCGTGTTGTTGCCAACAATGTCCCAGTTACCCTCTTCGGTATAGTGCTTCAGCGCAAAACCACGCGGATCGCGAGCCGTATCCGCCGAACCACGCTCGCCCCCAACGGTGGAGAACCGCAGGAAAGTCGGCGTCTGCTTTCCGACGGCTTCAAACAGTTTCGCGCGTGTGTATTGGGTGATATCGCGGGTGACCGTAAAAGTGCCGTAGGCGCCTGAACCCTTGGCGTGCACACGACGCTCAGGAATGTTCTCACGGTTGAAGTGCGCCAGCTTTTCGATGAGGTGGAAGTCATCGAGCAGCAATGGGCCACGCGGGCCCGCCGTGCGGGAGTTCTGGTTATCAGCGACGGGAGCGCCGCTGGCGGTAGTCAGAATTGTACTCATGCTCAATCTTCCTCAGGTCAGGCTTAGAACTGCCGGCTAATCGGCTTGGAGGGAGTATTGACCATCAAGATGACACCATCAAATGCATTAAATCATGGACTTTGATAGAAAATAACTAACACCCATCAGGGCGAGTAGAGTTTGTTTAAGAAGAGAACCGACAGTCACTTGAGAAATATAGACGGCTTTTCTATCGCCCACAAAAAACCGGGCACTAGGCCCGGTTCTTCGTTACAGCGTGTCGTCTTACTCGGCGCTTACAGCTTCGCCGGCAGTAGCACGATCAACCAACTCGACGTACGCCATTGGCGCGTTGTCGCCAGTGCGGAAGCCGCACTTGAGGATGCGCAGGTAGCCACCCTCACGGGTAGCGTAACGCTTGCCCAGGTCGTTGAAGAGCTTACCAACGATAGCTTTCGAACGAGTACGGTCGAAAACCAAACGGCGGTTAGCCAGGCTGTCTGTCTTGGCCAAAGTGATCAGCGGCTCAGCAACGCGACGCAGTTCTTTAGCTTTCGGCAGTGTAGTTTTGATCAGCTCGTGCTCGAACAGCGACACCGCCATGTTTTGAAACATGGCCTTGCGGTGCGAGCTGGTACGGCTCAGGTGACGACCACTTTTACGATGACGCATGGTTCATTCCTTACCAAACTCACGTTCGGTGATTACGACGATCAGGCAGTCGCCTTGTCGTCCTTCTTAAGACTTGCAGGCGGCCAGTTGTCGAGGCGCATGCCGAGGGACAGACCGCGGGAGGCCAGAACGTCCTTGATTTCAGTCAAGGATTTCTTGCCCAGGTTCGGAGTCTTCAACAGTTCTACTTCGGTACGCTGAATCAGGTCGCCGATGTAGTAAATGTTTTCCGCCTTAAGGCAGTTAGCCGAACGTACAGTCAGTTCCAGATCGTCAACCGGGCGAAGCAGGATCGGATCGATCTCGTCTTCCTGCTCGATTACCACTGGTTCGCTGTCACCTTTGAGGTCGACGAACGCAGCCAACTGCTGTTGCAGAATGGTTGCAGCGCGGCGGATAGCCTCTTCAGGATCCAGAGTACCGTTGGTTTCCAGATCAATAACCAGCTTGTCCAGGTTAGTACGCTGCTCGACACGGGCGTTTTCCACCACGTATGCGATACGGCGAACCGGGCTGAACGAAGAGTCAAGCTGCAAGCGACCAATGCTGCGGCTTTCGTCTTCATCGCTCTGACGCGAGTCGGCCGGTTCATAACCACGACCACGAGCTACGGTGAGCTTCATGTTCAGGGCGCCGTTAGACGCCAGGTTAGCGATTACGTGATCGGGATTAACGATCTCGACATCATGATCCAGCTGAATATCGGCAGCGGTAACCACCCCCGAACCCTTCTTCGACAAGGTCAGCGTAACTTCGTCACGGCCGTGCAGCTTGATAGCCAGACCTTTAAGGTTCAACAGGATTTCAATTACGTCTTCCTGTACACCTTCGATGGCGCTGTACTCGTGGAGCACACCGTCAATCTCGGCCTCGACTACTGCACAGCCGGGCATTGAGGACAACAGGATGCGGCGCAGCGCGTTGCCCAGGGTGTGGCCAAAACCACGCTCGAGAGGCTCGAGAGTGATCTTGGCGCGGGTTGGACTGACAACCTGCACATCAATGTGGCGGGGTGTCAGGAACTCATTTACCGAAATCTGCATGGATGCACCTATTTTCTAGCCCTTACTTGGAGTAGAGCTCGACAATCAGGCTTTCGTTGATGTCGGCGGACAGATCACTGCGAGCAGGAACGTTCTTGAAAACGCCCGACTTCTTCTCAGTGTCTACTTCTACCCATTCTACGCGGCCACGTTGGGCACACAGATCGAGAGCTTGGACAATGCGAAGTTGGTTTTTTGCTTTCTCGCGAATCGCGACCACGTCACCAGCACGAACCTGGTAGGACGGAACGTTAACGGTTTGGCCGTTTACGCTGACGGATTTGTGCGATACCAGCTGACGGGATTCGGCACGAGTCGAACCAAAGCCCATACGGTATACAACGTTGTCCAGACGGCATTCGAGCAGTTGCAGCAGGTTTTCACCGGTTGCACCTTTCTTGCCAGCAGCTTCTTTGTAGTAGCCGCTGAACTGACGCTCGAGAACGCCGTAGATACGACGGACCTTCTGCTTTTCACGCAGTTGGGTGCCGTAATCGGACTGGCGACCGCGGCGTTGGCCGTGGATACCAGGTGCTGCTTCAATGTTGCACTTCGATTCGATCGCGCGCACGCCGCTCTTCAAGAAGAGATCGGTGCCTTCGCGACGAGCGAGTTTGCATTTTGGACCAATGTAACGAGCCATTCTTTACAATCTCCTGGATTACACGCGGCGCTTCTTCGGCGGACGGCACCCGTTGTGCGGGATTGGCGTCACGTCGGTGATGCTGGCGATCTTATAGCCACAGCCGTTCAAAGCACGGACAGCAGACTCACGACCTGGACCTGGACCTTTGACGTTAACGTCGAGGTTTTTCAGGCCGTATTCCAGCGCAGCTTGACCAGCACGTTCAGCAGCTACTTGAGCAGCAAACGGAGTGGACTTGCGGGAACCGCGGAAACCCGAACCACCAGAGGTAGCCCAAGACAGCGCGTTACCTTGACGGTCGGTGATGGTCACGATGGTGTTGTTAAAAGAAGCATGGATGTGGGCGATGCCATCAACCACTGTCTTTTTAACTTTTTTACGAGGACGAGCAGCAGGTTTTGCCATGATAATTTTCCTGTCGATTCGCGTGGGCGATTACTTGCGGATCGGCTTACGCGGACCTTTACGGGTACGCGCGTTAGTCTTGGTACGCTGACCGCGTACTGGAAGACCACGACGATGACGCAGACCACGGTAGCAACCGAGGTCCATCAAACGCTTGATTTTCATGTTGATTTCGCGACGCAGGTCACCTTCAGTGGTGAACTTCGCCACTTCGCCACGCAACAGCTCAATCTGCTCGTCGCTCAGATCCTTGATCTTTGCGGCTGGGTTTACCCCAGTGTCTGCGCAAATTTTCTGCGCAGTAGTGCGACCAACACCATAGATGTAGGTCAGCGAGATAACAGTGTGCTTGTTATCTGGAATGTTAACGCCTGCAATACGGGCCATTCAGTGGGACTCCAATTGACAGCTACCTACGCCCCGGAAGCCAAGAAATAGGGCGCGAGATAATATCGCTGTAATAACAAATAATCAACCCGGCAGCGCACTAGCTGCCGGGCTTCAAGCGGATCACACTCAGCCTTGGCGCTGTTTGTGACGCGGTTCCGCGCTGCAAATTACTCGAACAACACCTTCGCGGCGAATAATCTTGCAGTTACGGCACAGCTTTTTCACCGATGCACGAACTTTCATCACCAACTCCTCGAACCTTATGGGGTACTCAGCGCAACATGCCGCTGCCGTAGCCCTTCAGGTTGGCTTTCTTCATCAGGGATTCGTACTGGTGCGAAACGAGGTGCGATTGTACTTGGGACATGAAGTCCATCACAACCACGACCACGATCAGCAACGAGGTCCCGCCAAGGTAGAACGGAACGTTTGCTGCAACCACCAGGAACTGGGGAAGCAAGCACACGGCCGTCATATATAGAGCACCGAACAGGGTCAAACGAGTCAGAACGCCATCAATGTAGCGTGCCGACTGCTCACCTGGACGGATACCCGGAATAAAGGCACCGGACTTCTTCAGGTTTTCCGCTACGTCTTTCGGATTGAACATCAACGCCGTATAGAAGAAGCAGAAGAAAATAATCCCTGCACTAAACAGCAGAATATTCAACGGCTGACCAGGAGCGATCGACTGAGAGAGGTCCTGCAGCCAGCCCATATTTTCAGACTGACCAAACCAGGTACCCAACGAAGCCGGAAACAGCAAAATGCTGCTCGCGAAAATTGCCGGAATAACACCGGCCATATTCACTTTCAGCGGCAAGTGGCTGGTCTGCGCAGCAAAGACCTTGCGGCCCTGCTGACGCTTGGCGTAGTGAACAGCAATACGACGCTGGCCACGCTCAATGAACACCACAAAACCGATAATCGCTACTGCCAGCAAACCGATGGCAACCAAGGCGAAGATATTGATATCACCCTGACGCGCAGACTCGAAAGACTGCCCAATTGCTCTCGGAAGACCGGCGACGATACCTGCGAAAATCAACATCGAGATACCGTTACCAACACCACGCTCAGTAATCTGCTCACCCAGCCACATCATGAACATCGCACCAGCCACAAACGTGGATACCGCGACGAAATAGAAGCCAAAGTCACCAGTGAACGCAACGCCCTGCCCCGCCAGGCCAACGGACATGCCGATAGCTTGAACCAGGGCGAGAACGACAGTGCCGTAGCGGGTGTACTGGCTAATCTTGCGACGGCCAGCTTCACCTTCCTTCTTCAACTGCTCCAGCTGCGGGCTCACGGCGGTCATCAACTGCATGATGATCGATGCCGAAATGTACGGCATGATCCCCAGTGCAAAGATGCTCATCCGTTCCAGCGCGCCGCCGGAAAACATGTTGAACAAGCTAAGAATGGTCCCCTCATTCTGTCGAAACAGGTCTGCGAGTCGGTCCGGGTTGATACCTGGAACCGGGATGTGTGCGCCTATTCGGTAGACGATAATCGCCAGGAACAGAAAACGCAGACGAGCCCAAAGTTCAGACATACCGCCTTTGCCGAGCGCTGAGAGAGCACCTTGCTTAGCCATTTATTCCTCGAACTTGCCGCCAGCTGCTTCGATAGCCGAACGCGCACCTTTGGTGGCGCCGATTCCCTTGCCGATAGTGACAGCGCGAGTCACTTCACCGGACAGCATGATTTTCACACGCTGTACGTTGACGTTGATCACGTTGGCATCTTTCAGGGTCTGCACAGTAACGATATCGCCTTCCACTTTAGCCAGCTCGGACAGACGCACTTCTGCGCGATCCATGGCTTTCAGGGATACGAAACCGAACTTAGGCAGGCGACGATGCAGCGGCTGTTGACCGCCTTCAAAGCCAGGAGCAATGGTGCCACCGGAGCGGGAGGTTTGACCTTTGTGGCCACGGCCACCAGTCTTACCCAAACCGCTACCGATACCACGGCCCGGACGATGCTTTTCGCGACGGGAACCCGGCGCTGGACTCAGATCATTGAGTTTCATCGATTAACCCTCTACACGCAGCATGTAGTAAGCCTTGTTGATCATCCCGCGATTCTCGGGAGTATCCTGGACTTCTACAGTGTGACCGATGCGACGCAGACCCAAACCTTTAACGCACAGTTTGTGGTTAGGAATGCGGCCGGTCATGCTTTTGATCAGCGTTACTTTAACGGTAGCCATGATCAGAAGATCTCCTTGACAGTCAGACCACGCTTGGCAGCGATGGACTCAGGAGATTGCATAGCTTTCAAACCCTTGAAAGTGGCGTGAACCACGTTTACCGGGTTAGTCGAGCCGTAGCACTTGGCCAGAACGTTCTGGACGCCAGCAACTTCGAGGACAGCACGCATAGCGCCGCCAGCGATGATACCGGTACCTTCAGAAGCAGGCTGCATGTACACCTTCGAAGCGCCGTGAGCGGACTTCATTGCGTACTGCAGCGTGGTGCCGTTCAGATCAACTTGGATCATGTTGCGACGAGCAGCTTCCATTGCCTTCTGGATCGCAGCAGGCACTTCACGTGACTTGCCACGGCCGAAGCCAACACGCCCTTTACCATCACCCACCACGGTCAACGCGGTGAAAGTGAAGATACGGCCGCCTTTAACGGTTTTGGCTACGCGGTTAACTTGAACCAGCTTCTCAATGTAGCCTTCGTCGCGCTTTTGGTCGTTATTTGACATAACTTAGAACTCCAGCCCAGCTTCACGAGCAGCATCAGCCAGCGCTTTCACGCGACCGTGGTACTTGAAGCCAGAGCGGTCGAAAGCCACTTGCGAGACGCCCACGGCCTTAGCACGTGTAGCGACCAGCTGGCCAACCTTTGTGGCCGCGTCGATGTTGCCGGTGGCACCATCACGCAGTTCTTTATCCAAAGTCGAGGCGCTGGCCAGGACTTTGTTGCCGTCGGCCGAGATGACCTGGGCGTAGATGTGCTGCGACGAGCGGTACACGCAGAGACGCACGACTTCGAGTTCGTGCATTTTCAGGCGTGCTTTGCGAGCGCGACGCAGTCGAGTAACTTTTTTGTCGGTCATTTGCTATGCCCTACTTCTTCTTGGCTTCTTTACGACGGACGACTTCGTCCGCGTAGCGCACACCTTTGCCTTTGTACGGCTCTGGTGGACGGAAGTCGCGGATCTCAGCGGCCACCTGACCTACCAGCTGCTTATCAATACCCTTGATCAGGATATCGGTTTGGCTAGGGGTCTCAGCGGTGATGCCTTCCGGCAGTTCGTAATCCACTGGGTGCGAGAAGCCAAGGGCCAGGTTCAAAACCGTGCCTTTTGCTTGCGCTTTGTAACCAACACCGACCAGCTGGAGCTTACGCTCGAAGCCTTGGCTTACGCCTTGGACCATGTTGTTTACCAACGCACGCGTGGTACCGGCCATTGCGCGAGTTTGTTGATCGCCATTGCGAGCCGCGAAACGCAGCTCACCAGCTTCTTCAACGATCTCAACGGACGAATGGATGTTCAGTTCAAGAGTGCCCTTGGCACCCTTCACCGAAAGCTGTTGGCCTGCGAATTTTACTTCGACACCGGCCGGCAGCTTAACGGGGTTCTTAGCGACGCGAGACATGCTTATCCCCCCTTAGAACACAGTGCAAAGAACTTCGCCGCCGACACCGGCAGCGCGCGCAGCACGATCCGTCATCACACCTTTGTTGGTGGAGACGATAGACACGCCCAGACCGCCACGAACTTTCGGCAGATCTTCAGCGGACTTGTACTGACGCAGGCCTGGACGGCTAACGCGCTTCACTTCTTCAATGACCGAACGGCCTTCGAAGTACTTCAGCTCGATGGACAGCAGTGGCTTGGTTTCGCTGCTGATCTGATAACCCGCAATGTAGCCTTCGTCTTTCAGGACTTTGGCAACAGCTACCTTCAACTTGGAAGATGGCATGCTTACGACGGACTTTTCAGCCATCTGGGCATTACGGATACGAGTTAGCATGTCCGCTAACGGGTCCTGCATACTCATGGGCTAGACGCTCCTAATACAAAAAAATTAGCCTTGCGGCTACATATGTCGCCGAGAATCTCCGGCCATAAAAAACACGGGCTCAGGCGAGCCGCGTATTTTAGACACACTCCGGAAATGAAACAAGCCCCAAAAGGGGCTTGATCCAGATTCAAGGTCACCGGCGGTCAGTATCTTGCGTTTCTGCCCGCCTGGACGTTGAAAGTACTTACCAGCTGGCTTTAACCAGACCTGGTACGTCACCACGCATTGCCGCTTCACGCAGTTTGTTACGGCCGAGGCCGAACTTGCGGTAAACGCCGTGTGGACGACCGGTCAGGCGGCAGCGGTTACGCATGCGCGAAGCGCTTGCGTCACGTGGCTGCTTCTGCAGAGCAACTGTCGCTTCCCAACGTGCTTCTGGACTTGCGTTCAGATCAACGATGATTGCTTTCAGTGCTGCACGCTTCTTGGCGTACTTGGCAACCGTGAGCTGACGCTTCAGCTCGCGGTTTTTCATGCTCATCTTGGCCATGGTCCTACTCCAATCAGTTGCGGAACGGGAATTTGAAAGCACGCAACAGGGCGCGACCTTCATCATCGTTCTTGGCAGTGGTGGTCAGGGTGATGTCCAGACCGCGGAGAGCATCGATCTTGTCGTAGTCGATTTCCGGGAAGATGATCTGCTCTTTCACGCCCATGCTGTAGTTACCACGACCATCGAAGGACTTGGCATTCAGGCCGCGGAAGTCGCGAACCCGAGGCAGGGAGATCGACAGCAGACGATCCAGGAATTCATACATACGCTCACGGCGCAGAGTCACTTTGACGCCGATCGGCCAACCTTCACGGACTTTAAAGCCAGCGATGGATTTCCGAGCGTAAGTCACAACGACTTTTTGACCGGTGATCTTTTCCAGGTCAGCAACAGCGTGCTCGATGACTTTTTTGTCACCGACCGCTTCGCCCAGACCCATGTTCAGGGTGATTTTGGTAACGCGTGGAACTTCCATCACGTTCGAAAGCTTAAGTTCTTCCTTAAGCTTCGGTGCGATTTCTTTCCAGTAAATCTCTTTTAGTCGTGCCATGGTCTTCTACCTAGCAGTGTTCAAGCATCAACCGCTTTTTGGGTCGACTTGAAGACACGAATTTTCTTGCCGTCTTCTACTTTGAAACCAACGCGGTCAGCCTTGTTGGTTTCGCCGTTGAAAATGGCGACGTTAGAAGCGTCCAGTGGAGCTTCTTTTTCGACGATACCGCCTTGTACGCCCGACATCGGGTTAGGCTTGGTATGACGCTTAACCAGGTTCAGACCGCCGATAACCAGACGGTTATTAGCGAGAACCTTAAGCACCTTACCGCGCTTACCTTTGTCTTTGCCGGCGATCACGATGATCTCGTCGTCACGACGAATCTTTTGCATGTCGGATCTCCTTACAGCACTTCTGGGGCGAGCGAGACGATCTTCATGAACTTCTCAGTACGAAGTTCACGGGTCACTGGCCCAAAGATACGGGTGCCGATCGGCTCTTGCTTGTTGTTCAAAAGAACAGCAGCGTTGCCATCAAAGCGGATAATAGAGCCATCAGCACGGCGTACGCCGTGACGAGTGCGGACTACAACAGCAGTCATCACTTGGCCTTTTTTCACTTTACCGCGAGGAATTGCTTCCTTCACGGTAACTTTGATGATGTCACCGATACCAGCGTAACGACGATGGGAGCCACCCAGCACCTTGATGCACATAACACGGCGAGCGCCGCTGTTATCGGCCACATCGAGCATGGATTGAGTCTGAATCATATAATTTCTCCGACCCCTAGTCCTTAGACTTCCACAGCGCGTTCGAGAACATCAACCAGTGCCCAAGACTTGGTCTTGGCCAGCGGACGAGTTTCACGAATAGTGACTTTGTCGCCGATGTGGCACTGGTTGGTTTCGTCGTGCGCGTGCAGCTTAGTCGAACGCTTAACATATTTACCGTAGATCGGGTGCTTAACGCGACGCTCGATCAGTACGGTGATGGTTTTGTCCATCTTGTCGCTGACAACACGGCCAGTCAGCGTACGGACAGTCTTTTCGGCTTCAGCCATGATCACTTACCTGCCTGCTGGTTGAGCACAGTCTTCACGCGAGCGATGTCACGCTTAACTTGCGAGAGCAGATGAGACTGCCCCAACTGGCCAGTTGCTTTCTGCATACGCAGATTGAACTGGTCGCGCAGCAGGCCGAGCAGTTGCTCGTTCAGCTGCTGTGCGGATTTTTCACGAAGTTCATTCGCTTTCATCACATCACCGTCCGTTTAACAAAGGCGGTGGCGAGCGGCAGCTTTGCAGCAGCCAGGGCAAAAGCCTCACGCGCCAGCTCTTCAGTTACACCCTCGATTTCATACAGGACTTTGCCTGGCTGAATCTGGGCTACCCAGTATTCCACGTTACCCTTACCTTTACCCATCCGAACCTCGAGAGGTTTTTTGGAGATCGGCTTGTCCGGGAATACACGGATCCAGATCTTGCCGCCACGTTTAACGTGACGGGTCAGTGCACGACGCGCTGACTCGATCTGACGAGCGGTGAGACGACCACGAGCTACAGACTTCAGCGCGAACTCGCCGAAGCTGACTTTGCTACCGCGCTGAGCCAGACCACGGTTGTGGCCTGTCATCTGCTTGCGGAACTTCGTACGCTTAGGTTGCAACATTTGGCGTACCCCTTACTTAGCAGCTTTTTTACGAGGCGCTGGTGCTTGTGGTTTCAGTTCTTCTTGGCGACCACCAATTACTTCGCCCTTGAAGATCCAAACCTTTACACCGATCACACCGTAAGTGGTGTGAGCTTCGTAGTTGGCATAGTCGATGTCGGCACGCAGGGTGTGCAGTGGCACACGACCTTCGCGATACCATTCAGTACGTGCGATTTCAGCACCGCCGAGACGACCGCTCACTTGGATTTTGATGCCTTTGGCACCAATGCGCATGGCGTTCTGTACAGCGCGCTTCATAGCGCGACGGAACATTACACGACGCTCCAGCTGCTGAGCTACGCTCTGCGCAACCAGCATACCGTCGAGCTCCGGCTTACGGATCTCTTCGATATTGATGTGCACAGGCACACCCATTTGCTTGGTCAGGTCCTGACGCAGTTTCTCAACATCTTCACCTTTCTTCCCGATAACGATACCTGGACGAGCGGTGTGGATGGTGATACGTGCAGTTTGTGCCGGACGATGGATATCGATACGGCTTACGGACGCGCTTTTTAGTTTGTCTTGGAGATACTCACGCACCTTCAGATCAGCGAACAAATAGTCCGCATAAGTCCGACCGTCTGCGTACCAGACGGAGGTGTGCTCCTTGACGATTCCCAGGCGAATGCCAATGGGATGTACTTTCTGACCCATCTCTTCGACTCCGTTACTTGTCAGCAACCTTGACAGTGATATGGCAAGACCGCTTGACGATGCGATCAGCACGGCCTTTGGCACGTGGCATGATGCGCTTCAGCGAACGCCCTTCGTTGACGAAAACGGTGCTGACCTTCAGGTCATCAACGTCTGCGCCTTCGTTATGCTCGGCGTTGGCTACGGCCGACTCCAGCACTTTCTTCATGATCTCGGCGGCTTTCTTACTGCTGAAAGCCAACAGGTTGAGCGCTTCGCCCACCTTCTTCCCGCGGATCTGGTCGGCGACCAAGCGGGCTTTCTGGGCGGAGATTCGAGCGCCCGACAACTTAGCGGCTACTTCCATTTCCTAACCCCTTAACGCTTGGCTTTCTTGTCTGCCACGTGCCCACGATAAGTGCGGGTACCGGCAAACTCGCCCAGTTTGTGGCCGACCATGTCTTCGTTAACGAGAACTGGGACGTGTTGACGACCGTTGTGTACTGCGATGGTCAGACCGACCATTTGTGGCAGGATCATCGAACGACGCGACCAGGTCTTAACTGGTTTGCGATCGTTCTTTTCCGCCGCCACTTCGATCTTCTTCAGTAGGTGAAGATCAATAAAAGGACCTTTTTTCAGAGAACGTGGCACTGTCGTATCCCTCTATTTACTTGCGACGACGGACGATCATTTTGTCGGTACGCTTATTACCACGAGTCTTCGCGCCCTTAGTCGGGAAGCCCCATGGCGATACCGGATGACGACCACCAGAGGTACGACCTTCACCACCACCGTGTGGGTGGTCAACCGGGTTCATGGCAACACCACGAACGGTTGGGCGAACGCCACGCCAGCGTTTGGCACCAGCTTTACCCAGCGAACGCAGGCTGTGCTCGGAGTTCGAGACTTCACCCAGGGTCGCGCGGCATTCAGCCAGCACTTTACGCATCTCACCAGAACGCAGACGCAGGGTCACGTAGACACCTTCACGAGCGATCAGCTGAGCCGAAGCACCAGCGGAACGAGCGATTTGCGCGCCTTTACCTGGCTTCAATTCGATGCCGTGTACGGTGCTACCAACTGGAATGTTACGCAGTTGCAGAGCGTTGCCCGGCTTGATCGGTGCCAAAGCACCTGCGATCAGCTGGTCACCAGCACTCACGCCTTTAGGGGCGATGATGTAGCGACGCTCGCCATCTGCGTACAGCAGCAGAGCGATGTGAGCAGTACGGTTTGGATCGTATTCGATACGCTCGACAGTGGCAGAGATGCCATCTTTGTCGTTGCGACGGAAATCGACCAGACGATAATGCTGCTTATGGCCACCACCGATGTGACGAGTGGTAATACGACCATTGTTGTTACGACCACCAGTCTTCGATTTTTTCTCGAGCAGCGGTGCGTGAGGAGCGCCTTTATGCAGCTCCTGGTTGACCACCTTGACCACAAAACGGCGGCCAGGGGAAGTCGGTTTGCATTTAACGATTGCCATGATGCACCCCTTCCTTACTCAGCACTGCTGCTGAAATCGAGATCTTGGCCTGGCTGAAGGGAGATAACTGCCTTCTTCCAGTCATTACGCTTGCCCAGACCGCGAGCAGTGCGCTTGCTCTTACCCAGAACATTCAGGGTAGTAACACGCTCTACTTTCACGCTGAACAGGCTTTCGACGGCCTTCTTGATTTCCAGCTTGGTTGCGTCAGTTGCAACCTTGAAAACGAACTGGCCTTTCTTGTCAGCCAGAACCGTAGCCTTTTCGGAAACGTGCGGGCCAAGCAGAACTTTAAATACGCGTTCCTGGTTCATCCCAGCAGCTCCTCGAATTTCTTCACGGCCGACACGGTGATCAACACCTTGTCGTATGCGATCAGACTAACTGGATCGGAACCTTGCACGTCACGTACATCAACGTGTGGCAGGTTGCGAGCAGCCAGGTACAGGTTCTGATCAACAGCTTCCGACACGATCAAAACGTCGGTCAGGCTCATGTTGTTCAGTTTGCCCAGCAGATCTTTGGTTTTTGGACTTTCAACAGCGAAGTCTTGAACCACGACCAGACGATCAGTACGCACGAGTTCAGCAAGGATGGAGCGCAGTGCTGCGCGATACATCTTCTTGTTGAGCTTCTGAGTGTGATCCTGTGGACGAGCTGCGAAAGTGGTACCGCCGCCACGCCAGATTGGGCTACGGATAGTACCGGCACGAGCACGGCCAGTACCTTTCTGACGCCAAGGGCGCTTACCGCCACCACGTACGTCGGAACGGGTCTTTTGCTGCTTGCTACCTTGACGGCCGCCGGCCATGTAGGCCACGACTGCTTGGTGAACCAGCGTCTCGTTGAATTCGCCGCCAAATGTCAGTTCGGAAACTTCGATCGCTTGAGCGTCATTTACATTTAATTGCATGTCAGCTTCCCCTTAACCGCGAGCCTTGGCCGCTGGACGTACAACCAGGTTGCCGCCAGTAGCGCCAGGAACAGCACCCTTGACCAACAACAGATTGCGTTCAGCGTCGACGCGCACTACTTCGAGGGACTGCACGGTCACGCGCTCAGCGCCCATATGACCGGACATTTTTTTGCCCTTGAATACACGACCAGGAGTCTGGCACTGGCCAATAGAGCCCGGGACGCGGTGGGAAACGGAGTTACCGTGAGTGTTGTCTTGGCCACGGAAATTCCAACGCTTGATCGTACCCTGGAAGCCTTTACCCTTGGACTGACCGGTTACATCAACCAGTTGACCAGCGGCGAAGATTTCAGCGTTGATCAGATCGCCAGCCTGGTAGTCGCCGTCTTCGAGACGGAACTCCATAACAGTGCGACCAGCTGCAACGTTTGCTTTAGCGAAGTGACCTGCTTGAGCAGCAGTCACGCGCGAAGCACGACGCTCGCCGACAGTGACTTGCACTGCACGATAGCCATCGGTTTCTTCAGTTTTGAACTGGGTGACGCGATTCGGCTCGATCTCAATGACCGTGACCGGAATGGAGACACCTTCTTCGGTGAAAATACGGGTCATACCGCATTTACGACCGACTACACCAATAGTCATGTTGTAAACCTCATGAGTGTACGGGGCTTTCACCCGCTATGGCCGCCCATTTCAGAGCGTTACACGACTAAGACCCAAGTCTTAGCCGAGGCTGATCTGTACTTCCACACCGGCCGCCAGATCAAGCTTCATAAGTGCATCAACGGTTTTATCCGTTGGCTGGACGATGTCCAGTACGCGCTTATGAGTACGGATCTCGTACTGGTCACGCGCGTCTTTGTTGACGTGCGGGGAGACCAGAACGGTGAACCGCTCTTTACGGGTAGGCAGTGGAATTGGACCACGCACTTGAGCACCAGTACGTTTCGCGGTTTCCACGATTTCCTGGGTGGATTGGTCGATCAGGCGATGGTCAAAAGCCTTCAACCTGATACGGATTTGCTGATTTTGCATTGGATTTCAGACTCCGGCTGCTATTCCCAGCGAGCGCAATACGCCCGTTAAAAGGAGGCGCAATTCTATAGACGGCCCTGATAGGTGTCAACCCAATAAAAAAGGCCCCCGCTGAGCGGGGGCCTTTTCAAAACATCAGAGCTATCTCAGAAGAGATAATTACTCGATGATTTTAGCTACAACGCCAGCACCAACGGTACGGCCGCCTTCACGGATTGCGAAACGCAGACCGTCTTCCATAGCGATGGTTTTGATCAGGGTGACAACCATTTTGATGTTGTCGCCTGGCATTACCATTTCTACGCCTTCCGGCAGTTCGCAGTTACCGGTTACGTCGGTAGTACGGAAGTAGAACTGTGGACGGTAGCCTTTGAAGAACGGAGTGTGACGGCCGCCTTCTTCTTTGCTCAGCACGTACACTTCAGCTTCGAACTTGGTGTGCGGCTTAACCGAACCTGGCTTAACCAGAACCTGGCCACGCTCAACGTCGTCACGCTTGGTACCACGCAGCAGAACGCCGCAGTTCTCGCCAGCACGACCTTCGTCGAGCAGCTTACGGAACATTTCAACACCGGTGCAGGTGGTGACGGTAGTGTCACGCAGACCAACGATTTCCAGTGGATCTTGAACCTTGACGATACCGCGCTCGATACGACCAGTTACAACAGTACCGCGACCGGAGATCGAGAATACGTCTTCGATTGGCATCAGGAACGGCTTGTCGATAACACGAACTGGATCTGGGATGTAGCTGTCCAGAGTCTCAACCAGTTTACGAACGGACGTGGTGCCCATTTCGTTATCGTCTTTGCCTTCCAGAGCCATACGAGCAGAACCGATGATGATCGGAGTGTCGTCGCCTGGGAAGTCGTAAGTGCTCAGCAGATCGCGCACTTCCATCTCAACCAGTTCCAGCAGCTCAGCGTCGTCTACCAGGTCAGCCTTGTTCAGGTAAACCACGATGTACGGAACGCCAACCTGGCGGGACAGCAGGATGTGCTCACGGGTTTGTGGCATCGGACCATCAGCGGCCGAGCAAACCAGGATCGCGCCGTCCATCTGGGCAGCACCGGTGATCATGTTCTTCACATAGTCAGCGTGACCTGGGCAGTCAACGTGAGCGTAGTGACGGATCAGCGAGTTGTATTCAACGTGCGCGGTGTTGATGGTGATACCACGAGCTTTTTCTTCTGGTGCGCTGTCGATCTTATCGAAATCAACGATTGCGGAACCGAATACTTCGGAGCAAACGCGAGTCAGAGCAGCAGTCAGAGTGGTTTTACCGTGGTCAACGTGACCGATGGTGCCAACGTTGACGTGCGGTAGGGAACGATCAAATTTTTCTTTAGCCACGACAATTAACTCCTTGCCTAAAGGACTGAATCAGCCTTGTTTTTTGGATACAGTTTCAGCGATGTGCGCCGGAGCTGTGTTGTATTTTTTGAATTCCATAGAGTAGCTTGCGCGACCCTGGGACATGGAGCGAACGTCGGTCGCATAACCGAACATCTCACCCAACGGAACCTCGGCGCGAATCACTTTGCCGGAAACCGTGTCTTCCATACCCAAGATCATGCCGCGACGACGGTTAAGGTCGCCCATGACATCACCCATATAGTCTTCAGGTGTAACAACTTCTACCGCCATGATTGGCTCAAGCAACTCACCACCGCCCTTCTGGGCCAGTTGCTTGGTTGCCATGGAAGCAGCCACCTTAAACGCCATCTCGTTGGAGTCGACGTCGTGGTAAGAACCGTCAAAAACGGTTGCTTTCAGGCCGATCAGCGGATAGCCGGCAACAACACCGTTCTTCATCTGCTCTTCGATACCCTTCTGGATAGCCGGGATGTATTCCTTAGGAACAACACCACCAACTACTTCGTTCACGAATTGCAGACCTTCCTGACCTTCGTCAGCAGGAGCAAAACGGATCCAGCAGTGACCGAACTGACCACGACCGCCGGACTGACGAACGAACTTGCCTTCGATTTCACAATTCTTCGTGATGCGCTCACGATAGGAAACCTGAGGCTTACCGATGTTGGCTTCGACGTTGAACTCACGGCGCATCCGGTCAACCAGGATGTCCAGGTGCAGCTCGCCCATGCCGGAGATGATCGTTTGACCAGTCTCTTCATCAGTCTTAACGCGGAAAGATGGATCTTCCTGAGCAAGTTTGCCCAGAGCAATACCCATTTTTTCCTGGTCATCCTTGGTCTTAGGCTCTACGGCAACCGAAATAACCGGCTCCGGGAAGTCCATACGAACCAGGATGATTGGCTTGTCAGCGTTGCACAAGGTTTCACCAGTGGTGACGTCCTTCATGCCGATCAAGGCCGCGATGTCACCAGCGCGTACTTCCTTGATCTCTTCGCGGGCGTTTGCGTGCATTTGCACCATACGACCCACGCGCTCTTTCTTGCCTTTAACCGAGTTGATCACGCCGTCGCCGGAGTTCAACACGCCCGAGTAAACGCGGACGAAGGTCAAGGTACCCACGAATGGGTCAGTGGCAATTTTAAATGCCAGAGCGGAGAACGGTTCTGCGTCGTCTGCATGACGCTCCAGCTCGATAGTCTCGTCATCCGGGTCAGTACCCTTGATGGCGGGAATATCCACTGGTGCCGGCAGGTAGTCGATCACAGCATCGAGAACCAGGGGAACGCCCTTGTTCTTGAACGAGGAACCGCAAACAGCCAAGACGATCTCACCAGCGATAGTACGCTGACGCAGAGCAGCCTTGATTTCCACGTTGGTGAGTTCTTCACCTTCGAGGTACTTGTTCATCAGTTCTTCGTTGGCTTCGGCCGCAGCTTCGACCATGTTGTTGCGCCATTCGTCAGCCAGTTCCTGCAGCTCAGCAGGGATAGGCTTGCGAACAGGAACCATACCTTTGTCAGCATCGTTCCAGTAAACAGCTTCCATGGTCAGCAGATCGATCTGGCCTTGGAAGTTGTCTTCGGAACCGATAGCCAACTGGATTGGCACCGGGGTGTGACCCAGGCGCTGCTTGATCTGACCGATCACGCGCAGGAAGTTGGCACCAGCACGGTCCATCTTGTTTACGTAAACAAGACGTGGAACACCGTATTTGTTGGCTTGACGCCATACGGTTTCCGACTGCGGCTCAACACCCGAGGTACCGCAGAACACAACGACAGCGCCGTCGAGTACGCGCAGGGAACGCTCAACTTCAATGGTGAAGTCTACGTGGCCCGGGGTATCGATTACGTTGAAGCGGTGCTCATCCTTGTACTGCTTCTCGGAACCTTTCCAGAAGGCGGTAATAGCAGCAGAAGTAATGGTAATACCACGCTCCTGCTCCTGAACCATCCAGTCTGTGGTCGCGGCGCCGTCATGCACCTCGCCCATCTTGTGACTTTTGCCGGTGTAAAACAGTACGCGCTCGGTGGTGGTGGTTTTACCAGCATCCACGTGAGCAACGATACCGATGTTACGGTAGCGGCTAATCGGAGTAGTACGAGCCATAAAGCCCTCGCAAAATTAGTGAAGCTAAGATTAGAAGCGGTAGTGCGAGAAAGCTTTGTTAGCTTCAGCCATACGGTGCACGTCTTCACGCTTCTTAACAGCAGCACCTTTACCTTCAGCAGCGTCCAACAGCTCGCCGGCCAAACGCAGAGCCATAGACTTCTCGCCGCGCTTACGGGCGAAGTCTACCAACCAGCGCATTGCCAGAGCGTTACGACGGGACGGACGAACTTCGACCGGAACCTGGTAAGTAGCACCGCCTACACGGCGCGACTTCACTTCGACCAGCGGAGCGATGGCGTCGAGAGCTTTCTCGAAGATTTCCAGGGGGTCGCTGTTCTTGCGTTCTTTAACCTTTTCCAGCGCGCCATAAACGATACGCTCGGCAACGGCTTTCTTGCCGCTTTCCATCACGTGGTTCATGAACTTGGCCAGAATTTGGCTTCCGTATTTTGGATCGTCAAGCACTTCGCGCTTGGCTGCTACGCGTCTTCTTGGCATGGATAAGCCCTCAAACGGTCTTCAGGTTCGTTCGGAATCAGTGCCCTTTCGGGACGCCTCCGACCTTACTCTTATCGACTCAGAAAATAAGATGATTCAGTTTTACAAAAAGCCGCTACTACTTAGGCTTCTTGGTACCGTACTTCGAACGACCCTGGTTACGACCTTTAACGCCGGAAGTATCCAAGGAGCCCCGTACGGTGTGGTAACGGACACCTGGCAAGTCTTTTACACGACCGCCGCGGATCAGTACCACGCTGTGCTCTTGCAGGTTGTGGCCTTCACCGCCGATGTACGAGGAAACCTCGAAACCGTTGGTCAGACGCACACGGCATACTTTACGCAGTGCCGAGTTAGGTTTTTTCGGCGTGGTGGTATACACACGAGTGCATACGCCACGACGTTGCGGGCAGTTCTGCAGCGCAGGCACGTCGGATTTCTCGACGATACGCTTACGCGGCTGACGTACCAGCTGGTTGATAGTTGCCATCTACTAGCTCCACTGTTGTCTTGCGACGCTATTGTCTTGCAAGAAAAGCAAAATGGCAGGAACGAATTCCCGCCAAATTTAGGGGTACAAGAGTCTAAAGAGGATCTTGCCCCCAGTCAAGGCAAGGCCCCGACCTCCCCTCTCATCGAACCGGGACAAAAATGCCTCGATCCGACGAATGGGGGCTGCCAGGGCCCAGACTTATTTATCGCAGAACTCAGTTACCGCTTGAGTTCAGCGCTTCGGTCAGTGCAGCTTCCACTTCACTGGCGCTTACGCGCAGCGGCTTGTCAGCATCACGGCGGCGCTTGCGCTCGCTGTGGTAAGCCAAACCGGTACCTGCCGGGATCAGACGACCCACGACTACGTTTTCTTTCAGGCCGCGCAGGTAATCGCGCTTGCCGGTTACCGCTGCTTCGGTCAGTACGCGAGTGGTCTCCTGGAAGGAGGCCGCCGAGATGAACGACTCAGTGGACAGCGACGCCTTGGTGATACCCAGCAACACACGAGTGAACTTGGAGACAAATTTGTCTTCCGCGCCCAGACGTTCGTTTTCTACCAGTACGTGAGTCAGTTCCATCTGGTCGCCCTTGATGAAACTGGAATCGCCGGATTCAGCGATTTCAACTTTACGCAGCATCTGACGCAGGATGGTCTCGATGTGCTTATCGTTGATCTTCACGCCTTGCAGACGGTAAACGTCCTGGATCTCGTTAACGATGTACTTGGCCAGCGCACTCACACCCAGCAGACGCAGGATGTCGTGTGGATCGCTCGGGCCGTCGGAGATAACTTCGCCGCGGTTTACCTGTTCGCCTTCGAAGACGTTCAGGTGACGCCACTTCGGAATCAGCTCTTCGTACGGATCAGTACCATCGTTCGGGGTAATGACCAGACGGCGCTTGCCTTTGGTCTCTTTACCGAACGCGATGGTGCCGCTGACTTCAGCCAGAATCGACGCTTCTTTCGGACGACGAGCTTCGAACAAGTCGGCAACACGCGGCAGACCACCGGTGATGTCGCGGGTCTTCGAAGTTTCTTGCGGGATACGCGCGATAACATCACCGATCGCGATCTTCGCACCATCCGCTACACCGACCAGGGCGTTGGCCGGCAGGAAGTACTGAGCAATTACGTCAGTGCCTGGCAGCAACAAGTCCTTGCCGTTGTCGTCGACCATCTTAACGGCAGGACGGATGTCTTTACCGGCAGCTGGACGATCTTTCGCGTCGAGTACTTCAATGTTGGTCATACCGGTCAATTCGTCAGTCTGACGCTTGATCGTGATGCCTTCTTCCATGCCCACGTAGGTCACGGTACCTTTCATTTCGGTAACGATTGGGTGAGTGTGCGGATCCCACTTGGCCACGATTGCGCCAGCGTCGACCTTGTCACCTTCTTTAACCGAGATCACAGCACCGTACGGCAGCTTGTAACGCTCACGCTCACGACCGTAGTCATCAGCGATTGCCAGCTCACCGGAACGGGACACAGCAACCAGGCAACCATCCACTCGCTCAACGTGTTTCAGGTTGTGCAGACGGACGGTACCGCCGTTCTTCACCTGAACGCTGTCAGCTGCGGAGGTCCGGCTTGCCGCACCACCGATGTGGAACGTACGCATGGTCAGCTGGGTACCCGGCTCACCGATGGACTGGGCAGCAATTACGCCAACCGCTTCACCGATGTTCACCTGGTGACCACGAGCCAAGTCACGGCCGTAGCACTTGGCACAAATGCCGTAGCGGGTTTCGCAGCTGATCGGCGAGCGAACAATCACTTCGTCGATGCTGTTGAGTTCGATGAACTCGACCCACTTTTCATCTACCAGGGTGCCGGCAGGAACGATAACTTCCTCGGTGCCTGGCTTGAATACGTCACGGGCGATTACTCGACCCAGTACGCGCTCACCCAACGGCTCTACAACGTCGCCGCCTTCGATGTGCGGAGTCATCAGCAGACCGTGTTCGGTGCCGCAGTCGACTTCTGTCACAACCAAGTCTTGTGCAACGTCTACCAGACGACGAGTCAGGTAACCGGAGTTAGCCGTTTTCAACGCGGTATCCGCAAGACCCTTACGAGCACCGTGAGTGGAGATGAAGTACTGAAGTACGCTCAAACCTTCACGGAAGTTCGCAGTAATCGGCGTTTCGATGATGGAACCGTCCGGCTTGGCCATCAGGCCACGCATACCGGCGAGCTGACGGATCTGCGCAGCAGAACCCCGTGCGCCCGAGTCGGCCATCATGTACATCGAGTTGAACGACTCTTGATCGACTTCTACGCCATGACGGTCGATAACCTTCTCTTTCGAGAGGTTCGCCATCATCGCCTTCGACACTTCGTCGTTGGCCTTGGACCAAAGGTCGATCACTTTGTTGTACTTCTCGCCCTGGGTTACCAGGCCGGAGGCGTACTGGCTTTCGATTTCTTTCACTTCATCAGTTGCAGCATTGATGATCTGGGCTTTTTCATCCGGGATAACGAAGTCGTTAACACCGATGGAAACGCCGGAAATGGTCGAATAAGCAAAGCCGGTGTACATCAACTGGTCAGCGAAGATCACGGTCTCTTTCAAACCAACCACGCGGTAGCACTGGTTGATCAGCTTGGAGATCGCCTTTTTCTTCATCGGCAAGTTGACGACGTCGTACGACAGACCTTTTGGCACAACTTGATACAGCAGCGCACGGCCGACAGTGGTGTCGACAATACGGGTGCCGCTCACGCTGCCGCCATCACGGTCGTTGACGGTTTCGTTGATCCGCACTTTGACCTTGGCGTGCAGTGCGGCTTCGCCGGCACGGAACACACGGTCAACTTCTTGCAGGTCAGCGAACACACGACCTTCGCCTTTGGCGTTGATCGCTTCACGAGTCATGTAGTACAGACCCAATACAACGTCCTGCGACGGAACGATGATTGGCTCACCGTTGGCTGGCGACAGAATGTTGTTGGTCGACATCATCAACGCACGCGCTTCCAACTGGGCTTCCAGTGTCAGCGGTACGTGCACGGCCATTTGGTCGCCGTCGAAGTCGGCGTTGTACGCAGCACAGACCAGAGGGTGCAGCTGGATAGCCTTACCTTCGATCAGTACCGGTTCAAACGCCTGGATACCCAGACGGTGAAGGGTCGGTGCACGGTTGAGGAGAACCGGGTGTTCGCGAATCACTTCAGCGAGAACGTCCCAAACCTCTGGCAGTTCGCGCTCGACCATTTTCTTGGCCGCTTTGATGGTGGTCGCGAGACCGCGCATTTCCAGCTTGCCGAAGATGAATGGCTTGAACAGCTCAAGTGCCATCTTCTTGGGCAGACCGCACTGGTGCAGACGCAGGGTCGGGCCTACGGTAATTACCGAACGACCCGAGTAGTCAACACGCTTACCGAGCAAGTTCTGACGGAAACGGCCTTGTTTACCCTTGATCATGTCAGCCAAGGATTTCAGAGGACGCTTGTTGGAACCGGTGATAGCGCGGCCACGACGGCCGTTGTCGAGCAAGGCATCGACAGCTTCTTGCAACATACGCTTTTCGTTGCGCACGATGATGTCCGGAGCGGACAGATCAAGCAGGCGCTTCAAGCGGTTGTTACGGTTGATCACGCGGCGGTACAGGTCGTTGAGGTCGGACGTCGCGAAACGACCACCGTCCAACGGTACCAGCGGACGCAGGTCTGGCGGCAGAACCGGCAGAACGGTCAGCACCATCCACTCTGGCAAGTTACCGGAACCCTGGAAGGCTTCCATCAACTTCAGACGCTTGGACAGCTTCTTGATCTTGGTTTCCGAGTTGGTTTGCGGAATTTCTTCGCGCAGACGGCCAATCTCGTGCTCCAGGTCGATAGCGTGCAGCAGCTCGCGAACAGCTTCGGCACCCATACGGGCATCAAAGTCGTCGCCGAACTCTTCCAGCGCTTCGAAGTACTGCTCGTCGTTCAGCAACTGACCTTTTTCAAGGGTGGTCATGCCTGGATCGATAACGACATAGCTCTCGAAGTAGAGAACACGTTCGATATCACGCAGGGTCATGTCCATCAGCAAGCCGATACGGGACGGCAGCGATTTCAGGAACCAGATATGGGCAACCGGCGAAGCCAGTTCGATGTGCGCCATGCGCTCACGACGAACTTTAGCCAGCGCAACTTCAACGCCGCACTTCTCGCAGATCACACCACGGTGCTTCAAGCGCTTGTACTTACCGCACAGGCACTCGTAATCCTTTACCGGGCCAAAGATCTTGGCGCAGAACAGGCCGTCACGCTCAGGTTTGAACGTACGGTAGTTAATGGTTTCCGGCTTTTTAACTTCACCGAACGACCACGAACGGATCATCTCAGGCGATGCCAACCCAATACGGATGGCGTCGAACTCTTCGACTTGACCCTGGTTTTTCAGCAAATTCAGTAGGTCTTTCAAGGCCTTTCCTCCTGGCGGAGCAGAGAGCGGGCTAAACAGCCCCGCTCTCGATTCGCGTCACGTGTTATTCGGTTTCCAGATCGATATCGATGCCGAGGGAACGAATTTCTTTGATCAACACGTTGAAAGACTCGGGCATGCCCGGCTCCATACGGTGATCGCCGTCCACGATGTTTTTGTACATCTTGGTCCGACCGTTCACATCGTCCGACTTCACTGTGAGCATTTCTTGCAGAGTGTATGCAGCACCGTATGCTTCCAGTGCCCAGACCTCCATCTCCCCGAAACGCTGACCACCGAACTGAGCCTTACCACCCAGCGGCTGCTGGGTAACCAGGCTGTACGAACCGGTAGAACGAGCGTGCATCTTGTCGTCTACCAAGTGGTTCAGCTTCAGCATGTACATGTAGCCAACAGTAACCGGGCGCTCAAACTTGTTGCCGGTACGGCCGTCGAACAGCTGCATCTGGCCGCTTTCCGGCAGGTCTGCCAGTTTCAGCATGGCCTTGATTTCGCTTTCCTTGGCACCGTCGAATACCGGGGTAGCCATTGGAACGCCGCCGCGCAGGTTCTTCGCCAGATCCAGGATTTCCTGGTCGGAGAAGGTGTCCAGCTCTTCGTTGCGACCGCCGATCTCGTTGTAGATCTCGTGCAGGAACTTGCGCAGGTCAGCAACCTTGCGCTGCTCTTCGATCATACGGTTGATCTTCTCGCCCAGACCTTTGGCCGCGAGGCCCAGGTGGGTTTCAAGGATCTGACCAACGTTCATACGCGAAGGTACGCCCAACGGGTTGAGGACGACGTCGACCGGGGTGCCATTGGCATCGTGCGGCATGTCTTCAACCGGCATGATCACGGAGACCACACCTTTGTTACCGTGACGACCGGCCATCTTGTCGCCCGGCTGGATGCGGCGACGGATTGCCAGGTAAACCTTGACGATTTTCAGCACGCCTGGAGCCAGGTCATCGCCCTGCTGCAGTTTGCGCTTCTTGTCTTCGAACTTGTCGTCCAGCAGACGGCGGCGATCAACGATGTAGGCCTGGGCCTTCTCGAGCTGCTCGTTCAGAGCATCTTCAGCCATGCGCAGTTTGAACCACTGACCATGCTCAAGACCGTCGAGTACTTCGTCGGTGATGTCCTGACCTTTCTTCAGACCTGCGCCGCCTTCAGCCTTACGGCCTACCAGAGCGGAACGCAGACGTTCGAAGGTCGCGCCTTCAACGATACGGAACTCTTCGTTCAGGTCCTTGCGGATCTCGTCGAGTTGAGTCTTCTCGATGGATAGTGCACGAGCATCACGCTCAACGCCGTCACGAGTGAAGACCTGTACGTCGATGACAGTACCCTTGGTACCGGTAGGTACACGCAGGGAGGTGTCTTTAACGTCGCTGGCTTTTTCACCGAAGATGGCACGCAGCAGCTTCTCTTCCGGAGTCAGTTGGGTCTCGCCTTTCGGAGTGACCTTACCTACCAGGATGTCGCCTGCGCCAACTTCAGCACCTACGTAAACGATACCGGCTTCGTCCAGCTTGTTCAGTGCAGCTTCACCCACGTTCGGGATGTCTGCAGTGATTTCCTCTGGCCCAAGCTTGGTATCACGTGCCACACAGGTCAGTTCCTGAATGTGGATCGTGGTGAAACGGTCTTCTTGAACAACACGCTCGGACAGGCAGATGGAGTCTTCGAAGTTGAAGCCGTTCCATGCCATGAACGCGATGCGCATGTTCTGACCCAGTGCCAGTTCACCCATGTCGGTGGACGGGCCGTCGGCCATGATGTCGCTACGCTGAACGCGATCACCCTTGCTCACCAGCGGACGCTGGTTGATGCAGGTGTTCTGGTTCGAGCGGGTGTATTTGGTCAGGTTGTAGATGTCGACACCGGCTTCGCCAGTTTCAACTTCATCATCGGCAACACGAACCACGATACGGCTGGCATCAACGGAGTCGATCACGCCGCCACGACGAGCCACGACGCAAACGCCGGAGTCACGGGCTACGTTACGCTCCATGCCGGTACCTACCAGCGGCTTGTCAGCGCGCAGGGTTGGTACAGCTTGACGCTGCATGTTGGAACCCATCAACGCACGGTTGGCGTCATCGTGTTCCAGGAACGGGATCAGCGACGCTGCAACCGAAACTACCTGCTTGGGCGATACGTCCATCAAGGTGACGTCTTCCGGCGCCTTGACGGTGAACTCGTTCAAGTGACGAACAGCTACCAGCTCGTCGATCAGGACTTTCTTGTCGTTCATCGTGGCCGAAGCCTGAGCGATCACGTGATCAGCTTCTTCGATGGCGGACAGGAATACGATCTCGTCGGTGACCAGAGCGTCTTTCACCACGCGGTACGGGCTCTCGAGGAAGCCGTACTGGTTGGTGCGCGCATAAGCGGCCAGGGAGTTGATCAGACCGATGTTCGGACCTTCCGGCGTTTCGATCGGGCAAACACGACCGTAGTGCGTCGGGTGTACGTCACGAACTTCGAAGCCTGCACGCTCACGGGTCAGACCGCCCGGGCCCAGTGCGGAAACACGGCGCTTGTGGGTGATCTCGGAGAGCGGGTTGTTCTGGTCCATGAACTGGGAAAGCTGGCTGGAACCGAAGAACTCTTTCACCGCCGCAGCCACTGGCTTGGCGTTGATCAGGTCTTGCGGCATCAGGCCTTCGCTTTCAGCCATCGACAGACGCTCTTTGACCGCACGCTCAACACGCACAAGGCCAACGCGGAACTGGTTTTCGGCCATTTCGCCTACGCAGCGAACACGACGGTTACCCAGGTGGTCGATGTCATCGACGATGCCTTTACCGTTACGGATGTCGACCAGAGTCTTCAGTACCGCGACGATGTCTTCCTTGCACAGCACGCCCGAACCTTCGATCTCGGTACGACCGATACGACGGTTGAACTTCATCCGGCCGACCGCAGACAGGTCATAACGCTCAGGGCTGAAGAACAGGTTGTTGAACAGGGTCTCGGCAGCGTCTTTGGTTGGCGGCTCACCAGGACGCATCATGCGATAGATCTCGACCAGCGCTTCCAATTGGTTGCTGGTGGAGTCGATCTTCAGTGTGTCGGAGATGAACGGACCGCAGTCGATGTCGTTGGTGTACAGGGTCTCGATGCGAACAACCTGGGCCTTGGCGATTTTTGCCAGGATTTCGGTGTTCAGCTCGGTGTTGCACTCAGCCAGGATTTCGCCTGTAGCCGGGTGAACGATAACCTTGGCGGTGGTGCGACCCAGGACGTAGTCCAGAGGCACTTCCAGCGACTTGATGCCGGCTTTTTCGATCTGGTTGATGTGGCGCGCAGTAATACGACGACCCGCTTCAACGATCACTTTGCCGTTTTCGTCCTGAATATCCAGAACGGCAATTTCACCACGCAGACGCGAAGCAATCAGCTCCAGGCTGAGGGTTTCATCCTTCAGGCTGAATACGTTGGTGGTGTAGAAAGCGTCCAGCACCTGCTCAGTGGTGTAACCGAGCGCGCGCAGCAGTACCGAGGCCGGCAGCTTGCGACGACGGTCGATACGCACGAACACGCAGTCTTTCGGGTCGAACTCGAAGTCCAACCACGAACCGCGGTACGGAATGATCCGCGCGGAGTACAGGAGTTTACCGGAGCTGTGCGTCTTGCCGCGGTCGTGGTCGAAGAACACGCCCGGGGAACGGTGCAGCTGGGAAACAATAACACGCTCGGTACCGTTGATTACGAAGGTACCGTTTTCAGTCATCAGTGGGATTTCGCCCATGTAGACTTCTTGCTCTTTGATGTCCTTGATCGCTTTGTTCGACGATTCTTTGTCGAAAATGATCAGGCGGACTTTTACCCGCAAAGGTACGGCGTACGTAACACCGCGCAACACGCATTCTTTGACATCAAATGCCGGTTCGCCCAGGCGATAACCCACGTACTCCAGCGCAGCATTGCCGGAGTAGCTGATGATCGGGAAAACGGATTTGAAGGCCGCATGCAGGCCCACGTCGCGGAACTGATCTTTGGTCGCTCCCGCCTGCAAGAATTCACGATACGAATCCAGCTGGATAGCCAGAAGGTACGGGACATCCATGACGTCCGGCAACTTGCTAAAGTCCTTGCGGATACGTTTTTTCTCAGTATATGAGTAAGCCATCAGCGTTCCCCAGCTTGGTCACCTGCTTGTTTGGCCCCTCCGACGGGAGCAGCCAGAAAATCTTGCAAACCCCATGGTTTGCACCACCGCATCGGGTGGTTACAGCGCGTAATTGGCGGCGACCGAGTCGACAGCCAAGAACGGAAAAAGGCCGGTGGCAAGAGCCACCAGCCATCAGCCTTCAGCTTAACGCTTGGGCTGGAGACGCAAGGTCGATGCTTACTTCAGCTCGACTTTAGCGCCTGCTTCTTCCAGCACTGCTTTAGCTTTGTCAGCGGCGTCTTTCGACACTGCTTCCAGAACCTGGGCAGGAGCGCCGTCAACTACAGCCTTGGCTTCTTTCAGGCCCAGACCGGTCAGTTCACGAACTGCCTTGATCACGTTTACTTTCTTCTCGCCAGCTTCCAGCAGCATGACGTTGAATTCGGTTTGCTCTTCAGCAGCAACAGCAGCAACAGCTGGGCCAGCGGAAGCAGCGGCAGCGGAAACGCCGAATTTTTCTTCGAAAGCTTTGATCAGCTCAACAACCTGCAGAACCGACATTTCAGCTACGGCGTTGAGGATATCTTCTTGGGAGATAGACATTACTGTATTTCCTGAATTGGGGGACGGCCTACGCGGCCATCGAAATAAACAAAAATACGCGAAAGGAGATGCTCAGCCTTAGGCTGCGGCAGCTTCTTTTTGCTCGCGAACTGCGGCCAGAGTACGAGCCAACTTGCTGGTAGCGCCTTGAATCACGCTCATCAGCTGAGAAATAGCTTCGTTACGGGTCGGCAGTGTTGCCAGTACGTCGATTTGGTTAGCTGCGAGGAACTTGCCCTCGAACGCAGCTGCCTTGATCTCGAACTTATCCTGACTCTTGGCGAATTCCTTGAACAAACGGGCAGCAGCACCCGGGTGATCTTTGGAGAACGCGATCAGAGTCGGGCCGGTGAACACGTCGTTGAGGACACTGTATTCAGTGTCAGCAACAGCGCGCTTGAGCAGGGTGTTACGTACAACACGTACGTATACGCCAGCTTCACGAGCCTCTTTACGGAGTCCGGTCATAGCGCTTACTGTCACACCACGGGCATCAGCCACGACAGCGGACAGAGCAGCTTTGGCAGCCTCGTTGACTTCAGCGACGATGGCCTTCTTGTCTTCGAGATTAATTGCCACGGGTTTAACTCCTGCTTGTTACCGTTTCATCTGGCCGAAGCCGGATGTCGTTTTGGTGTCTGATTCGGTAAGGAACCGGGAGCACCATCTGCGTAGGCTTGAGGTTTAAGGCTTGCGCCGCCTACGGTCTTGGATAGCCCCCGCCAGGCAGGGACCCCAATTTTTTCAATTGACGCGATCTCTCGCGCCAATGTGTCTCTTATACGTCCAGCGAGCCTTGGTCGATGACCAGACCTGGGCCCATAGTGGTGCTCAGGGTAACGCGCTTGACGTAGATACCTTTCGAAGAAGCTGGCTTGATACGCTTCAGATCAGCGATCAGGGCTTCAACGTTTTCCTTCAGCTTGACGGCATCGAAGCCGACTTTGCCAACGGAGGTGTGAATGATGCCGTTTTTGTCGGTGCGATAACGAACCTGACCAGCCTTGGCGTTTTTAACCGCGGTAGCTACGTCTGGAGTTACGGTGCCGACTTTAGGGTTAGGCATCAGACCACGTGGACCGAGGATCTGACCCAACTGACCTACAACGCGCATTGCATCCGGGGAAGCAATGACTACGTCGTAGTTCAGGTCGCCGCCTTTCATTTCGGCAGCCAGGTCGTCCATGCCAACGCGATCAGCGCCGGCGGCCAGAGCAGCTTCAGCTGCCGGGCCTTGGGTGAAGACAGCAACACGTACAGTCTTGCCAGTACCGTGTGGCAGCACAGTAGCGCTACGAACGACCTGGTCGGATTTACGTGGGTCAACGCCCAGGTTTACAGCAACGTCAACGGACTCGCTGAACTTGACAGTCGACAGCTCGGTCAGCAGGGCAGCGGCGTCTACAAAGCTGTAGGCCTTGCCTGCTTCGATTTTGCCGGCGATAGCCTTTTGGCGCTTGGTCAGCTTAGCCATTACACACCCTCCACGTTAAGGCCCATGCTACGAGCAGAACCGGCGATGGTACGCACGGCTGCATCCATATCAGCTGCAGTCAGATCCGCGTTTTTGGTTTTCGCGATTTCTTCCAGCTGAGCACGAGTTACGGTGCCAACCTTAACGGTGTTAGGACGAGCGGAACCGCTAGTCAGACCGGCAGCTTTCTTCAGCAGAACCGAAGCCGGGGTCGACTTGGTTTCAAAAGTGAAGCTACGGTCGCTGTATACAGTGATGATCACTGGAGTCGGCAGACCTGGCTCAAGACCCTGAGTACGGGCGTTGAAGGCCTTGCAGAATTCCATGATGTTCACGCCGTGCTGACCCAGAGCCGGGCCGACAGGTGGACTTGGGTTGGCCTGAGCGGCCTTCACTTGCAGCTTGATGTAAGCGGTAATCTTCTTGGCCATGAGGCACTCCAATTACGGGTTCAAACGCCTCGAAAGGCTCCCCGGTTACTTGCGCGTTTATCCCAGTGACGACAAAACCCCACAGCCTAAGGCTGCGGGGTTGGGATGCTTGCTCAGCTAGACCTTCTCGACCTGGCTGAACTCCAGCTCTACCGGAGTAGAGCGACCGAAAATGAGCACTGCCACCTGGATCCGGCTCTTTTCGTAGTTAACTTCTTCGACGGTGCCGTTGAAATCAGCAAACGGACCATCTGTGACACGAACAACCTCACCCGGCTCGAACAACGTCTTCGGCTTAGGCTTGTCGCTACCGTCAGCAACGCGGCGCAGAATTGCTTCCGCCTCTTTGTCAGTGATCGGAGCAGGCTTATCAGCGGTACCGCCGATAAAACCCATGACACGAGGAGTGTCCTTGACCAAGTGCCAAGTACCTTCATTCATGTCCATCTGAACCAGCACGTAGCCAGGGAAGAACTTGCGTTCGCTTTTGCGCTTCTGGCCATTGCGCATTTCAACCACTTCTTCAGTGGGAACCAGAATTTCGCCGAAGCCATCTTCCATGCCTGCGAGCTTTACGCGCTCTAGCAAAGAGCGCATAACATGCTTCTCGTAACCCGAGTAAGCATGCACAACGTACCAACGCTTAGCCACGGGACACCCTTAGCCAACAATCAAGGAAACAAGCCAGCCGAGCAGGGAATCAAGCCCCCACAACAGCAACGCCATAACCAGAACAACAGCCACAACAATCAACGTGGTCTGCGTGGTTTCTTGGCGAGTCGGCCAAACGACTTTACGAATTTCGGTGCGAGCTTCCTTTACCAGGACCGCGAAAGACTTGCCTTTGGCAGTCTGCAGGCCTACAAAGGCAGCTACAGCAGCAAGAGCGAGCAAAGCGAGTACACGGTACAGGATCGGCGAAGCAGAGTAGTACTGATTGCCAACAACGCCTACGACCACCAATGCGACTACTACGAGCCACTTGACGAGATCGAAACGAGAGCTTTGAGCTTCAGCCTTAGGAGTCATCTATGAAGATCCTGTGAAAAGAAAGCCAGACACACCACGTGAATCTGGCAGGTCAGGAGGGAATCGAACCCCCAACCTACGGTTTTGGAGACCGTCGCTCTGCCAATTGAGCTACTGACCTAAAACAAAATCAGGCCGACCATTATGCAGGCCTGAAAAAGACTTTACAACAACCAACCCCACTAGACCTGAAATCACTTGACCATAAAGCCAAATGCGACACCAACAAGCCGAGGCAGCTGTTAAAACAAAGGCAGATATTCTCATATCTGCCTTGTTATATGGAGCTCTTGAGCGGATTTGAACCGCTGACCTCACCCTTACCAAGGGTGTGCTCTACCAACTGAGCTACAAGAGCAAAACACATCGCACAACCTGCAAACTTGGAGCGGGTAGCGGGAATCGAACCCGCATCATCAGCTTGGAAGGCTGAGGTTCTACCACTAAACTATACCCGCGGAGCTTGCAGCTCACGCTAAAAATGGTGGAGGGGGAAGGATTCGAACCTTCGAAGTCGTAGACGTCAGATTTACAGTCTGATCCCTTTGGCCGCTCGGGAACCCCTCCTAAGCGAGCCGGCATTCTACATCACGCCGGCCTTCTGTCAAGCATTTTCTCATTAAAAATATGAGGTTAGCTGCGTTGACCTTCGTTTCACCCTGTAGACCGTAAAGGTCTTCACTGCGAAGCGGGCGCCATTCTATGCAAACTATTCGACAGTTGCAACGCCTTCGCACAACATTATTTTATGTTTTAACTCATTGAATTCCTTAGCAAGGTTTTCAAACGGCAGATCGTCGGCCAGCCTCCTGCTTTCAGGGGCCACACGCAGCCAATAACCGGAGGCGTCAGGCGTATTGAGGAGAAGCACTTTGACCTTTATATCCAGGCTTATGAGGCGCTGCTCGACCGACTGAGCCTGACGCTGATCAGCAAAGCCACCAATGTATAGGCAGGTATTTTGTGCGTCAGGCGCTTTTACTCGGTCGCGCCGAACCATGGGGCCAGAGGATTCACTCAATAGGCGAATATCCTGCTGAGAACCCTTATAGAGGCTCAGAGGCGTTACATCCTTAGCGCGTAACGGGGCTTCCTGTTGATGCCAGATGTAATAGAAGGCATTGAGAACGAGCAAAAGCAAAAACAGCCAACGCATAAACACCTCAGGACAAAGGGCACGCCATCGCCAGACCAACAAAAACCAGATCAGGAACAAAACGAGCGTGAGGCACGGCATCGGAGACCAGGTCAGCATCCCCGCCAGTCAGAAAAACCGTGAAGTCATCCCCCCAATAGCTTCGAGCCAACTCAAGCTGGGTCAAAACAAACCCCCTGAGCATCAGCGTACAACCCCGCTCAACGGCCTCAACAGTCGTGCGCCCTGGCGAGAGGCGCGCCAGGGCCTGCTCCGCCGCAATATCGTCGTAGCGGATCTTGCGTGTGTGCGTTCGCAACTGGCTGCGCATAAGGGGCATTCCCGGGCAAATGAAACCGCCAAGGTGCTCACCATCGGCAGCAATAAAGTCCGCAGTGGCGGCGGTACCGAAATCAAGCACCAGACAGGCACCTGATGCCAGCTTGAAACCACCGAGCATTGCCAACCAACGATCTAGCCCAAGACGCTCAAACTCTTCGTAACCATTACGTACACCCGCCATCTCTCTCGCCGAAGCAGCACAAGACACAACAACCCCAAATGCCCCCTGCAAAGCCTCAACCAGTTGCCCGGTCTCCTCAGCGGCCCGAACACTTACCAGGCGGCAACGCGTCAATGACAGCCCCGGGATCGCCTTCAGGCCCTCGATCAATTCAAGGTCCGAGCCGACAACACCCTCAGCGGACGCCCTGGCCATAGGCAAATCGAGCACACGCCACTTGATAAAGCTATTCCCACAGTCGAGCTCAAGAATCATCACGCAACCTCAGGCTTAGCTCACCGCCGCTGTATATTTTCTCGACACCCTCGACACTCAGCCGAAGCGCGCCCTGGTGATCAACACCCAGCACCACACCATCAATCTGGTTAACACCCGCGATAAGAGATACTGCCTTACCCTGCCACAAATGATTTCGCTCCCACTCTTCCTGGAGCGCAGCAAAGCCCGAAGCCTTGTGTCGCTCCAGGTGACTTTGCAGTTGGAGCCCAAGCCGTGCGACCAAGTGATTACGGTCGACAGGGGAACCTGTCTCCAACTGCGCCGACGTCCACTGCTGATCGACCTCTGCGGCCTTCTGCATATTTACGTTGATCCCTACACCGAGGACAACGTGACAAACATCAGCGGGATCCCCAACCAATTCCAGCAAGATGCCGGCAATTTTTTTCTGCCCAACCAGAACGTCGTTCGGCCATTTCAATGCAGCAGCCTGGACACCCAGCTCACGCAGGGCCTGCATGACCGCCAATCCCACGACAAGACTAAGCCCCTCCAATTGCCTTAACCCGCCGTCAATGCGCAATACGAGGCTGTAATACAGGTTTTGAGCGAACGGACTGACCCACTTACGACCCCGCCTACCCCTTCCTGCTGTTTGCTGCTCCGCAAGCACCAGAAATGGCGCCGCGCAACCGGCGTCGACGAGGCGCAAGGCCTCAGCATTAGTGGAGTCTATGGAATCTGATATGTAAACAGGCCACGTCAAAGCCGGAGCATGCCCTTGAATTTCTTCAGCATTCAAGAACACCAATGGAGATGCCAGTTGATACCCCCTGCCACGAACTTTATGGATGGGCAGGTTCAATTCGGACTCCAGATGCTGGAGCTGCTTCCAAACAGCACTGCGGCTGACACCCAGGGCAGCACCCAGCGCCTCTCCGGAGTGGAATCGACCATCTTTGAGAAGTGTTAACAACGTCAGCATGCAAGCATCGCCTCACAATGAGGCACGCATGATAGCCATGCGCAAGGTCATTGCATAGAAAGGACGGGATTTAGCACTGCTGGTCGCACAAAAGCGTTCGCGACAGCTCAGGCTGGTCGCGTTGCGATTAACGCTAAACATGAGCAAGCTTTGCCCACTATACGACCGCCCAAAACAAAACCCCTGATTGCGTTAGCAATCAGGGGTTTCGGAATTTAATCTTGACGATGACCTACTCTCACATGGGGAAACCCCACACTACCATCGGCGATGCATCGTTTCACTACTGAGTTCGGGATGGGATCAGGTGGTTCCAATGCTCTATGGTCGTCAAGAAATTCGGGTACTGAGTCGTAGCCAGATGGCTTCGCTTCAGCAAATTGGGTATGTGACAGCTTTCGGTGTTTTGTGAGCGTCGAACTTTCGGTTCATCTCGTCTTCACACACCGCAATCTGATGCTCTTTCGAGTAGTCAAATTGCTTGGGTGTTATATGGTCAAGCCTCACGGGCAATTAGTATTGGTTAGCTCAACGCCTCACAGCGCTTACACACCCAACCTATCAACGTCGTAGTCTTCGACGGCCCTTCAGGGGACTCAAGGTCCCAGTGAGATCTCATCTTGAGGCTAGTTTCCCGCTTAGATGCTTTCAGCGGTTATCTATTCCGAACATAGCTACCCGGCAATGCCACTGGCGTGACAACCGGAACACCAGAGGTTCGTCCACTCCGGTCCTCTCGTACTAGGAGCAGCCCCTCTCAAATCTCAAACGTCCACGGCAGATAGGGACCGAACTGTCTCACGACGTTCTAAACCCAGCTCGCGTACCACTTTAAATGGCGAACAGCCATACCCTTGGGACCGGCTTCAGCCCCAGGATGTGATGAGCCGACATCGAGGTGCCAAACACCGCCGTCGATATGAACTCTTGGGCGGTATCAGCCTGTTATCCCCGGAGTACCTTTTATCCGTTGAGCGATGGCCCTTCCATACAGAACCACCGGATCACTAAGACCTACTTTCGTACCTGCTCGACGTGTCTGTCTCGCAGTCAAGCGCGCTTTTGCCTTTATACTCTACGACCGATTTCCGACCGGTCTGAGCGCACCTTCGTACTCCTCCGTTACTCTTTAGGAGGAGACCGCCCCAGTCAAACTACCCACCATACACTGTCCTCGATCCGGATAACGGACCTGAGTTAGAACCTCAAAGTTGCCAGGGTGGTATTTCAAGGTTGGCTCCACGCAGACTGGCGTCCACGCTTCAAAGCCTCCCACCTATCCTACACAAGCAAATTCAAAGTCCAGTGCAAAGCTATAGTAAAGGTTCACGGGGTCTTTCCGTCTAGCCGCGGATACACTGCATCTTCACAGCGATTTCAATTTCACTGAGTCTCGGGTGGAGACAGCGCCGCCATCGTTACGCCATTCGTGCAGGTCGGAACTTACCCGACAAGGAATTTCGCTACCTTAGGACCGTTATAGTTACGGCCGCCGTTTACCGGGGCTTCGATCAAGAGCTTCGCGTTAGCTAACCCCATCAATTAACCTTCCGGCACCGGGCAGGCGTCACACCCTATACGTCCACTTTCGTGTTTGCAGAGTGCTGTGTTTTTAATAAACAGTCGCAGCGGCCTGGTATCTTCGACCGGCATGAGCTTACGGAGCAAGTCCTTCACCCTCACCGGCGCACCTTCTCCCGAAGTTACGGTGCCATTTTGCCTAGTTCCTTCACCCGAGTTCTCTCAAGCGCCTTGGTATTCTCTACCCAACCACCTGTGTCGGTTTGGGGTACGGTTCCTGGTTACCTGAAGCTTAGAAGCTTTTCTTGGAAGCATGGCATCAACCACTTCGCTAACTAAAAGTTAGCTCGTCATCAGCTCTCGGCCTTAAGATCCCGGATTTACCTAAGATCTCAGCCTACCACCTTAAACTTGGACAACCAACGCCAAGCTGGCCTAGCCTTCTCCGTCCCTCCATCGCAATAACCAGAAGTACAGGAATATTAACCTGTTTTCCATCGACTACGCTTTTCAGCCTCGCCTTAGGGACCGACTAACCCTGCGTCGATTAACGTTGCGCAGGAAACCTTGGTCTTTCGGCGTGGGTGTTTTTCACACCCATTGTCGTTACTCATGTCAGCATTCGCACTTCTGATACCTCCAGCAAGCTTCTCAACTCACCTTCACAGGCTTACAGAACGCTCCTCTACCGCATCACTTACGTGATACCCGTAGCTTCGGTGTATGGTTTGAGCCCCGTTACATCTTCCGCGCAGGCCGACTCGACTAGTGAGCTATTACGCTTTCTTTAAAGGGTGGCTGCTTCTAAGCCAACCTCCTAGCTGTCTAAGCCTTCCCACATCGTTTCCCACTTAACCATAACTTTGGGACCTTAGCTGACGGTCTGGGTTGTTTCCCTTTTCACGACGGACGTTAGCACCCGCCGTGTGTCTCCCATGCTCGGCACTTGTAGGTATTCGGAGTTTGCATCGGTTTGGTAAGTCGGGATGACCCCCTAGCCGAAACAGTGCTCTACCCCCTACAGTGATACATGAGGCGCTACCTAAATAGCTTTCGAGGAGAACCAGCTATCTCCGAGCTTGATTAGCCTTTCACTCCGATCCACAGGTCATCCGCTAACTTTTCAACGGTAGTCGGTTCGGTCCTCCAGTTAGTGTTACCCAACCTTCAACCTGCCCATGGATAGATCGCCCGGTTTCGGGTCTATTCCCAGCGACTAGACGCCCTATTAAGACTCGCTTTCGCTACGCCTCCCCTATTCGGTTAAGCTCGCCACTGAAAATAAGTCGCTGACCCATTATACAAAAGGTACGCAGTCACCCAACAAAGTGGGCTCCCACTGCTTGTACGCATACGGTTTCAGGATCTATTTCACTCCCCTCTCCGGGGTTCTTTTCGCCTTTCCCTCACGGTACTAGTTCACTATCGGTCAGTCAGTAGTATTTAGCCTTGGAGGATGGTCCCCCCATATTCAGACAAAGTTTCTCGTGCTCCGTCCTACTCGATTTCATGACTAAGAGATTTTCGCGTACAGGGCTATCACCCACTATGGCCGCACTTTCCAGAGCGTTCCGCTAATCTCAAAGCCACTTAAGGGCTAGTCCCCGTTCGCTCGCCACTACTAAGGGAATCTCGGTTGATTTCTTTTCCTCAGGGTACTTAGATGTTTCAGTTCCCCTGGTTCGCCTCTTACGCCTATGTATTCAGCGTAAGATAACCATCTTATGATGGCTGGGTTCCCCCATTCAGACATCTCCGGATCAAAGTCTGTTTGCCGACTCCCCGAAGCTTTTCGCAGGCTACCACGTCTTTCATCGCCTCTGACTGCCAAGGCATCCACCGTATGCGCTTCTTCACTTGACCATATAACCCCAAGCAATCTGGTTATACTGTGAAGACAACATTCGCCG
>NZ_CVTT01000059.1:0-277362 GCF_900006605.1 Pseudomonas sp. 58 R 3 | reverse complement strand
TGTGGGAGGACCCGCCACCTCTTCGATGTAGCGCTGTCGCGCATCAAACTGGTTCATCGTAAGGTTGAAGAACGCGGGCGGGGCAAAGGCCGTAACCAGCACTGGTGTGTCAGCACCCGAGTGGGAGAGTGGCCTGCACGGTATCGGCGTGGAGTCATTGTCGGCACAGCAAGCTGTGACCACGTATAAGAGAGTGAATCCGCTCGCCACCGTGTACCCCGCCCGCGTCATTCAATCCTGCGAGGAATTGTCATGACGCGCAAGAACCAAAAACGTTTTGAGGTCATCCACCCTGACTGCGCTGCCGTTGATGTTGGAGGCGGTGAACATTTGGCCGCCGTTGATCCGACCAAATGCGCTGACCCGGTTAAAAGGTTTTCAACCTTCACCGACGATTTGCACGCCATGGCCGACTGGTTTGAATCCATGGGCGTCAAGATGGTGGCGATGGAAGCAACCGGGGTTTATTGGATCCCGCTTTTTGAAATATTGGATAGAAGAGGTTTTAAGGTCTATCTGGTTAATTCGCGGGCAACGCGGCAGATAACCGGCCGAAAGTCCGATGTACTTGATTGCCAGTGGATCCTTCAGCTCATGACGCACGGCCTGCTGAGAGGCGCTTTTCGGCCCTCGGACGAAGTGTGCTCACTGCGTTCACTGGTCCGTCAGCGTAGTAATAAAGTTCGTGACCAAGCCAAAGCGCTTAATCGGATGCAAAAGGCGCTGGTCCAAATGAACATCCAGCTGGCTCAGGTCATCAGCAACATTGCCGGGGTGACGGGTATGAGCATTTTGCGAGCAATCGTTGAGGGCGAACGAGATCCAGAAGTGCTCGCCATGCTCAGAGACAAGCGTGTCAAAGCCGACCAGGCCACCGTCGCCCGTAGCTTGCGGGGTAATTGGCGAGCCGAGCATTTGCATGCGCTGAGCCAGGAATTGGCGGCTTATGATTTTCTGGAAAAGCAAATTGGTGAGTGCGACCAAGCCATTGCTCACGCACTGGAACGACTTCCAGTGCTTCAGGCGGATGTTGTCCCGCCCAGTAAAACACTGCGCAACCCACACCGCTCAAATGAGCAGCAACTGATTTTGCATCGCGCACTGAACAAGGTCATGGGCGTGGATTTGACCGCAATCCCAACCATAGGAATCGACACGGCTTTGGTTTTGGCCAGTGAATTGGGGGCGGATTTATCACGTTTTCCGACTTCGCAGCACTTCTGTTCGTGGTTAGGCCTCGCACCGCCGACGAGAATTTCGGGAGGAAAACCCCTTCCTGGAAAGACGGTGAAAGTGATTAATCGAGCTGCTCAAGCGCTGAAGCAAGCCGCCTCTATTGCACGTAACGACAAAAGTTTTATCGGTGCCAGCCACCGAGCGCGCCTGACCCGGATGGACACCTGTTGCGCGATTAAGGCGACAGCGCATCAACTGGCACGACTGATCTACGCGATGCTGACCAAAGGTCAGCCTTATGTTGAGAAAGGAATAGAGGAATTTGAAGAGCGTAGCCGGGACCGGCAACTGCGCGCCTTGGAGCGCAAGGCGCGAAAGTTGGGGTTGCAGCTGGTTAAAGCGGCTTGATTTTTAAGAGCAAAAACAATGAGTTATTTTTTGTTTGATAAGAGCTGGCTTGCCTGCTCCCACAGTTGATCGGCGTTGAATGTGAGTTTTTTGCAGGCAAAAAAAAGCGGTACACCGACCAAGTGCACCGCAAAAATGCCGTTAAGCACAGCAACAACGATTCGGTAAATCAGTTCAGTCCAGCAGCGCCAGCGCCTGTGCGGTGACTTCCTGGATACGGGCCCAGTCGCCGTTCTTGACCCATTCAGGGTCCAGCATCCAGCTACCGCCCACGCACATCACGTTTTTCAACGCCATGTAGTTTTTGATGTTGGCCGGGCCAACGCCGCCGGTTGGGCAGAATTTGACTTCGCCGAACGGGCCGCCCAGGGCCTTGATTGCAGCCACGCCGCCGCTGACTTCAGCCGGGAACAGCTTGAAGCGGCGATAACCCAGGCCATAGCCTTCCATGATGCCCGAGGCATTGCTGATGCCCGGCAGCAGCGGGATCGGGCTGTGCACCGAGGCTTCCAGCAGGTCGCGGGTAATGCCGGGGGTGACGATAAATTGCGAACCGGCCACCTCGGCCGCTTCGAGCATGTGGCGGTCGAGTACGGTGCCGGCACCGGTGCACAGTTCAGGGCGTTGCTCGCGCAGTACCTGAATGGCCTTGAGGCCGAACTCGGAGCGCAGGGTCACTTCCAATGCGGTCAAACCGCCGGCTGCCAGGGCATCGGCCAGCGGCAGGATGTCCTGTTCGCGGGCGATGGTGATCACCGGCAGGATCCGCGCCCTGGCGCAGAGGCTGTCGATCAGGGCAACTTTGTCCGCCATGGACACGGTCGGTTGAGGGCTTTTCATAGCGGCTGATCCTTGGCTCATGGGCACCAGTAAATCTCTAAAGTAGGTTGCAAAAACGCGCGAATCGGCATGGCAGCAACGTCATCACTGGCCAGCGCGGCGCTCAAGGTGGTCAATTTCGAACTGCCGGAAATCGACAGTACCGTGTAATGGGCCGTGGCCAGCAGCGCGCGACTCATGGTCAGGCGCTGGTGCGGCACGGTCGGCGCCAGCATCGGCCAGCAACGGCGCGTGCCGTCGGGCTTGAGCGCCTCGCCCAGGTTGGGGCTGTTGGGGAACAGCGATGCGGTGTGGCCGTCATCGCCCATGCCGAGCACCAGCACATCAATAGCAGGCAGCTCTGCCAACTGGCGATCGGCCAGTTCGGCGGCGTCTTCAAGGTTTGCGGCAACGTTGTACAGGCTGAGGAACCTGGCCTTGGCCGCCGGGCCCTGGAGCAAATACTTCTTCAACAGGCCGGCATTGCTGTCGGCGTGTTCCACCGGTACCCAGCGCTCGTCGGCCAGGGTGATGGTGACCTTGGACCAGTCCAGGCCTTGTTTGGCCAGGTTCTGGAAAAACGCCACGGGGCTGCGGCCACCGGACACTACCAGGGTCGCTTCGCCACGGGCACTGATGGCCGCGCGCAGTTGCTCGGCCACGTCATTGGCCAGGCCATCGGCCAGCAACACCGGCGTGCGGTACTCATGGGCTGTCACGCCCTGAGGCAGTTTCAATTCAGATATCGCCATACCACGACCTCCCATCCCGCGTGATCAGTGCAATCGAGCTCATCGGCCCCCAGGACCCCGCCGCATACGGCTTGGGCGCATCACCGGATTTTTTCCACCCGGCGATCAACTGGTCACACCACTTCCACGCGGCTTCGATTTCATCTTTGCGAACAAACAGGTTCTGATTGCCGCGCATTACTTCCAGCAACAACCGCTCGTAGGCATCGGGAATCCGCGCGCTGCGATAGGTGTCGGAAAAATTCAGTTGCAGCGGGCCGCTGCGCAGTTGCATGCCCTTGTCCAGGCCTTGCTCTTTGGTCATCACACGCAAGGAAATACCTTCGTCCGGCTGCAGGCGGATGATCAGTTTGTTGCTGATCTGCAGGCGCTGCTCGGGGGCGAAGATGTAGTGGGACGGTTCCTTGAAGTGGATGACGATCTGCGACAGCTTTTGCGGCATGCGTTTACCGGTGCGCAGGTAAAACGGCACGCCGGCCCAACGCCAGTTGCGGATATCGGCACGCAGGGCGACAAACGTCTCGGTGTCGCTCTGGGTGTTGGAATTTTCTTCTTCCAGGTAGCCCGGCACCGGCTTGCCGGCGCTGTAGCCGGCGATGTACTGGCCGCGTACTACCTGGGTCGTCAGGCCTTCCGGGCTGATCGGCGCCAGCGCCTTGAGCACCTTGACCTTCTCGTCACGGATGCTGTCGGCGGACAGGTCGGCCGGTGGGTCCATGGCGATCAGGCACAGCAGTTGGAGCAGGTGGTTCTGGATCATGTCGCGCAGTTGGCCGGCCTTGTCGAAGTAACCCCAACGGCCTTCGATACCGACCTGCTCGGCCACGGTGATTTCCACGTGGGAAATGTAATGCTGGTTCCACTGGGTTTCGAACAGGCTGTTGGCGAAACGCAGCGCGATCAGGTTCTGGACGGTCTCTTTGCCCAGGTAGTGGTCGATGCGATAGGTGCGGTTTTCCGGGAAAAACTGCGCCACGGCGTCGTTGACCTTGCGCGAGGACTCCAGGTCCGAGCCGATGGGTTTTTCCAGCACCACGCGGGTGTTGTCTGCCAGGCCGACCCTGGCGAGGTTCTCGCAGATCGCGCCATACACCGCCGCCGGGGTGGCGAAGTAGGCGATCAGGCGTTGTTCGGCCCCGACCTTTTCGGCCAGGGCGACATAATCGGCGGCGTTCATGAAGTCGACGTGCACATAGGCCAGACGCGCCAGGAAGCGCGCGGCCACCGCCTCATCGAGTTCCTTGCCGACGTATTTACGCAGTTCTTTTTCGATATGGGCCAGGTGCTCCTGCTCGGAACCGGCTTCACGGGCCAGGCCCAGGATGCGCGTATCGTCGTGCAGCAGCCCGGCGCCATCGAGTTGGTAGAGGGCAGGAAATAACTTGCGCAGCGCCAGATCACCCAAGGCGCCAAACAGGGCAAAGGTGCAGGGTTCTACGGTTATCGAAGGCATGATGTTTGTTCTTTTATCAAGTTAAGCTACAAATACCTTTTTTCAAGGCATCACTCAAGGAAAAATGTAGTAATAACCACAACATTTTCCCGAAATACGCATTCCGAGTGGTGGTGTTCAGCTACCCTCAGTAGGATAGGCCACCGCAAAGGGCCACTCGTCGATTGGTTACCGCCCTTTTTTTGCATCGTCGCCCGAAGGAAAGACTGAATGGACCGCGTGCGAAATCTTCTGGAACAGATCCGGAACCGCCTCGAAGAATTGAACAAGGCCGAGAAAAAAGTCGCCGAGGTCATCCTGCAAAACCCACAGCAGGCAACCCGCTTCTCGATCGCCGCCCTCGCCCAAGCCGCCTCGGTCAGTGAACCGACGGTCAACCGTTTCTGCCGTTCGTTCGGCGTCAGCGGTTACCCTGAACTTAAATTGCAGCTGGCGCAAAGTTTGGCCAGTGGTGCGGCGTATGTCAGCCGCGCCGTGGAAGCCGATGATAACCCTGAGGCCTACACCCAAAAGATCTTTGGCAGCGCCATTGCCTCCCTGGACAGTGCGTGCCAGGCCCTCGACCCGGCGCTGATCAGCAAGGCCGTGGATTTGTTGATCCAGGCGCGCCAGATCCACTTCTTCGGCCTCGGCGCTTCGGCACCGGTGGCCATGGATGCGCTGCACAAGTTCTTCCGCTTCAACCTGGCCGTGACTGCCCATGCCGACGTGCTGATGCAACGCATGATCGCGTCTGTGGCGCATACGGGCGAGCTGTTTGTGATCATTTCCTACACCGGGCGCACCCGCGAGCTGGTGGAAGTGGCGCGTATCGCCCGGGAAAACGGCGCGTCAGTGCTGGGCGTAACTGCCGAGAATTCGCCGTTGGCCAAGGCCAGTACCGTGAGCTTGAACATCCCGCTGCCGGAAGACACCGACATCTACATGCCGATGACGTCGCGGATCATTCAGCTAACGGTGCTGGACGTGCTGGCCACCGGCATGACCCTGCGCCGTGGCGTGGACTTCCAGCCGCATCTGCGCAAGATCAAAGAGAGCTTGAATGACAGCCGGTATCCGGTGGGGGATGAGTTTAACTAGCAGCAGTCTCCACCAGCAGTACCGACCCTATCGCAGGCACGCCAGCGCCCACAGTGAGCCGAGCTGCCCATTTGGAATGCACTCCCCTGTGGGAGTTGGCTTGCCTGCGATAGCGCCATAAGCTCCACCACTAAACCCCAGCCCTGGCCTGTAAACTCAAATGCGCCCGCTCCCCCGGTGCCAGAATGGCTGCCGCCATCGCCGACTCCACACACACAAACCCCGACGCCTCGTTAAAGCTCACGCCCAACAACGGCCGGCTGCCTGGATGCCACACCACCGTGTCAGCACTGTCGCCGGTGTCGATGCACAGCTCGCGTTGCCAGGCGTGGTCCTTGAGCTGTAATTCGCCCTCATGCTGGAACACCCGCTGGCAGCCGCCGTCTACCCGCAGCTCGCCTTCCTGCTGGCAAACCTGACGGCTGAGCTGGTCATAACCTTGCGCGCCATCGAGCCCAGACAGCGCTATCTCGTCGACGTGACCAATACGCCAGTAAGCGTGCAACGCATGGCTCAACTGGCATGGCAACTCGTCCTGGTGCTCGGTGCTCAGGCGCAACTCAAGGGTTTCGCCCAGGTGCGCGTGCAGGTCGACCTGCCAGTCGCACAGCTGCAATTGCCAGTGCAGACGCACGCCGTCGTCGTCAGTGCTGCTGTCGAGCAGTTTCCAGTCGATCAGCCGCGCCCAGCCATGGGACGGCCACGCGTTCTCGCTCGGATGGCGCCCATACCACGGCCAGCACACCGGCACGCCACCCCGGATGGCGCCGACCTGCGGCCACTTGGCCGCGCACCACAGCCAGGGTTTCTGGCCGGTGGGCTGAAAGTGCAGCAACTGCGCGCCCTGGCGACTGAACACCGCCTGGCACAGCGGATGGTCGATCACCAACACGTCGCGCATCTGAAAGCGCTCCCAGGCGAACACCGGTTGTTCACGCAGGGATTTGAAAAAGCGTTGCAGCGGATGCTCATGCATGTGCCACGGTCCTGGAATTCAATGTCGCTCAAACCTTGGTTCCCCTTGTGGGAGCTGGCTTGCCTGCGATGCGGGCGACTCGGTTTGTCTGAACGACCGAGGCGCTGCGATCGCAGGCAAGCCAGCTCCCACAAAGGTTGTGCAGTGCTGCCCAAAAAAAGCGGGTAGCCATGGCTACCCGCAAAATGCGCACAGAGAGAAGGAGCTTATCGCAACAGCGTTAGAACGTAGACTGAATTTTCAGGCCCGCTACCAGCGCGTTGTCGACTTCTTTTACACCGCCCGGGTTTTTGACGTATTGCAGGTTCGGGCGTACGGTCAGCCAGTTGGTGACGTGGAAACCGTAGTTGAGTTCGACGTTGTACTCGGTGTTACGCAGCGGGGCGAAACCCGCCTGGTCGTAATCGGTAAAACCGCCTGAAGCATTGAGCAGTTCAGCGGTTTTCTTCACGTCGCTGTTGGCATGGATACGCGAAACACCGATACCCACGTCATCTTTGGCACGTGCGTCAAATGGCCCTTTATACACAAGCATCAGCGACTGGTAGTTGTCGACCAGGTTGGTGTCTTTGTCGTGGAAGGTCACGTTGGCCGCGATGTTCAAGCCGCGCGAAGCATCGCCATTGTGAGTGGTGAGTTGCTGTTGCAGAACGCCCCAGTAACCGCTTTTGCTGCTGCGAACCCGGAAGGCTGCGCCGGTGGTGCCAGCATCGTTACCGTTGACGTCTTCACGTACGTCGGTAGCGTCGGCGGTGCTCTTGTAGTAACCCACACGGTATTCGCCTGGCAGGCCATTGACCTTCGGCGACCAAACCAATTCCACCGGCAATACGGTGCCCTTGGTGCCGCTGCCGCTGAGTTTGAAGCCGTTGCCGTGTTCCAGCTGCGACGGGTTCTGGTTGTATGCACCGATTTGCGCATACAGCTCAGGCGTGATGTTGTACTTCACGCGGATCGCCGCCTGGCTGACCGGCCAGTTGTACCAGGTGTTGACGTAGTTACCGACTTGCGAGCCGCAGAACGACAGGTTCTGGAAGTCGCACGGGAAGGTGTTGAAGTCTTCGCCTTCGCCGAAGTAACCGAGTTTCACGTCCAACTTGTTGTCGAACATCTGGTGCTGGATCCAGAACTGGGTCAGACGCACCATGTGGCCACGGCCATCGACTTCTTGAGACGAACTCAAGGTGCCGGCACGCGGGTCACCAATACGGTCATTGGAGATGTTCGCACCGTTACGATTGGTCAACTGGATCTTGGCCTGGGTGTTATCCCAGCCCCACAGCTTTTGCAGATCCAGCGCTACGCCCAGACCAAACTGGTCAGCGTAACGAGCAGTTTTGTCGTTGTTGTAGCCACCGTGCAGGTTGCCACCGACTTCCCCTACGTAGTCAGCCTTGATGTCGATACCTTGCTCGATCAGCTTGGTACGCTCGCCACCCCAATCGCCGGTCATCCACTTGGAATCGGCGCTGAATGCATCGGCCGCCATCGCATTGGCGGACAATACCAGGGCTGCTGCTGCTGACAGTTGGCAGATCAGCCGAGTGTTGTTGTGTTGCTTTTTCATCCCTACATCCTCGTCTTTATTGTTATTAAACTGTTTTTATCTAACGCGGGTTACATTTTTATCTAAAACAATAACTTATCTGCTTCAGCGGCCTTTGAATTGGGCCACATTGTCGGCATGCCCGTGTGCAGGCAATGAGGCAGCAGTGCCCAGGCGTTCGCCGGTTTTGGCGTCGAACAGCAAGACCTTGGACGGGTCGAATTGCAGGGTCAGCGTCTCGCCCACCTGCGGTGCCACATCGGGCGCCAGGCGGCAGCAGACTTTGGTGTCGTTAAGCTGCACGAACACCAGGGTGTCCGGGCCGGTTGGCTCGGTAACCTGGACTTCGGCACGAATGCTCGAAGCACTGTCGCTGTCGCTGGTCGCCAACATGATCTGCTCCGGGCGCAGGCCCAGGATCACATCGCGGTCTTCCAGGCCGGCATCGCTGACGTTAAGTGCCAACTCGCAACGCGCCTGGCCACTGTCGAGCAGCGCCACCAGACGACCGTCCTTGCGCTGCAGGCGCAGTGGGACGAAGTTCATCGGCGGCGAGCCGATAAAGCTCGCCACGAACTGGTTGGCCGGGTTGGTGTAGATGTCTTTGGGCGTGCCGAACTGCTGAATGATGCCATCCTTCATGACCGCCACTTTGTCGCCCAGGGTCATCGCTTCGATCTGGTCGTGGGTGACGTACACCGTGGTGGTTTTCAGACGCTGGTGCATCAGTTTCATTTCGGTGCGCATCTCGACGCGCAGTTTGGCGTCGAGGTTGGACAGCGGTTCGTCGAACAGGTAGATCTTCGGCCGCCGTGCCAGGGCGCGGCCCATGGCCACACGCTGTTGCTGGCCACCGGAAAGCTGGCCCGGCTTGCGATTAAGCAGGTGCTCGATCTGCAGCAGCTTGGCCACCCGCGCTACTTCAGCGTCGATATCGGCCTGGGGCATCTTGCGGATCTTGAGGCCGAACTCGATGTTCTCGCGCACGCTCATGGTCGGGTACAGCGCGTAGGACTGGAACACCATGGCGATGTCACGGTCCTTGGGGCTCATGCCGCTCACGTCCTGGTCGCCGATCATGATGGCGCCGCCGGTGATGGTCTCAAGGCCGGCGATGCAGTTCATCAAGGTCGATTTACCGCAACCCGAAGGGCCGACCAGAATCAGGAACTCGCCCTCTTTGATCGACAGTTCGATGTTCTTCAAGGTGTCGGGCAGGCCGGCGCCATAGGTCTTGTTTACATTGCGAAGTTCAAGCGTAGCCATGATTACCCCTTGACCGCGCCGGCCGTGAGGCCGCGCACGAAATACTTGCCTGCGATCACATAGACCAGCAGGGTCGGCAGCCCGGCGATCATCGCCGCCGCCATATCCACGTTATATTCCTTGGCCCCGGTGCTGGTGTTGACCAGGTTGTTCAGCGCCACCGTAATGGGCTGCGAGTCGCCGCTGGAGAACACCACACCAAACAGGAAGTCGTTCCAGATCTGGGTGAACTGCCAGATCAGGCAGACCATGATGATCGGCGTCGACATCGGCAGAATGATCTGACGGAAGATGGTGAAGAAACCTGCACCGTCCAGCCGTGCCGCCTTGATCAGCGCGTCAGGAATGCTCACGTAGTAATTACGGAAAAACAGTGTAGTAAACGCCAACCCGTAGACCACGTGCACAAACACCAGGCCCGTGGTGGTACTGGCCAGGCCCATCTTGCCGAGGGTGAACGATGCCGGCAGCAGCACGGTCTGGAACGGCAGGAAGCAGCCGAACAACAGCAGGCCGAAGAACAGCTGCGAGCCTTTGAAGCGCCAGAACGACAGCACATAGCCGTTCAACGCGCCGATGGCGGTGGAGATCAGTACCGCCGGAACGGTGATCTTGATCGAGTTCCAGAAGTAACCGTCAACCGTGGCCCAGGCCTTGACCCAGCCGATGCCGGTGACGACGGTCGGCCAGCTCAGCAGGTTGCCGGTGCTGATGTCTTCCGGGGTTTTGAAGCTGGTCAGCAGCATCACCACCAGCGGCACCAGGTACAGCAGCACGGCGAGGATCAGCACCGCGTAGATCGCGATGCGACTCAGGCTGATGGCAGGTTTGGAGGCGAGACTAGTCATTGCGCTTGGTCCTCAGCTCGGAATACAGGTAAGGCACGATGATCGCGAGGATCGCGCCGAGCATCAGGATTGCACTGGCCGAGCCCATGCCCATCTGGCCACGGCTGAAGGTGAACGAGTACATGAACATTGCCGGCAAATCGGACGAGTAGCCCGGGCCGCCGGCAGTCATGGCCGCTACCAGGTCGAAGCTCTTGATCGCGATGTGCGCGAGGATCATCACCGCACTGAAGAACACCGGGCGCAGGCTAGGCAGCACCACGCTCCAGTAGATACGCGGCAGGCTGGCACCGTCGATCTGGGCGGCGCGCACGATCGACTGATCAACGCCACGCAGGCCGGCCAGGAACATCGCCATGATGAAGCCCGAGGCTTGCCACACAGCGGCAATCACCAGGCAGTACACCACGCGGTCGGGGTCGATCAGCCAGTCGAGACGGAAGCCTTCCCAGCCCCAGTCACGCAGAAGTTTGTCCAGGCCCATGCCCGGGTTGAGCAGCCATTTCCACGCCGTACCGGTCACGATCATTGAGAGCGCCATCGGGTACAGGTAAATGGTGCGGATAAAACCTTCGCGGCGGATCTTCTGGTCGAGGAAAATCGCCAGCGTCACGCCGATCACCAAAGTGATGCCGATAAACATCCCGCCGAACAGCGCCAGGTTCTTGCTCGCCACCCACCAACGGTCGTTGTCGAACAACCGCGCGTATTGCGCAAGACCGGCCCATTTGTAGCTGGGCAGGAACGTGGACGTGGTGAACGACAGCACGAATGTCCACAGGATGTAGCCGTAGAAGCCCACCAGTACGATGAACATGCTCGGTGCCAGCACCAGTTTAGGTAGCCAGCGCTGCAGCGCATCGAACGGCGAGGCCTTGCTGAACACAGCAACAGAACTCATGGGAAAATCCAGTACAGGGAAAAAAGACTACAGAAGCAAGCCTTGTGAGGGGTCAGGGGGTTTCCCCTCACAAGGACCAGCCGTGCTAACCGTTACTTGGCAGACTTGATCGCAGCGCCGAGTTTCTTGGCGGTGTCGGCCGGGTCGGCTTTCGGGTCGTTGATGTAGTTGGTCACGACATCAAAGAACGCGCCTTGTACCGCCAGGGTAGTGGCCATGTTGTGGGCCATACTTGGCTGCAGGCCACCGGATTTGGCGTCCGCCAGGAAGTCTTTGGCAGCGGTCTGAGCGCAGGAGTCGAAACCGAGCTTGTCCATTTCATTGAGCATGTCGGTACGAACCGGGATCGAGCCTTTGTTGATGCTGAAGACTTTCTGGAAGTTTTCACCCAACACGACTTTGGCGATGTCCTTCTGACCTTCCTGGGTGCCTTTGTCTTTAACCTTGAACACCGCCAGGGAGTCGATGTTGTAGGTAAAGGCTTTGTCGGTGCCCGGGAAAGCTACGCACTCGTAGTCTTTGCCGGCGACTTTCTTGGCGGCAGTCCACTCGGACTTGGCCCAGTCACCCATGATCTGCATGCCGGCCTTGCCGTTGATGACTTTGCCGGCTTCCAGATTCCAGTCCTGGCCTTTGCCGTCGACGTCCATATAGGTCGCGACCTTTTTCAGCTCAGTCAGGGCCTTGACCATTTGCGGGCCGGTCAGCGCGTCGTTATCCAGGTCAACCAGGGCTTTCTTGTAGCCATCAGCCCCCATCACCGACAGTACGACCGCTTCGAATACGGTGCTGTCCTGCCAAGGCTGGCCACCGTGGGCGAGCGGGATGAAGCCTGCGGCTTTTAGCTTGTCGCCGGCTGCGTAGAATTCTTCGAGGGTGGTCGGGTTTTTGGTGATACCGGCTTTCTTGAAGACTTCCGGGTTGATCCACAGCCAGTTAACGCGGTGAATGTTGACCGGTACGGCAACGTAGTTACCTTCGTACTTCACGGTATCGGAGACTTTTTTGTCGAGCAGCGAGTCCCACTTTTCTTCTTTGGCGACGTCTTTGAGCACGTCGGTGTCGAGCAAGCCAGTAGACGCCCATTCCTGGATGTCCGGGCCTTTGATCTGGGCAACGCCGGGCGGGTTACCCGCGACTGCGCGGCTTTTCAGCACAGTCATTGCAGTGGCGCCACCGCCACCGGCGACGGCACCGTCTTTCCAGACGAAGCCATCTTTCTCAACTTGAGCCTTCAGTACGTCCACTGCTGCTTTTTCACCGCCGGAGGTCCACCAATGCACAACTTCAACCGTCCCTTTCGAGTCGGCGGCAAATGCACTGAGGGGAAACAACGAGGCAATGGAAATAGCAACGGCGAGGCGATTAATCGCGTTCATCTGAATACCTTTTCTTGTTGTTATGCATGCAAGTCTAGAGCTTGCGCTGCACGGAGTTTAAACATGGATTTTTAGCGCGCAGGTAACAAAGGGACGTACAAATGTCACCACTTGGTGACATAACGCCCTTGGCCCAACGCACTGGTCATACTCGGTGCCAAGGGCAGTACAGGCAGTACGACCGCTTGCCAGGCATGGTACAGGTCCGGCTTGCCACCCCAGATCTTGCTGCTGGGCTGGTTGTGCGGGCTGAGTTCGTGGTGCCAGCTGCCGTTGATACGGTCGATAAAGTGGCTTTCACAAAACTCCCAGAAGCGCCGGTACCAGGTTTCGTAATGCAGCTCGCCGGTGCGTTTGAGCAAGGTCTGGGCCGCCGCGCTGGCTTCGGCGTGGGTCCAGTGCAAGCGCTCGCGCACCACTGGCTGATGCTTCCAGTCCAGGGTGTAGACAATGCCGGGCGCGCCGTCCACGGCCCAGGCGTACTCGCAGGCGCTGGCGAACAGGCCACGGGCGTCGGTCACCAGCCAGTCCGGTGTGGCCAGCCCGGCTTGCAGGCGTGCGGCTTCCAGGTGCAGTACCAACCGTGCCCATTCGAAACCGTGGCCGGGGGTGATGCCATACGGGCGGAAACCATCGGCGGGGTTGTCTTCGTTGTAGCCGAGCAAGGGTTGCCAGTGGGTGTCGAAATGCTCGATCACCATGAACTGGTTGCCGGCAGCGTGAGTGTGGATAACGCGCTCGACAATGCGCAGCGCGCGGTCCAGCCAGCGTGTTTCACCGGTGACATCGGCCAGTGCCAGGAAGGCTTCGGTGGCGTGCATATTGCTGTTGGCGCCGCGATACGCTTCGACGCCGCTCCAGTCCTGGGCGAAGGACTCGAGCATCACGCCCTCCTCCTCGCTCCAGAAGAACTGGTCGATGATATGCACGGCGTCGTTAAGCAGGTTTTGCGCTCCGGGCGCGCCGGCCACTACGGCAGAGCTGGCAGCCAGGGCAACAAAAGCATGCAGGTAAGCGGCTTTGCCACGGTTGCCATCCAGGGCGTTGGGCGCGGCGAACCAGCCGCCGTGCTCACTGTCGCGCAAGGGGCCACTGAGGGCGGCAACACCATGGGCAATCAGGTCGGCATAACCCGGCAAACCCATGGCGTGGGCCATGGCAAAGCTGTGGGTCATGCGCGCAGTGTTCATGGTTTCGGCGTGGGCGTCGGCCGGCAGTTGGCCTTGGTCGTCAAGGTTGCCGAAGCCGTCCGGCAGACGTGAAGCTTTGGCGAACGCCAGCAGGCGTTGGCCTTCACTGGCGAGCCAGGCGTGATGGGCAGGTGCGTTCAGCCAACTGCTGGCAGGCAGTGGTTGCATGGTCATGGGTAGCCCTTTTTAGTTTTTGTGGGATGACCGAAGTCTAAACAAGGGCGCGATGGGGGCAAGTAACGAAGGGGAGGGGAAATGTCACAAGGCTGTGACATTGATCGTTCCCACGCTCTGCGTGGTAATGCAGCCTGTGGCGCTCTGCGCCACAGCGGGACGCGGAGCGTCCATGGCGGCATTCCCACGCAGAGCGTGGGAACGATCATTGGCCCAGCGGGGTGACCCGCGCGGGCGCGTTGAGCTTTTGGTTCAGGTTCTGCACCTGGCTCTGCAAGGTGGTGATATTGCGCGTGGTCTGGATGCGGAACACGTCAAACTCTTTATTGGTTGGCGCATCACTGTTGGCGGGCTGGTTTTCCTGCGCGCTTTTAAGCACTAGCAGGTCTTGTTCCAGGCGAGCGATGGCTGCGCTCGGGTTGCCTTGTTTCTTCAGGGCAGCCACGTCAGCGGACAGGTCCTTGATGTCACCCTGCGCCGCCTTGAGCGTGGCCACGGCCTCGGTCAGCGCCTGCACCTGGCCCTGGAGTTTGGCGTTCGCGATCGACAGCTCGGTGGTGCTGGCGCTCATCTGTGCAAGGCGTTGGTCGAGTTCAGTCGCCTGCCCGGCCACGCCGACTTGCTGCTTGCCTTGCTCCAGCAATTGGGTTTCCAACTGCTTGATCTGCGCCTTGAGGGCTTCGCTGCCGTTGTTCACATTGGCTTCGCTGGCCACTACCTTGCCGGAAATGTCCTGCAGGCGCCCCGCCGCTTCTTCGCTGATGCGCGCAAAGCTTTCCTGGGTGGCGACCAACTGCTGGCCCATCAGGGAAATCTGCTGGAAACTCCACCAGGCAAGCCCGGCGAAGGCGATCAGCAGCGCGCCGACCAGGGCCCACAGTGGGCCGGTGCTGGCGCTCTTGACCTTGACCACCTTGGTTGTGCGCGAGCGCACGGAGGTGGCGGGAGTGGGCTCGAAATCATCATCGTCCCCGATGTCGGCCCGCAGGCTGGGAACGTTGTCGAAATCGTCTTTGGCATCGTTACGCATGAATCAACCCTGAATCGGTGAGATGGCGACCGCAATAGCCGAGCGAGCGGAGTATAAACCCCGTTCGCGCCGCATTGGTCGACCCGGAAGCCTGAATTCGGTTCCCGATGTGTTGCTGGTTGTGAGCTTATTTCAGCCCCGGATCCTGAGCTTTCCACCAACTGCAGAACTCATCGAGCGCCGTCCACAGGCTGACCTTGGGCTCGTAGTCGAGATAATGCCTGGCGCGGCTGATGTCCAGGGTGAAATCTTTGTTCATCACCTGCGTGCCCAAACGCGACAACGACGGCTCCGGACGCCCCGGCCACATCGCACAGAATGCCTCGTTCAACGCCGCCACGCTGTAGGACAAACCGTAAGACCGGTGCCGAGTGACCTGGGGCATGTCCATCTGGCGCATCACGTAATTGACCACATCCCACACGGGCACCGGCGCGCCATTGCTGATGTTGTAGGCCTTGCCCAAGGCCGAGCCGGTGGCGAGCAAGCTGCTGAGCAGCGCCTCATTGAGGTTGTGCACGCTGGTGAAATCGACCTTGTTCAAACCATCGCCGACAATGGCCAGGCGATTTTTGCGCTGCATTTTAAGCAAGCGCGGGAAGATGCTCATGTCGCCGGCCCCGGTGACAAAACGCGGGCGCAGCGCGAGTACTTCAAGGCCGAACTCCTGGGCGCCGAACACCTTCTGTTCCGCCAGGTACTTGGTGGCGGCATACGGATGCTTGAAGCGCTTGGGCACTTGTTCCTCGGTCAGCCCCAGGTGATCGCGGCCATCAAAGTAGATCGACGGCGACGACAAGTGCACCAGGCGCCCGACACGCTCTTTAAGGCAGGCCTCGACGACGTTTTCGGTGACCAGCACATTGCCCTGATGGAAGTCCTGGTACTTGCCCCACAACCCGACGGCCCCGGCGCAATGCACCACGGCTTCGACATCGCGGCACAACTCGCGCACCAGGTCGGCATCATTGAGATCACCCTGGATAAACTCGGCGCCGCGCCTTACCAGGTGCTCCACACCTTCGGCGCGCCGCCCGTTGACCCGCACGTCCAGGCCCTGCTCCAGGGCGAAACGCGCAAAACGCCCGCCGATGAAGCCGCTTGCGCCGGTGACCAGAATTTTCATTTGTTACCCCATGTTCTTTCGTTTTTCATCGCTGTTGCCTTGACGCACGCCATCAGTCCAACGGCACCAACCATTGGCCACACGCCTGGGCCAAGTGATCGGTCAGCAACCCCAACAATTGCCCGCCACTGCGCCAATGATGCCAGTACAAGGGCACGTCGATGGGCTTATCTGGCAACAACTCGACCAACACGCCGGTTTGCAACTGGTCGCGCACCTGTAATTCCGGCACCAGGCCCCAGCCCAGCCCGGCTTCGGTCAGGCGAATAAAACCTTCGGAGGACGGGCACAAATGGTGCTCGAAACCGCCGTCCACGCCCAGCGATGCCAGGTAGCGGTGCTGCAGGAAATCATCCGGGCCGAACACCAACGCCGGCGTGCGTGCCAACTGATCGGCACGCACGCCTTCAGGAAAATGCCGCGTTATAAATGCAGGGCTGGCCAACGCACGGTAGCGCATGGCACCGAGCAACAGGCTGCGCGCCCCGGCCACCGGGCGTTCGCTGGCGCAGATACAGGCCGCCACTTCACCGGCGCGCATGCGTTTGAGGCCCACGGTCTGGTCTTCTACCACCAGGTCCAGCAACAAATGCTGCTCGGCGCAAAAGTCGCTGACGGCCTCGGCCCACCAGGTGGCGAGGCTGTCGGCGTTCAAGGCGATGCGCAGGCGCTCGGGCATGCCCTCCTCGTCCAGCGCCGGCACCTGGCTTTGCAGGTCACGCTCAAGCAAACGCACCTGTTGCACATGGTTAAGCAAACGCCGCCCGATGTCGGTGGGTGTCGGTGGCGTGGCCCGCACCAGCACCGGTTGGCCAATACGCGCCTCCAGTAACTTGATGCGCTGGGAAATCGCCGACTGCGAAAGCCCCAGCACCTGGGCGCCACGCTCGAAGCCGGCCTGCTCCACCACCGCCGCCAGGGCGGAAAGCAATTTATAGTCGAACATCAGTTTCTCTAATGAGCGATCAGCAATATTGGTTTTTCTTATACAGCCTGAGCCGGGAGAATGACCAGCATTGCTTCTCTTTATTAAAGGAACCCACACATGGCTGGCGAAACCGCGCTGACAACCCTGCTGCGCAGCATGAGCCCTCATCTGAACGAAGGCGACTACGTGTTCTGCACCCTGCCCGACTCACGTATCCCGGCAGGTTGCGAGATCCTCGGCAGCTTTCGCGAGCAGGAAGGTTTGACGCTGATTCTGGAGCGCAAGCAAGCGGAACACGCCGGGCTGGCCTTCGACTATGTGGCCGCCTGGATCACCCTGAATGTGCATTCGGCCCTTGAAGCCGTAGGCCTGACGGCGGCGTTCGCCAGTGCGCTGGGCAGCGCAGGCATCAGTTGCAACGTGATTGCCGGGTTTTATCACGACCACCTGTTCGTCGGCCGCGCCGATGCCGAGCGGGCCATGGAAGTATTACGCCAACTGGCAGCAAACGCGGAGTAATGACCATGTGGCAAAGCTACGTAAACGGGCTGCTGGTAGCGCTCGGCCTGATCATGGCGATCGGCACCCAGAACGCGTTCGTATTGGCGCAAAGCCTGCGCCGTGAACATCACTTGCCGGTGGCGGCGCTGTGCATCGTGTGTGATGCAATTCTGGTGGCGCTCGGGGTATTTGGCCTGGCTACCGTGCTGGCGCAAAACCCGCTGCTGCTGGCGATTGCCCGCTGGGGCGGCGCGGCGTTCCTATTGTGGTACGGCACTTTGGCGTTGCGTCGGGCGTGTTCCCGGCAAAGCCTGGAACAAGGCGCCAACCTCAAGGTGCGCTCATTGCGCGCCGTGTTGCTCAGTGCCTTGGCGGTAACGCTGCTCAACCCCCATGTGTACCTGGATACCGTGCTGCTGATCGGCTCACTGGGCGCGCAACAGACCGAGCCCGGCGCGTATGTCGCCGGTGCTGCCAGCGCTTCGTTCCTGTGGTTCGCCACCCTGGCACTCGGCGCGGCATGGTTGGCGCCCTGGCTGGCGCGCCCGGCGACCTGGCGCCTGCTCGACCTTCTGGTGGCGGTGATGATGTTCAGCGTGGCCTACCAATTGATCAGTGCCGGATGAATATTCCAAAACGCTCTGGAACCTCTATCCCACACAGTTGTTGCGTGGTTTTGCCGCACCCCCGGTGCTATGATCCGGACCCTGCGCCGCAAAGAGTACAAACTCCCCGGCGCTTGTTTGGCCGCCCGTGATCGGCCTTGCGCTCACCGCAACTGACCTGATTAGGAGAATCATCATGGCTTTCGAATTGCCGCCGCTGCCCTACGCACACGATGCCCTGCAGCCGCACATTTCCAAGGAAACCTTGGAATACCACCACGACAAGCACCACAACACCTATGTCGTGAACCTGAACAACCTGGTGCCTGGCACCGAGTTCGAAGGCAAGACCCTGGAAGAAATCGTCAAGTCTTCTTCGGGCGGCATCTTCAACAACGCCGCTCAGGTCTGGAACCACACGTTCTACTGGAACTGCCTGGCGCCAAACGCCGGTGGCCAACCGACCGGCGCGCTGGCTGAAGCCATCAATGCAGCCTTCGGTTCGTTCGACAAGTTCAAGGAAGAGTTCACCAAGACGTCCGTCGGCACCTTCGGTTCCGGTTGGGGCTGGCTGGTGAAAAAAGCTGACGGTTCCCTGGCCCTGGCCAGCACCATCGGCGCCGGCAACCCACTGACCAGCGGCGACACCCCGCTGCTGACCTGCGATGTCTGGGAACACGCCTACTACATCGACTACCGCAACGTGCGTCCAAAGTATGTGGAAGCGTTCTGGAACCTGGTCAACTGGAAGTTCGTGGCTGAGCAGTTTGAAGGCAAGGCCTTTACTGCATAAGTACTGCTTGCTGCAAGAGAAAGCCTGGCTATGTGCCGGGCTTTTTTGTGGGTTGTAAATTGTGCTCAGGTCCTTGGAACTCGGTGCGCAAATCTTGCCACGTAGTCAGTGAGGAATTCGCCTCTCTTACTTGTCGGGGATTTTACATTTGAGCATTGGAGCACTCGCCGGTCTCGCTGGTCCAGCCATGAGCCTTGTTGGCGAAGCATTAAAAATGGGTACTGAACTCGCTAAAATGGGTACTCAAATGGCCAAATCGCAATCGGGAAATAAAGAAGGTGGCGATAATAAAAAAGAAGACGGCTGCGAACAAAACAAAATCGCCCACCAGCATATGCACAACAAAAATCGTGTGGACTTCTCGGAGTCCAGTAGTAGCAGCAACAGCAGTAGCAGTTCGACAAACCACATCAATATCAGCGCCAACATCAGTTCCAAAGCGGCTTAAAGATTGATAGCGTCGGCCACAGGCGCCGCCTGTGCACCCGCAGCGCTGTATCAGGCAGGCGGATGCAAATCCGCCTTGCCACTCGCCCCGGATCCATCGTCCCGCCCCAAGTTCGTTCTCCCGCCAGCCGATACCCTAATGTTCCTTTGACTGCCCTCACCAGATTGCCAATACTCATGGCATATTGAGGCTACCCGCATGGAACAAGGAATAACCCTTTGAAGCTGGAACTCAAAAACAGCTTGTCGGTGAAGTTGCTCCGGGTTGTGCTGCTCTCGGCATTGATCGTGGGCGTGGCGCTGAGCGTTGCGCAGATCGTGTTTGATGCCTACAAGACGCGCCAGGCCGTGGCCGGTGACGCGCAGCGGATCCTCGACATGTTTCGCGACCCCTCGACCCAGGCCGTCTACAGCCTGGACCGCGAGATGGGCATGCAGGTCATCGAAGGCCTGTTTCAGGACGACGCCGTGCGCATGGCTTCCATCGGCCACCCCAACGAAACCATGCTGGCGGAAAAAAGCCGCGCCTTGCAGCAGTCCCCCACCCGCTGGTTGACCGACGCGATACTTGGCCAGGAACGCACCTTCACCACCGCACTGGTCGGCAAAGGCCCCTACAGCGAATATTACGGCGACCTGAGCATCACCCTCGACACTGCCACCTACGGCAAAGGGTTTATTGTCAGCTCGGTGATCATCTTTATTTCCGGCGTGCTGCGCGCCCTGGCCATGGGCCTGGTGCTGTACCTGGTGTATCACTGGCTGCTGACCAAGCCGTTGTCGCGGATTATCGAGCACTTGACCTCGATCAACCCCGACCGCCCCAGCGAACACAAGATCCCCCAGCTCAAGGGCCATGAGCGCAACGAACTGGGGCTGTGGATCAACACCGCCAACCAGTTGCTCGAGTCCATCGAACGCAATACGCACTTGCGGCACGAGGCGGAGTCGAGCCTGTTGCGCATGGCCCAGTACGACTTTCTTACCGGCCTGCCGAACCGTCAGAAGCTGCAGGAGCAATTGGACAAGATCCTCACCGACGCCGGCCGCCGGCAGCGCCGGGTGGCGGTGTTGTGCGTGGGGCTGGACGACTTCAAAAGCGTCAACGAACAGTTCACCTACCAGGCCGGCGACAAATTGTTGCTGGCCCTGGCCGACCGCCTGCGCGCCCACAGCGGCCGCCTCGGCGCCCTCGCCCGCTTGGGCGGCGACCAGTTTGCGCTGGTGCAGGCCGATATCGACCAGCCTTACGAAGCCGCCGAGCTGGCGCAAAGTATCCTTGATGACCTGGAAGCCGAATTCGCCCTCGACCAGGACCAGATTCGCCTGCGCGCCACCATCGGCATCACCCTGTTCCCGGAAGACGGCGACAGCACCGAAAAGCTGCTGCAAAAAGCCGAACAGACCATGACCCTGGCCAAGACCCGCTCGCGCAACCGCTATCAGTTCTATATCGCCAGTGTCGACAGCGAGATGCGCCGGCGTCGGGAACTGGAAAAAGACCTGCGCGATGCCCTGAGTCGCGAGCAGTTCCACTTGGTCTACCAACCGCAGATCAGCTACCTCGACCACCGCGTGGTGGGCGTAGAGGCATTGCTTCGCTGGCAGCACCCGGAACACGGCCTGGTGCCGCCGGACTTGTTCATCCCGCTGGCGGAGCAGAACGGCACCATTATTCCGATTGGCGAATGGGTGCTGGACCAGGCTTGCCGGCAGTTGCGTGAATGGCATGACCTGGGCTTCACCGAGCTGCGCATGGCGGTCAACCTGTCCACCGTGCAGTTGCACCACACCGAGTTGCCACGGGTGGTCAACAACCTGATGCAGATCTACCGCCTGCCGCCACGCAGCCTGGAACTGGAAGTGACCGAGACCGGCCTGATGGAAGACATCAGCACCGCCGCCCAGCACCTGCTGAGCCTGCGCCGCTCCGGGGCCTTGATCGCGATTGATGACTTCGGCACCGGCTATTCATCCCTCAGTTACCTGAAAAGCCTGCCGCTGGACAAGATCAAGATCGACAAGAGCTTCGTCCAGGACCTGCTGGATGATGATGACGACGCCACCATCGTGCGCGCCATCATCCAACTGGGCAAAAGCCTCGGCATGCAGGTGATTGCCGAAGGCGTGGAAACCGCCGAGCAGGAGGCCTATATCATTTCCGAAGGTTGCCATGAAGGCCAGGGCTACCATTACAGCAAACCGCTGCAGGCCCGTGAGCTGGCGGCGTTTTTGAAACAGTCCGAGCGCAACAACGCGGCGATTCTCTGAACCGATAAATCGATACCAAATATTTCCCTCGCATAAACCTTTACACAAAATGCAAATCTTTCGCATTATGTCGCAGTTTTTGCGCTTCCCCGCGCGCCCTATCAACAACCGAAGCAGGATGTTCGCCATGATTCGTATGCCCCTGGCCACCGCCAGTCTGCTGGCCATTGCCATTTCTCTCGCCGGTTGCGGCGAAGGTAAAGACAAGGCCGCCGCGCCTCAAGCGCCGACCCCGGCCGCCAGCACTACCGCTCCAGCGGCTGCCACGCCTGCCGGCCAGGTCGACGAAGCCGCTGCCAAGGCCGTTGTCGCGCATTACGCCGACATGGTGTTCGCGGTGTACAGCGACGCCGAATCCACCGCGAAGACCCTGCAAACCGCGATCGACACCTTCCTCGCCAACCCGAACGACGACACCCTCAAAGCGGCCCGTACCGCCTGGGTCGCCGCCCGTGTGCCGTACCTGCAGAGCGAAGTGTTCCGTTTCGGCAACACCATCATTGACGACTGGGAAGGCCAGGTGAACGCCTGGCCCCTGGACGAAGGCCTGATCGACTACGTAGACAAATCCTACGAGCACGCGCTGGGTAACCCGGGCGCCAATGCCAACATCATCGCCAACACCGAGATCCAGGTGGGCGAAGACAAGGTCGACGTCAAGGAAATCACCCCGGAAAAACTCGCCAGCCTCAATGAGCTGGGCGGCTCCGAAGCCAACGTCGCCACCGGCTACCACGCCATCGAGTTCCTGCTCTGGGGCCAGGACCTCAACGGCACCGGCCCAGGCGCGGGCAACCGCCCGGCGTCCGACTACATGACCGGCGACGGTGCCACCGGTGGCAACAACGAGCGCCGTCGCACTTACCTGCGCGCCGTGACTCAACTGCTGGTCAGCGACCTGGAAGAAATGGTCGGCAACTGGAAACCCAAGGTCGACGACAACTACCGCGCCACCCTGGAGGCAGAACCTGCCACCGACGGCCTGCGTAAAATGTTGTTCGGCATGGGCAGCCTGTCCCTGGGCGAGCTGGCCGGTGAACGCATGAAGGTTTCCCTGGAAGCCAACTCGCCGGAAGATGAACAGGATTGCTTCAGCGACAACACCCACAACTCGCACTTCTACGACGCCAAGGGCATCCGCAACGTCTACCTGGGCGAGTACACCCGCACCGACGGCACCAAGATGACCGGCGCAAGCCTGTCGTCGCTGGTGGCCAAGGCCGATCCAGCCGCCGACTCGGCGCTCAAGGCCGACCTGGCGTCGACCGAAGCGAAGATCCAGGTCATGGTTGACCAGGCCAACGCCGGTGAGCACTACGACCAACTGATCGCTGCCGGTAACGACAAAGGCAACCAGATCGTGCGTGACGCGATTGCCGCACTGGTCAAGCAGACCGGCGCGATCGAAACCGCCGCGGGCAAGCTGGGCATCAGCGACTTGAACCCGGACAACGCTGATCACGAGTTCTGATTGATCCTGCGCTGAACAAGGCGACCTTCGGGTCGCCTTTTTTGTGCGTTCTGCCGACCGCCCATGCTCCAAGGTGGGAGCTGGCTTGCCTGCGATAGCGGTGGGTCAGCAACAAAGTGGCTGGATGACAGATCGCCATCGCAGGCAAGCCAGCTCCCACAGTGGAACTGCATCGCGTCGGACACCCCGGTTTACAAGACCTGCACCGCAGGTAGAATGGCGCCACTCTCTCAAACCCGAGCTTTCTTCATGGCGTTGCCGACCCTACGCATCATCGGTTTCATCATCGGCATCTTCCTGATCACCCTCGCGATCGCCATGGTCGTCCCGATGGCCACCCTGGTGATCTTCGAACGCACCAGCGACCTGCCCTCGTTCCTGTGGGCCAGCATGATCACCTTCCTGGCCGGCCTGGCGCTGGTCATTCCTGGCCGCCCTGAACACGTGCACCTGCGCCCCCGGGACATGTACCTGCTGACCGTCACCAGCTGGCTGGTGGTGTGCATCTTCGCCGCGCTGCCGTTTTTGCTGACCCAGCACATCAGCTACACCGACTCGTTCTTTGAAAGCATGTCGGGCATCACCGCCACCGGCTCCACGGTACTGAGCGGGCTGGACAGCATGTCCCCCGGCATCCTGATGTGGCGCTCGCTGTTGCACTGGCTGGGCGGCATCGGCTTTATCGGCATGGCGGTAGCGATCCTGCCGCTGCTGCGCATTGGTGGCATGCGCCTGTTCCAGACCGAATCCTCGGACCGCTCGGAAAAGGTCATGCCGCGCTCGCACATGGTGGCGCGCCTGATCGTGGCGGCGTATGTCGGCATCACCATCCTGGGCAGCCTGGCGTTCTGGTGGGCCGGGATGGGCTTGTTTGATGCGATCAACCACGCGATGTCAGCAATTTCCACCGGCGGGTTTTCCACCTCCGATGAATCCCTGGCCCACTGGAAACAACCCGCGGTGCACTGGGTGGCGGTGGTGGTGATGATCCTCGGCAGCTTGCCGTTCACCCTGTATGTAGCCACATTGCGCGGCAACCGCCGGGCGCTGATCAAGGATCAGCAAGTGCAAGGCTTGCTCGGTTTGCTGATCGTGACTTGGCTGGTACTCGGCACCTGGTACTGGTGGACGACCAACCTGCACTGGCTGGATGCCCTGCGCCATGTCGCCCTGAACGTGACCTCGGTGGTGACCACGACCGGCTTTGCGCTGGGGGACTACAGCCTGTGGGGCAACTTCTCGCTGATGTTGTTCTTCTACCTGGGTTTTATCGGCGGCTGTTCGGGCTCGACGGCGGGCGGGATCAAGATCTTCCGCTTCCAGGTCGCCTATATCCTGCTCAAGGCCAACTTGAATCAGTTGATCCATCCACGCGCGGTGATCAAGCAGAAGTACAACGGCCACCGTCTCGACGAAGAGATCGTGCGCTCGATCCTGACCTTTTCGTTTTTCTTCGCTATCACCATCTGCGCCATCGCCCTGGCCCTGTCGCTGCTGGGGCTGGACTGGATGACCGCACTGACCGGTGCCGCCAGCACCGTGTCCGGCGTCGGCCCCGGCCTTGGCGAAACCATCGGCCCGGCCGGTAACTTCGCCAGCCTGCCGGATGCGGCCAAGTGGATCTTGTCATTGGGCATGTTGCTGGGCAGGTTGGAGATTATTACCGTGTTTGTTCTGTGCATTCCGGCGTTTTGGCGCCACTGACCGTCGATGCCTGCAGCAACCGCGCCCGGTATTCGCCGGGCGTGACGTCGAACCAGCGGCGGAACGCGCGGAAGAAATTGCTCGGGTCGGCAAAGCCCAACAGGTAGGCGATTTCCAGCAAGGTCATGCTCGGCTGCGCCAGGTACTGCTCGGCAAGCTCGCGGCGCGTATCGTCGAGCAACGTCTGGAAACTGGTGCCCTCCTCCTGCAAACGCCGCTGCAACGTGCGCTGGGACAGGTGCAGGGTTTGCGCCACCACTTCACGCTTGGGCTCGCCCTGGGGCAGCAGGCGGCACAGCACCTGGCGCGCCTTGTGGGTCACGCGGCTCTCGGAAAACCGTGCCAGGTATTCGCCGGCAAATCGATCATGCAGCAACGCCATGGCTTCATTGGCGGTGGGCAGCGGCGCATCCATGTCGGCCTGCTCGAAAATCAGCGCATCGTAAGGCGCATTGAACTCCATCGGCGCGTGGAAGGCCTGCTTATAGGGCGCAAGGTCAGCCGGTTGATCGCCTTGCAGCACCACCTTGCGCGGCTGCAGGGTGCGGCCGGTCAGCCAGCCGCACAAGGCCAGGGCACTGGCCAACGAGGCTTCGGCGCTTTGCCGGGTAGGCGGCAGGTGATCGCCATGCACCGTCAGAATCAGCGCATAGCCTTCAGGTAACAGGCGAAAACTCAAGTCGGCGCTTTCGGCGATGATGCGCTGGTAACGCACCAGGCGCATAAAACCTTCGGCCAGGGTGTTGCTGGACATCAAGGCGTAACCAGCCACATGAAACGACGCCGGGCGCACCACCTTGCCCATGTTCAAGCCGATCGCGGGGTTGCCTGACAACTCGACGGCGCGCTGCCACAGCCGGGTCATGGAGTCTTGCGCAAAACGTGCGTCAGGGTCACTGAGGGCGGCGTAGTCCAGGCCCAACTGCTTGAACAGGACACGGCAATCCAGGCCGTCCATTTCCAACGCTTTGACGATACCCATTGCCCAGCTTGCAGAAGTTGTTCGTTCGCTCATGGCGTCTTCTTGAAAAAGGCAGGCTTAAACGGCAGCCAGGAAGCCAAGGATACTAAAGTGGCATCTATTGTCACTGGCTGTTACCACTGATCACTCTAGACTCAAATAAGCTCCCCGCCGAACACCTGTTGGGCGGCATCACCAGCCCAGGGCCGATCACTGTGGAAAACGTCAAGAAATTCAACAGCTTCGCTGAGTTTTACCCTTATTACCTGAGTGAGCACGCCGACAGCACCTGCCGGCGACTGCACTTTATCGGCACCACCCTGGTGATTGGGATTCTGGCTTATGCCATTGGCCGTGGCTCATTGGGTTTGTTGCTGGCCCTGCCGGTCGCCGGGTACACCTTTGCCTGGATCGGGCACTTCTTCTTCGAAAAGAACCGGCCGGCGACGTTTCAACATCCGTTTTACAGTTTGCTGGGGGATTTTGTGATGTATCGCGACATGATTTTGGGGAAGGTGCCTTTTTGAGGTGTCTCTTTACCGCGGCCTGGTAGCCGACCTGAGTGGTTGGATCTAAAGCGAAAAGCGGATTTGTATCCACTGAAGATGTGCTTTTCTGTGGGAGCTGGCTTCGCTGTTGCGCCGGCCCTTACCCAGCCTGCGACCCCATGCCACTTGCGTACGATAATTAAAATTCGTGCATCCACCCACATAAAATTCTTTTTGTCATTTTCAGTGCTGTATCCTGCCAAGGCTTTTTGAGAGCGCGGAATCACCTGCGATTGATAAAACAGATCTTGCGAGGAGCGACGACGATGCACGAGATACCTAATCTCCCCTTCCCAAGCCTGCACCCAACTGAGCAGCCAACACCGCAGCAGGCCAGTGATAAACAGCCTGAGGCCAAAGAAGCAAAACCAGTCGACAGCAAGCGCCAGGACTGACGCCGTACCAGACCGTGTGGAAAGCGCACTTCAAGCGCTTTCCACACTGCCTGAATCACCGAGACCCCGCCATGACCGACACCCTCCCCGACACCCCGGACGCCGCAGTACTGGACGCTGCCTTGCAGATGATCGAAGTCTGGAACCGCCTCAGCGCCGACAAACAAGCCCTGTTGCTCAAGCGTTTCGGTACCCAGGAAAACGCCCTGGCCGCCCTGGTGACCACGCAAATGCTGGCAACGCCTCAAGCCTGAGGTGTTTTTGATCTGAAGTTTTTGCAGTTTTGCCGCCCCGCCCGGCCCCAGCGCCGGTATCATTAGCAGCCTATCTTTACCTGCTGCGACAGTGGACCTCTCCCATGCCAGATACCCAGCGCCCCATGGCGGTCACGCTGCAAGTCGTTTCCATCGTGCTGTTTACCTTCATCGGCTACCTCAACATCGGCATTCCCCTGGCCGTATTGCCAGGTTACGTGCACAGCCAACTGGGCTATGGCGCGGTCATCGCGGGCTTGGTGATCAGCGTGCAATACCTGGCCACCCTGCTGAGCCGTCCGTATGCCGGCAAAATCATCGATAACCTGGGCAGCAAGCGCGCGGTGCTGATCGGCCTGGTCGGTTGCGGCCTGAGCGGCGTATTCATGTTGCTGGCGGCGTGGTTTTCCAGCCTGCCGGGCGTCAGCCTGATCAGCCTGCTGATTGGCCGGCTGGTGCTGGGCAGCGCGGAAAGCCTGGTGGGCTCCGGCGCCATCGGCTGGGGCATCGGCCGGGTCGGCGCCGCCAACACGGCCAAGGTTATCTCGTGGAATGGCATCGCCAGCTATGGTGCGCTGGCCATCGGTGCGCCGCTGGGTGTGCTGCTGGTCAGCCACTTGGGGCTGTGGAGCATGGGCGTCAGCATCATCCTGCTGGCGGTGCTCGGCGTGCTGCTGGCCTGGAACAAGGAAGCCGCGCCCATTGTGGCCGGCGTGCGCCTGCCCTTCATGAATGTGCTGGGCCGCGTGCTGCCACACGGCTGCGCCCTGGCATTGGGTTCGATCGGCTTTGGCACTATCGCGACGTTTATCACGCTGTATTACACCACCCAGGGTTGGGACAACGCGGTGTGGGCCTTGAGCCTGTTCGGCGCAAGTTTTATCGGCGCACGCCTGCTATTCGGCAATTTGATCAACCGGATTGGCGGCTTTCGTGTAGCAATTGCCTGCCTGTCGGTAGAAGCCCTCGGCCTGCTGCTGCTGTGGCTGGCACCCGACGCGCAATGGGCGCTGGCCGGTGCGGCGTTGAGCGGGTTTGGCTTTTCGCTGGTGTTTCCAGCTCTCGGCGTAGAAGCCGTCAACCTGGTGCCGGCCTCCAGCCGGGGCGCGGCGGTGGGGGCTTATTCGCTGTTTATCGACTTGTCGTTGGGTATCACCGGCCCACTGGCCGGGGCGGTGGCGGCAGGCTTCGGCTTTGCGTCGATCTTCCTGTTTGCTGCCCTGGCTGCCGTCGGCGGCTTACTGTTGAGTGTGTATTTGTACCGGCAAGCACCCAAGGCCCGCGAGGCCAGAGACGCCTAGAAGTCGACCTTGCCGCGCCCGGCCTTGATGCTGCCGCGCTTGGTCTTGGATTCCAGGCGACGCTTTTTCGAACCCAGGGTGGGTTTGGTCGGGCGGCGCTTTTTTTCGACCTTGGTGGCGCTGAGGATCAACTCCACCAGGCGCTCCAGCGCATCGGCACGGTTCTGTTCCTGAGTGCGGTACTGCTGAGCCTTGAGCACCAGCACGCCTTCACTGGTGATACGACTGTCACGCAGTGCCAGCAAACGCTCCTTGTAGAACTCCGGCAGCGATGAAGCCGGGATATCAAACCGCAGGTGCACCGCGCTCGACACCTTGTTGACGTTCTGCCCACCGGCGCCCTGGGCGCGAATGGCGGTCAACTCGATCTCGGCATCGGGCAGGTGCACGTTGTTGGAAATTACCAGCATCAATCAAAAACCTTAGGCAACGGGCGACAACCACAGAAACAACAAGGACGCAGGAACATGAAAAGGCTATTCATCACTGTGCTCGGCACTTTATCACTCATTCAAACGTCACTGTCCTTTGCGGACACTGCCAACGGCAAAAACCTGTATTCACAGCGATGCGCCATGTGCCACGGCCCAGACCTCAAGGCCAGCGGGCCATTGGCCAGGAAAAGCAGCCCGCCCACGCCGGACCTCACCACACCGGCTTTCAAAAAACGGCTGGCGGATTATCCGGGCGTGATTGTGTCTTCGGTGATCCTTCGCCCCAATGGCAACCTGATCCCCAAAACCCTGCAAGACAATGGTGTGAAGGTTGCGCCGCATGCCTGGAGCGTCAAGGATTTTCGCGACTTGAACGACTACATGAGTGGCGTTATTGCAAACAGCCGATAAATCTCAGCGCAAAAAAATACCCCTCAATGGAGGGGTATTAATCACGGATGGAGCGCCGCTTACTTCAGCGCTGCACTCGCCGTGGTCAACGCAGCGTCGGCACTGCGCTTGTTCTTGATCCAGTAACACACCGCCATGAACGCTACCCACACCGGGATGGCGAACACCGACACCTGAATCCCCGGAATCATCAGCATGATCACCAGGATAAACACCACGAACGCCAGGCAGATGTAATTGCCATACGGATACCACAGCGCCTTGAACAACGGCACCTGACCGGTGCGATTCATGTGCTGGCGAAACTTGAAGTGCGAAAAGCTGATCATCGCCCAGTTGATGACCAGGGTGGCCACCACCAGCGACATCAGCAACTCCAGCGCGTGTTGCGGGATGAAGTAGTTCATCAACACTGCCACCAGGGTGACCGCCGCCGATGCGAGGATCGAGCGCACCGGCACGCCGCGTTTGTCGATTTTGGCGAGTGCCTTGGGCGCGTCGCCCTGCTCGGCCATCCCCAGCAGCATGCGGCTGTTGCAGTAGGTGCCGCTGTTGTACACCGACAAGGCCGCCGTCAGCACCACAAAGTTGAGGATATGCGCGGCGGTGTTGCTGCCCAGCATCGAGAACACCTGCACGAACGGGCTGCCGCTGTAGGCATCGCCGGACGCGTTAAGGGTCGCCAGCAGGCTGTCCCACGGCGTCAGCGACAACAGCACCACCAGGGCGCCGATGTAGAAAATCAGGATGCGGTAGATCACCTGATTGATCGCCTTGGGGATCACCGTACGGGGCTGGTCGGCCTCGGCGGCAGTAAAGCCAAGCATTTCCAGGCCGCCGAACGAGAACATGATGATCGCCATGGCCATCACCAAACCGCCGACGCCATGGGGGAAGAACCCACCGTGGTCCCACAGGTTGCTCACCGACGCTTGCGGGCCGCCGCTGCCGCTGACCAGCAAATAGCTGCCCAGGGCGATCATGCCGACGATGGCGACGACCTTGATGATCGCGAACCAGAATTCGGCCTCACCGAAGACTTTGACGTTGGCCAGGTTGATCAGGTTGATCAATACGAAGAACGCCGCCGCCGAAACCCAGGTCGGGATCTCCGGCCACCAGTAGTGCACGTACTTGCCGACCGCAGTCAGCTCCGACATGCCCACCAGAATGTACAGGATCCAGCAGTTCCAGCCCGACAGGAAGCCGGCGAAACCGCCCCAGTACTTGTGGGCAAAGTGGCTGAAGGAACCGGCGACCGGCTCCTCGACGATCATTTCGCCGAGCTGGCGCATGATCATGAAGGCGATGAAGCCGCAGATGGCATAACCCAGGATCATCGACGGGCCGGCGGATTTGAGCACACCGGCCGAGCCCAGGAACAGGCCGGTGCCGATGGCGCCACCGAGGGCGATCAACTGGATATGCCGATTTTTCAGGCCGCGTTTCAGCTCGCCTGAAGAAGATTGGGGTCCACTCATGAAAAGGGTCTCACGCAAGGTTTGAGAATGTCGAATGCAGGTTGCTGCCTTGAATTACCGACTCAAGCAGCGCCGCTCAAACCCCAGCGCAGGCACCAGGAGTACAGCGTGTTTCTAACGGTCATGCGTCACCTGTTTGTTTTTATCTGTGACGAAATCGAACCCGTCCGACTCGTGGCCGGACGGAGTGATCAGGGTTAGGAAACCCTGAGGTCTTGGCCTTATGCGTGGATACGCAAGGGGGGGTCACAGTAAAACGCGGCGCATTGTACACCGCTCGACAGCTTCAGCACGCCCCAACGGGGTGCACGGGACAAACTGTCAGCTAATCCTTACAGCGGGACGGCACTGCGCAATGCCTGGGCAAACTCGTAAAACTATCGTTACACCCCGGAAAGCCAGCGTTACAGCCAGACTTTTTCGTCGGTTAACGGAAAACTGTCAGTGGGACGCGTCTGAAGAATCGGTTCAGCCAATTGGCTGTTTTTTCTCGATAAAGAATTACACCGAAAAAACAGAAGAAAAAATGCAAATGAAACCGTGTCAATAAATATTTTGCATTTTCAAACACTCTCTCCTAGGTTCTTTCACTTGCCAGCGAAGCCCGCTGGCAAGTCGTTCTCAAACAACGTCCTCTAGGAGATACACCATGCAAGCACTGGAAAACGACCTGGAAACCGAACTGCAACTTGACGATTGGTTTGAAGCGCCGACCCATGAGGCCGCCGTTGAAATGATGCAAGCCGATGCCGTTGTGCCCTTTGGCACTGCGATGTGGCCTTTCTAACACCCGGCAGGCATCCGGCAGGTGCTGTGCACGGCACCTGCCCCCTTACCCAAGGCATAGAAGGACACCCGTCATGGACAAGGCCCGCGCCGTCGAACACTTCCTCTACTACCTCGCACACCACCCGGCACTCAGCGGCCTGAGCCGCCCTACGGTGTTGCTGGGCCATACCGAGCGCTACGACGCCATCGCCGAAGCAATCACCCACAGCAGCGCCGCACGCTTCAACTTCCAATGCCAGCGCCTGGACCTGACGCCCAGCGACACCCTGGCCCACGCCATCGAAGCCTGTGACCTGTACCTGTTTCTGTATGACTCTTCGACCCTGCCCAACCCACGGGCCGAAGGTCCGGACTTTATTCGCGCCCTGCAAGGCGTAATGGCCGAACACTGGAAGAAATCCCTGCTGTTCAAGGATTATGGCGACTATTTCTACGACACCTTCAGCGTCGAGCCGCAGCGCATCGCCGACCTCAACGCTACGCTGATCCGGCGCATGTCCCAGGCCAACGTGCTGAGTTTTACCGACAAACATGGCTCGCGCCTTGAGGCGCCGCTGAGCAGCATCAAGAAGTGGACCAATATCAACGGGGTCGGCAACCACGACCTGGCACCGGGCGAAATCGCCACCCACAGCGAGGCCATCAATGGCCAGGTGCGGTTTGTCGGCACCTTCCTCAGCACCATTCCGTTTGCGCGCAAATACGGCGTGCTGCAATCACCGTTGGAACTGTGGATCGAGAACTCGACGGTTTGCAGCGTGGCCAGCGACGTGCCGGGGCTGGCGGATGATTTCAACAAGTACCTGAATGCCAACCCGTCCAACCGGCGCGTGGAGGAATTGGGGATTGGCACCAATGAAGGCGTGAAAGACTTGTATGCGCGCAATGCCGGCTTCGAGGAGCGCCATTGCGGCCTGCACCTGGGCTTGGGTGGCGGGCAGAAAGGCAGCCATCACCTTGACCTGATCTTTGAGAGTGGCGTGTTGGCATTGGATGACAAGCCGGTGTTTGATGGCAGATTTGCGTTCTAACACACCTCGTTGAAACGAAACCGATCCCTGTGGGAGCTGGCTTGCCTGCGATAGCATCACTGCGGTTTGCCTGGTAAACCGAGGTGTCTGCATCGCAGGCAAGCCAGCGCCCACACTTGAAAGCATTTCAAATCACGGGCAAAAAAAAACGCCAACCCTAGGGTTGGCGTTTTTTTATGCCGCGGTTAAATCACTGCGGCTTCTTGCGACCAAACCCCGGACGCTGACCGGAACCGGCTGGCGCGCCACGGCGCTTGCCCGACGGCTCGTCGGCGACCAGTTTCGGGCCAGGGCGCTTGTTCGCCGCTGGCTTGGCCGGGCGCTTGGTGCTGGCGTTGTCCGCCGGGCGGTCCGCTTCACCACGGTTGCTACGGCCACCGCTTGGCGCTTCACCACGGGCTGGACGCGGCGTGCGCGGTCCACGCTCGCCTTCCTGACGCGATGGCGCGGTTGGGCGGCGCTCGCCTTCAATGTGCGGCTCACGGGAGATACGCCCACCAGTTGCCGGAGCATTCAGCGCCGGGCGCAAGGTGCGGGCAACACGTTCGGTACGCGCCACAGGACGCGAGGATTTACGCTGCATACGCTCAAGCTTGTCTTTGCTCTTGGCGTTCATCTGCGGCATGGCCACCGGCGTCAGGCCGACTTCGGCACTGAGGATGTCGACTTCGTACTGGCTCATTTCACGCCAGCGGCCCATCGGCAGGTCGGAGTTAAGGAACACCGGGCCGAAACGCACGCGCTTCAGGCGGCTGACCACCAGGCCCTGGGATTCCCACAGGCGACGGACTTCACGGTTACGGCCTTCCATCACCACGCAGTGGTACCAGTGGTTGAAACCTTCGCCACCGGGCGCCTGCTTGATGTCGGTGAACTTGGCCGGGCCGTCTTCCAGCACCACGCCAGCCTTGAGGCGTTCGATCATCTCGTCATCGACTTCGCCGCGTACACGCACAGCGTACTCACGGTCCATCTCGTAAGACGGGTGCATCAAGCGGTTGGCCAGTTCGCCGTCGGTGGTGAACATCAGCAAGCCGGTGGTGTTGATGTCCAGGCGGCCGATGTTGATCCAACGGCCTTCTTTGGGCTTGGGCATCTTGTCGAACACGGTCGGACGGCCTTCCGGGTCGTCACGGGTGCAGATCTCGCCGTCCGGCTTGTTGTACATGATCACGCGGCGCACCGATTCGGCGGCCTCTTCACGCTTGATGACCTTGCCATCAATGGTGATTGCATCGTGCAGGTCGACGCGCTGGCCGAGGGTAGCCTCGACGCCATTGACCTTGATGCGCTTCTGGGTGATCCAGGCTTCGACGTCGCGGCGTGAGCCCACGCCGATACGCGCCAGCACCTTTTGCAGTTTTTCGCCTGCTGGGCCGATTTCCTGGCTGTCGTTCTGGTCTTGGTCGTTCATCTTAAGCACCTCCCGGTGGGTCGATTCAGGCGTGGCCTGAAGAGTATTGAAAGCGGGGCTTTGGCCGAATAGCTCGGCAAAGGGTCGCGAATCATACGCGCATGGCGCAGGTTTCGCATCACAGACTAGTCGATAAGGCCCCAGTCATTTGCTTTTCCGCCGACCGGTGGCGCCCAGGGCCAGCAGGCGCAGCTCGGCTTCGGCCAGAACGGTACGTTTGTCGGCTTTGTCGAGTTTCTTCCAGGCGCGGATTTCGCGTTTGCTGCGGCCACAGCCGACACAGATGTCATCGGTGAATTTACAGATGCTGATGCAAGGGTCTTTGGTGGAACTCATCATTACGGCTCTCGTTCCCACGCTCCGCGTGGTAATGCATCCCGTGACGCTCCGCGTCACAAGCGGACGCGGAGCGTCCGAGGCGGCATTCCCACGCAGAGCGTGGGAACGATCTATGGGTCTGGCAAAGCGGGTCAGTCCTCGAACTGGCGGCGTTCGGCCTCGATGGCTTCAGCCAGCGCCCGGGCTTCGTCTTCTTCGTCGCTCAAAGGCGGCTGTTCAAGGGCGGCAACAGCGGCCAGGAGCTTTTCACGGGCTTCGGCCACGCCGAGGATGTCTTCTTCGGGTTCAGGCTCCGGTTCCGGTTCGACTTGCGCCTCACCCTCAACGTTCACCTGGGTTAGCGGCTCAGCCGCGCCATCACGCAGCAAGTCATCAAAGTCAGTTTTGATGCCCTGCTCCATATCATCCAGCTCAAGCAGCAAGGTATGGAAACTGGTTTCGTCCTTCGGCTCTTCCGGCTCGGCGGTGGCGTCGGCCAGTTCCTGCAGGCTGGCCGGCACCGGCGCGTCGTCGAAGTCGAGCACCGGCTCGGCTTCCATCTCGCGCAATTCGGCAAGCGGTGGCAGGTCGTCGAGGTTTTTCAGGTTGAAGTGATCGAGGAACACCTTGGTGGTGGCGAACATCGCCGGTTTGCCGGGCACGTCGCGGTAGCCGACGATGCGGATCCACTCGCGCTCCAGCAGCGTCTTGACGATATGGCTGTTGACCGCAACTCCCCGCACATCCTCAATTTCGCCCCGGGTGATCGGCTGGCGATAGGCAATCAGCGCCATGGTCTCCAGCATCGCCCGGGAATAACGCTGCGGGCGTTCTTCCCACAACCGGCCGACCCACGGGGAAAATTTCTCACGGATCTGCAAGCGATAACCTGACGCCACCTCGCGCAATTCAAAGGCGCGACCGTCGCAGGACTTGCGCAGAATCTCCAGCGCCTTCTTGAACACCGGCGGTTCAGGGCGCTCGGCCTCTTCGAACAACTCGAACAGGCGTTCCAGCGATTGCGGTTTACCCGAGGCCAGGAGAAAGGCTTCCAGCAAGGGTGCCAGTTCGCGGGGTTCAGTCAGATTCATCGATTCAGCTCTTTATTCGGCTCGCGCCCGCACGTGGATAGCCGCAAAAGGCTCATTCTGGACCAGCTCGACCAAGGATTCCTTGACCAGTTCGAGGATGGCCATAAAGGTCACCACCACCCCCAGGCGCCCTTCCTCTTTGGTAAACAGCTCGACAAACGGCACAAAGCCGCCGCCCTTGAGGCGCTCCAGCACATCGCTCATGCGCTCGCGGGTCGACAGCGCTTCGCGGCTGACCTGGTGGCTTTCGAACATGTCACCACGGCGCAATACCTCGGCCATGGACATCAGCAATTCTTCCAGGCTCACATCCGGCAACAGCTTGCGCGCCCGAGCTTCCGGGGCGTCGAGCTTGGGCACCAGCACATCACGACCCACGCGGCTCAAGCCGTCGATGCCTTCGGCGGCGGCCTTGAAGCGTTCGTATTCCTGCAGGCGACGGATCAGTTCGGCACGCGGGTCGTCTTCTTCGGCCTCAATGGTCTCGGCGCGCGGCAACAGCATGCGCGACTTGATCTCGGCGAGCATGGCGGCCATCACCAGGTACTCGGCGGCCAGTTCCAGGCGCACCGACTGCATCAACTCGACATACCCCATGTACTGGCGAGTGATTTCCGCCACCGGGATGTCGAGGATATTGATGTTCTGTTTACGGATCAGGTACAGCAGCAGGTCCAGCGGGCCTTCGAAGGCTTCAAGGAAAACTTCCAGCGCATCCGGCGGAATATACAGGTCCAGCGGCATTTCCATGACCGCCTGGCCATAGACCATGGCAAACGGCAGTTCCTGCTGGGCGCCGGCCTGGGGATCAGCGGTTTCCACGGCCGACATTCAGGCCTCAACCATAAACGGTGTCGGGTCGCCGCAGCCCACGCGCACCACTTGCGGCTCGCCGTCGGCTAGGTTGATCACGGTGGACGCCTTGTTGCCGCCGTAGCCGCCGTCGATGATCAGGTCGACGTGTTTTTCCAGCAGTCGGCGCATTTCGTAAGGGTCGTACAGCGGCTCTTCTTCACCGGGCAAAATCAGCGACACGCTCATCAACGGCTCACCCAGTTCGGCCAGCAACGCCAGGGCAATCGGGTGCTCGGGCACACGCAGGCCGATGGTGCGTTTTTTGGGGTGCAGCAACAGGCGCGGCACTTCACGGGTAGCATTGAGAATAAAGGTGTATGGCCCCGGCGTGTGGGCCTTGAGCAGGCGGAAGGTGCCGGTGTCGACCTTGGCGAACAACCCCAGTTGCGACAAATCGCTGCAGATCAGCGCAAAGTTGTGGTTTTTGTCCAGGTCACGCAGGCGTCTGACCCGTTCGACCGCGCTTTTGTCGCCGATCTGGCAACCAATGGCGTAGGACGAATCAGTCGGGTAGATCACCACGCCACCGGCGCGAATGATCTCCACGGCCTGTTTTATCAGGCGCGCTTGAGGGTTTTCCGGATGAATCTGGAAGAATTGACTCACGTGTTCTACCTGTTCAGACGGTGGCAATAATGGGGTCATGCTTGAATCGCCCCCACAGCAGCGGCAAGTCTTCCGGGACCTGGCGGTACTCGCCGATCTCGGACCAGCCGCCTGGGCCATGAAAATCACTGCCGGCGCTGACCAGCAGACCAAATTCGCGGGCAAGAATCGCCAGGCTGCCCACTTGGTCAGCGGGTTGATGCCCGTTGACCACCTCGATTGCGTGGCCGCCCGCTCCAATATAGTCGGCAATCAGCTTGCGGCGTTTGCTGCGGGTGAAATCGTAATGCCAGGGATGCGCCAGGCTCACCCAGGCTCCGGAAGCGCGCAATGTGCCGACCGTATCTTCCAGGGTCGGCCAGTGTTGCTTCACATCACCCAACTTGCCGGCGCCCAGCCATTTGCGAAACGCTTCGGCGCGGTCCCTGACGAACCCTTCACGCACCATCCAGTCGGCAAAGTGCGGCCGGGCCGGTGCGTTGCCGCTGTCGCCCAGCTCCTGCTGGATGGCGCGGGCGCCGTCGAGCGCATTGGGCATGCCTTTAAGGCTGAGCTTGCGGCTTATTTCTTCGGACCGCAGCCAACGGCCATCGTGCAATTGGGCAATGGCCGCCACCAAAGGCGCAGCGTTTTGATCAAAACCGTAACCGAGCACATGAATGGTGGCGCCGCCCCAGGTGCAGGACAATTCCACGCCGTTGACCAGTTGCATGCCCAGCGCATGGGCCGCCGTGCGCGCCTCGTCGAGGCCTTCGAGGGTGTCGTGGTCGGTCAACGACAGGACTCGCACGCCTTTTTCAAACGCACGCGCAACCAGTACCGCGGGCGCCAGGGCGCCGTCGGAGGCTGTGCTGTGGCAGTGCAAATCAACATTCACGGGCGTGTGTAACCTCAAGTCAGCTGGCGCTTTCGCTACCAAGGATGTTTGTTATTATGCCGCCACATCCAGCTTCTGGCTCTTACTGTGAAACAATTCATCGACTTCATCCCGCTGTTGCTGTTTTTCATCGTTACCAAACTCGACCCCAGGGTCATCGATATCGCCGGTCATCAGCTCTCGTTCGGGGGCATCTACAGCGCCACTGCCGTGCTGATCGTCAGTTCTATCGTAGTCTACGGCGCCATTTTCATTTCCCAGCGCAAACTGGAAAAAAGCCAATGGCTCACCCTGATCGCCTGCCTGGTGTTCGGCGGCCTGACCCTGGCCTTTCACAGCGAAACCTTCCTTAAATGGAAAGCCCCGGTGGTGAACTGGCTGTTCGCGCTGGTGTTTATCGGCAGCCACTTTATCGGTGACCGCCTGTTGATCAAGCGCATCATGGGCCACGCGTTGACCCTGCCGGAGCCCGTATGGGTGCGGTTGAACGTGGCCTGGATCGTGTTTTTCCTGTTCTGCGGCGCCGCCAACCTGTTCGTGGCCTTTACCTTCCAGGATTACTGGGTGGACTTCAAAGTCTTCGGCAGCCTGGGCATGACCGTATTGTTCCTGATCGGCCAAGGTATCTACCTGTCGCGCCATCTGCATGACACCGCCCCCACCACGCCGAAAACCGAGGACTGACATGCTCTACGCCATCATTGCCACCGACGTTGCCGATTCGCTGGAAAAACGCCTGAGCGTACGCCCGGCGCACGTTGAGCGCCTCAAAACCCTGCAAGCCGAAGGCCGTCTGGTGATCGCAGGCCCGCACCCGGCCGTCGACAGCAATGACCCAGGCGCCGCCGGCTTCACCGGCAGCCTGATCATTGCCGAGTTCGCCTCGCTGGCCGATGCCCAGGCCTGGGCCAAAGCCGATCCCTACATTGCTGCGGGCGTCTACGTTGATGTGGTGGTCAAGCCGTTCAAGCAAGTCCTGCCTTAAAGCCCGGCTGCGCTGAACCTGATAGGTTCGGCGCGCTCCTAATTGCTCATTATTCTCGGTAACCTGCCGACAACGTTCTGAATATTCGTGTGGAATCAGGAGTTCCGATGCGCTTACGTCCGTTGTGTCTGTTGGCAGTGTTAATGATCGGGGCGACCGCCCACGCGGAAGAAACCTCAAACACCGGCAGCTCCACGCCCTTGTCCCTGAGTGTCGGCAGCCAGATCACCGAGTTGCAGCAACGTTTGAAAGAAAGCGAACGACTGCGTGAAGAATTGAGCAAACAACTGCAAAGCACAGAGAATGCCCGTGAAAGCGCTCAACTGAATCGCTTGCGCCAGGAGAACCAACGCCTGGTCCAGCAACTCAAAGAGACACAAGGCGGCGCCTTGAACCGCTGGCTGACCGAACAACAACAGTGGTTTGTTACCGGCGGGGCCGTCGCACTGATCGCCTTGCTGTGCGGGATCTTCGCCAGCGGTGGGCACCGTCGCCGTCGACAATGGCTAAATTGAGTGAGTCATGAGCGAGCTGTTACTGATAGATGATGACCAGGAGCTCTGTGAGCTGCTGACCAGTTGGCTGAGCCAGGAAGGTTTCCAGGTGCGCGCCTGCCACGACGGCTTGAGCGCGCGCAAAGCCCTGGCCGAAGCCGCACCCGCCGCCGTGGTGCTTGACGTGATGCTGCCGGATGGCAGCGGCCTGGAGTTGCTCAAGCAACTGCGCAATGACCACCCGGAGTTGCCGGTGGTGATGCTCTCGGCCCGTGGCGAACCGCTGGACCGTATCCTCGGCCTGGAACTGGGTGCCGACGATTACCTGGCCAAGCCCTGCGACCCACGCGAGCTGACTGCGCGCCTGCGCGCCGTGCTGCGCCGCAGCCACCCGGCGGCGGTGTCGACGCAGATGGAGCTGGGCGATTTGTGCTTCAGCCCGGTGCGCGGCGTGGTCAGCATCGACGAGCAGGAATTCACCCTCACGGTGTCCGAAAGCCGCCTGCTCGAAGCCTTGCTGCGCCAGCCCGGCGAACCGCTGGACAAGCAGGAACTGGCGCAGATCGCCCTGGGCCGCAAGCTCACTCTGTACGATCGCAGCCTGGACATGCACGTGAGCAACCTGCGCAAAAAGATCGGCCCACACCCGGATGGCCGGCCGCGGATCGTGGCGCTGCGCAGCCGTGGCTATTACTACAGCCTCTAAAGATCGTTCCCACGCTCCGCGTGGTAATGCCGCCGGGGACGCTCTGCGTTCCGCTGTGTACGCCGGTGACGCAGAGCGTCACGGTATGCATTCCCACGCAGAGCGTGGGAACGATCAATGTAAACCTCGCAACAAACCCTCTTTACCCAAGCTTTACCCTCCCCTGACCGCCGCTGACCTTGCGCTGGGTAACCTACTCACATCCGGACTCACCGGAATAGAGACAGGAGAAACACCATGCGCAAGACCCTTATCGCTCTGATGTTCGCCGCTGCCCTGCCAACCATCGCCATGGCCGCAGCGCCAGAAGGCCCAGGCCCGATGGGCGGCCCTGAAGGCCATATGATGGGCGGCCCAGGCCACGGCGGCGAACACGGTCCGCGTGGCAAAGGCGGCCCCTTCAGCCAGCTCGACCTGAGCCGCGAACAGCGCGAGCAAATCGGCAAGCTGATGGGCGAACAATGGCACGGCCGCAAAGAAATCGTGCGCAAGTACCTCGACAAGCTGCCGGCCGCTGACCAGCAAGCCATGAAAAACGACATGGCCGCCGCCAAGCAGAAAACCCAGGCTGATATCCGTGCCGTGCTCAAACCCGATCAACAGAAGAAGTTCGACGAGATCGTCAAGAAGCAAGCCGAGCGCCGCGCCGAGTGGAAGGAATTCCAGGCCTGGAAAGCGCAACAGCCGCAAAAAGCGCAATAATGCGCTAGCGTTACCTCCCCAGCCCAGTGGCTCGCGCCGCTGGGCTTTTCCTGTTTGAGGGTTTCCTGTGCGTTCATTGTTCTGGCGCATCCTGGCCAGTTTCTGGCTGGCCATCGCCTTGGTTGCCGGGCTGTCGATCCTGCTTGGGCATATGCTCAACCAGGACACCTGGATTCTGAGCCGCCATCCCGGCCTCAACAACCTGGCGCAAGAGTGGACGCAACTCTACGAAGCCCAGGGTGAGGACGCCGCCCAGGAGTTGCTGCAACAACGCAAACGCCAGTACCACATCGACGTGCAGGTCCTCAACGAAAGCGGCGACCCGGTGGTACGCGGCACTTTCCCGCGCCGTGCCGCCGCCTTCGAAGCCCGCCAGAATGACAACCAGGACAGCCATCTGCCCTGGCGCCGCCTGACCGCCGAGTACACCAGTGAAAAAACCGGTGACACGTACCTGCTGATCTATCGCATCCCCAACCCGGAACTGGACGCCTGGCACCGCAGCAGCCTGATGTGGCCGTTGAGCGCACTGGCCATTGCCCTGGTGGTGCTGACGCTGTTCAGCCTGCTGGTGACCTTGTCCATTACCCGCCCACTCAGCCGCCTGCGCGGCGCAGTTCATGACCTGGGCCAGACCACCTATCAGCAAAACAGCCTGGCGCAACTGGCCAACCGCCGCGATGAATTCGGCGTGCTGGCCACGGACTTCAACCGCATGGGCGCACGCCTGCAAAGCCTGATCGGCAGCCAGCGCCAGTTGCTGCGCGATGTGTCCCACGAACTGCGCTCGCCGCTGGCCCGCTTGCGCATCGCCCTGGCCCTGGCAGAACGCGCCGGCCCCGAAGAACGCGAACGCCTGTGGCCGCGCCTGACCCGTGAGTGCGACCGTCTGGAAGCACTCATCAGCGAGATTCTGGTGCTGGCCCGCGTGGACGCCGACAACGCCAGCGCCGAAGAGGTCGACCTCACCCCACTGCTCAGAACCTTACAAAAGGATGCCCAACTCAGTGCGCCGGAACAGGTGGTGCAACTGAGCGCCGAACCCGAGCTGCACCTCAAGGGCTGGCCGACCATGATCGAGCGCGCGGTGGACAACCTGCTGCGTAACGCCCAGCGCTTTAACCCCGTTGGCCAGCCGATCGAGCTAGGCGCCCAGCACCAGGGCGAGCGCATCCTGATCAGCGTGCGCGACCACGGCCCCGGCGTTGAAGCCGAACACTTGAGCCAACTGGGCGAGCCGTTTTATCGCGCGCCCGGCCAAGCCGCCCAAGGCCACGGGCTGGGCCTGGCGATTGCCCGCCGCGCCGCCGAACGCCATGGCGGCAGCCTGATTCTGGCCAATCACCCGGACGGTGGTTTTATCGCCAGCATCGACTTGCCGTTGGTGCCGGGAGTGGTCACAGCCGTGTGAGGATCTTCTATAGTGGCTCTTCTCTAACGGAGGGCCTTTGATGACTGACCTGCTGACACCCATCCAAGCCGCACTCGATTTACCGCAAACCCCACTGACGTTCACCGAGGCCGGCGCCCTGCCCTCGACCTTTGCCGTGACCGAACTGGCCAGCGCCAGCCTCGGCGCTGCCGGCCAGGCGGTTGCTCAACTTATCCAGCAACAAACCGGGCGCTTGCCCAGCGTGAGCGTGGACCGACGCCTCGCTTGCTTCTGGTTCTCCTCCTCGATTCGCCCGGTGGGCTGGCAAGTACCGCCGCTGTGGGACCCGGTGGCCGGCGACTACGCCAGCGCCGACGGCTGGATCCGTTTGCACACCAATGCGCCCCACCACCGGGCTGCCGCCGAGCGCGTCCTGGGCAAGGTCAATGACCGCGCCGAGATGGCCAGTAAAGTCGCCGCCTGGAACGCCGCCGAACTGGAACAGGCGATCGTCGATGCCGGCGGTTGCGCGGCGCAGATGCGTACCTGGCAGGCCTGGCAAACCCATCCGCAAGGGTTGGCAGTGAACGCCGAGGCATTGGTGCAGCGCCAGACCTTCGACACCACTGGCGACAAACCGTGGCTCGGCTCGGTGGCACGCCCGCTGGCCGGCATCAAGGTGCTGGACTTGACCCGTGTGTTGGCCGGTCCTGTGGCCAGTCGTTTTCTCGCAGGCCTGGGCGCCGATGTACTGCGCATCGACTCGCCGACCTGGAACGAACCGGGCGTAGTGCCGGAAATGACCCTGGGCAAACGCTGCGCACGCCTGAACCTTAAAAGTGCCGAAGACCGCCAGGTGTTCGAAAACCTGCTCAAGGACGCCGACATCCTGTTCCACGGCTACCGCGCCGACGCGCTCGAACAGTTGGGCTACACCGCCACAGAATTACAACGCCTCGCCCCCGGCCTGATCGACGTAAGCCTCAACGCCTACGGCTGGAGCGGCCCGTGGAGCAACCGTCGTGGCTTCGACAGCCTGGTGCAGATGAGCAGCGGCATTGCCGATGCTGGCATGACGTGGAAACAGGCGGATAAACCGGTGCCGCTGCCGTTGCAGGCGCTGGATCACGCGACCGGGTATTTGATGGCGGCCAGTGCCATTCAAGCCTTGAGCGAGCGGCTGAAAACCGGCCGCGGTGGTTCGGCGCGCTTGTCATTGGCGCGCACCGCAAAGTTGCTGGTGGAGGCCGGGCAAGTGCCGGAGCAGCCGGCGTTGCGGGCCGAAGAACCGGGCGATCAGGGCTTGGTGGTGGAGCAGACGGCCTGGGGCCAGGCCCATCGTTTGCTGGCGCCGGTGACCATCAGTGGCACGCCGTTGCAGTGGGATTTGCCCGCTGGGGAATTGGGCTCACATCGAGCTCAGTGGTGAATTGAGATCGCTATCGCAGGCAAGCCAGCTCCCACATTTGACTGTGTTCACACATCGAATGTGGGAGCTGGCTTGTCGAATCGTCGCACCGCTGCGATGAGGCCCTGACAGCCGCCCTCAATCCACCCGACTCAACGACGTCCACAAATGCTGCGCCGCATACGCCCGCAACGGCCGCCACGCCTCCGCACGGGCCAACAACTGCCGCGCCGATACCGGCCCGCCTTCCAGCGCCGCCAGCGCATTGATCAAGCCAATATCCCCCGACGCAAACGCATCCGGCTCACGCAACTGACGCATGGCGATGTACTGCGCGGTCCAGTCGCCAATTCCCGGCAAGGCTACCAGGCGCGCCACGCCGTCCTTGAGATTGGCCTTGGCTGCAAATAATTGCGGATCATCCAGCAACGCCCGAGCCACACCCGACAAGGTACGGCCCCGCGCCCTGGGCATGCCCAAGGTCGCCAGGTCCGCCGCCGCCAAGACTTCAGGAGCAGGAAATACATGGGTAATACCGGTATGGGGCGTTTGCAGCGGCTGGCCATGCTGCGCCACCAATTTACCCGCCAGGCGAATGGCCGCGACCACCGTGATCTGCTGGCCCAGCACTGCACGAATCGCCAGCTCCAAACCATCCCACGTCCCCGGCACCCGCAGGCCAGGGCGGGCAGCCACCAACTGCGCCATCAACGGGTCGGCGGCCAGTTGCGCATTGATCAAACCAGGCCGCGCATCCAGATCGAACATCGCCCGCAGGCGCCGCTCGATCTCGGGCAACGCCGCCATGTCGGGAAACTCAACGCCCACTTCCAGCCAATCGCCCGCGCCCGGCGCCACGCTGATGCAGCCGTGTTGCCCGCCAATGCTGATGCTGCGCCGATACACGCCGGCCTCCACGGTCTCCAACCCGGTGATGGCCCGCGCCGATAGAAAACCCAGCATTGCCGCCCAGTCATAGGGCGGCTCATACGCCAATCTCACAACGACAACACCCCGCTATACAGCCCATAAGCCGCCAGCCCCGCGCCCGCGATCACGCAACTGAAAATGCCTTTTTCCATGTGCGTAAACAAGGGCTGGCCCTGTTCGCGCTTGGCCAGGGCAAACAGGATCACGCCGGGCGCATACAGCAACGCCGAGAGCAGCAGGTACTTCAAGCCACCGGCATACAGCAGCCAGACGGCATAGCCGAGGGCGATCAGGCCGACCAGCAAATCCTTATAACGCTGGCGCTGGGCACCGGCATAGGTTTCGCCGCGCCCGCTCAGCAGCACCGCGTAGGCCGCCGACCACAGGTACGGCACCAGGATCATCGACGAGGCCAGGTAAATCAGGGTGGTGTAGGTGCTGTGGGAAAACAGCGTGATCACCAGGAACACCTGGATCATCACGTTGGTCAGCCACAGCGCATTGACCGGCACCCGGTTGGGGTTTTCCTTTTTCAGGAAGGCCGGCATGGTCTTGTCATGAGCAGTGGCGTAGAGGATTTCCGCACACAGCAGCGCCCATGACAGCAAGGCGCCGAGCAGCGACACGGCCAACCCGATGCTGATCGCCATCGCGCCCCACGGCCCGACGATATGTTCCAGCACACCTGCCAGTGAAGGGTTTTGCAATTGCGCCAGCTCCGGCTGGCTCATGATGCCCAGGGACAGCACATTCACCAGCACCAGCAGTGCCAGCACACCCAGAAAGCCGATCACGGTGGCGCGGCCCACGTCCGAGCGCTTCTCGGCGCGCGCCGAATACACGCTGGCGCCCTCGATACCGATAAACACGAACACGGTGACCAGCATCATGTTGCGTACCTGATCGACCACGCTGCCAAATTGCGGGTTGCCCAGGCCCCAGATATCGCGGGTAAAGATATCCGCCTTGAACGCCACGGCGGCGATCACGATAAACATCAGCAACGGCACGATCTTCGCCACCGTAGTGATCTGGTTGATGAACGCCGCCTCCTTGATGCCACGCAGCACCAGAAAATGCACCGCCCACAGCAGCAGCGAGGCACAGCCGATCGCGACCGGCGTATTGCCCTGGCCGAACACCGGGAAAAAGTAGCCGAGGGTGCTGAACAGCAACACGAAGTAACCGACGTTGCCCATCCACGCACTGATCCAGTAGCCCCAGGCCGACGAAAACCCCATGTAGTCACCGAACCCGGCCTTGGCGTAGGCATACACGCCGGAGTCGAGTTCAGGTTTGCGATTGGCCAGGGTCTGGAACACAAACGCCAGGGTGAGCATGCCGACGGCGGTGATCGCCCAGCCGATCAGCACGGCGCCCACTTCGGCGCGTGCGGCCATGTTCTGCGGCAAAGAGAAAATACCGCCGCCGATCATCGAACCCACCACCAGAGCAATCAACGCGCTGAGGCGTAGTTTCTCGGCCGGTTGGGACATGAAAACTCCTGAAATAAAATAGTTTGAGAGAACACGCGCGCACTCAACTAATTAACTCAGCGAGTGTAGCGTTTATTAAAGACCGCGATAAAACCGTCACGCTCATAACGCAATGGCATGACAGTTTATAAAGTTTAGGCTTATTTATAATTTAAATAGAGCAGGCACTTTGCCAGTTCGTGCTGGCTTAGGCACTTAATTGAGAAAAGTTTGCACATTCGACAAAACGGGCTAGGGTCAAACGTCCACACCTCGAACTAAATGATTAATAAAAACGCAGGAGCCGCTCTGGAAAGCGCCTCTACGGGGGAAACTATTGCCTCCGGATTTTACCCTTAAGTCATTAATTCACAATGGAATGTGCCAATGAAGTGATCTGAGTCAGCTGTTTGATTAGCGCACGGAATTATTCTGTGGTCTCTCTTCTCCTGCATTGGAGTCATGCAATGTCTGAAACTCCCGGAAAACTTCGACTCGGCGCCCTGGTTGCGCTGGTCGTGGGCTCAATGATTGGCGGCGGGATCTTCTCACTCCCGCAAAACATGGCCGCCAGCGCCGATGTCGGCGCGGTGTTGATCGGCTGGGTCATTACCGCCATCGGCATGCTCACCCTCGCTTTCGTATTCCAGACCCTGGCCAACCGCAAGCCTGACCTCGACGGCGGCGTGTACGCCTATGCCAAGGCCGGGTTTGGCGACTACATGGGCTTCTCATCGGCCTGGGGCTACTGGATCAGCGCCTGGCTGGGCAACGTCGGTTACTTCGTGTTGCTGTTCAGCACCCTCGGTTATTTTTTCCCCATCTTCGGCGAAGGCAACACGCCTGCTGCCGTGATTGGCGCGTCAGTGCTGCTGTGGGCCGTGCATTTCCTGGTACTGCGCGGCATCAAGGAAGCAGCCTTCATCAACCTGGTGACCACCGTCGCCAAGGTGGTGCCGCTGGTGCTGTTTGTATTGATCGCGCTGTTCGCGTTCAAGCTGGATATCTTTACCGCTGACATCTGGGGCGTGAAAAACCCAGACCTGGGCAGCGTGATGAACCAGGTGCGCAACATGATGCTGGTCACCGTGTGGGTGTTTATCGGCATCGAAGGCGCGAGCATCTTCTCGTCCCGTGCAGAAAAACGCAGCGACGTCGGCAAGGCCACCGTGATCGGCTTTATCACCGTGCTGCTGTTTCTGATGCTGGTGAACGTGCTGTCCCTGGGCATCATGACCCAACCGGAACTGGCCAAACTGCAGAACCCATCGATGGCTGCCGTGCTGGAGCATGTGGTGGGCCACTGGGGCGCGGTGTTGATCAGCGTCGGCTTGATCGTCTCGCTGTTGGGTGCACTGCTGTCATGGGTGCTGCTGTGTGCGGAGATCATGTTCGCCGCCGCCAAGGACCACACCATGCCGGAGTTTTTGCGCCGCGAAAACGCCAACCACGTGCCGGTCAACGCCCTGTGGCTGACCAATGCGATGGTTCAGGTTTTCCTGGTGATCACGTTGTTCTCGGCCAGCACTTACCTGTCGCTGATCTACCTCGCCACCTCGATGATCCTGGTGCCTTACCTGTGGTCGGCGGCCTATGCGCTGCTGCTGGCGGTGCGTGGCGAGACCTACGAAAACGCCCTGCGCGAGCGCAGGAAAGACCTGTTCATCGGCGCCATCGCCCTGATCTACGCGGTCTGGCTGCTCTACGCCGGTGGCACCAAATACCTGCTGCTGTCCGCCCTGCTCTACGCCCCCGGCGCGATCCTGTTCGCCAAGGCCAAGCATGAACTGGGCAAACCGATTTTCACCAACGTCGAGAAGCTGATTTTTGCCGCAGTCGTCATTGGCGCCCTGGTGGCTGCCTATGGCCTCTACGACGGCTTCCTGACTCTGTAATTCTGACTGGAGGATCTGTAATGACCACGGAAAAAGTGAAGTACGGCGTACATTCCGAAGCCGGCAAACTGCGCAAAGTCATGGTGTGCTCCCCAGGTTTGGCCCATCAGCGGCTGACCCCCAACAACTGCGACGAACTGCTGTTCGATGACGTGCTGTGGGTGGCCCAGGCCAAGCGCGACCACTTCGACTTCGTAACCAAGATGCGCGAGCGGGACATTGATGTGCTGGAAATGCACAACCTGCTGACCGATATCGTCGCCATCCCCGAAGCGCTGGACTGGATTCTGGAGCGCAAGATCACCGCCAATACCGTTGGCCTGGGCCTGGTCGATGAAGTCGGCTCGTGGCTGCGCAGCCTGGAGCCGCGCAAGATCAGCGAGTTCCTGATTGGCGGCGTGTCGGCCGATGACCTGCCGAGCAGCTTTGGTGGCCGAACCATCGAGATGTTCCGCGACTTCCTCGGCCACTCAAGCTTCATCCTGCCGCCGCTGCCCAACACTCAGTTCACCCGCGATACCACCTGCTGGATCTACGGCGGTGTGACGCTCAACCCGATGTACTGGCCGGCGCGACGTCAGGAAACCCTGTTGGCCAGCGCCATCTATAAATTCCACCCCGAGTTCACCAACGCCGACTTCCAGATCTGGTACGGCGACCCCGACCAGGAACACGGTGCCGCCACGCTGGAAGGCGGCGACGTGATGCCGATTGGCAATGGCGTGGTGTTGATCGGCATGGGCGAGCGTTCTTCGCACCAGGCGATTGGCCAACTGGCGCGCAACCTGTTCAAAAACAAAGCCGTGGAACGCGTGATCGTTGCCGGTCTGCCGAAGTCCCGCGCGGCGATGCACCTGGACACCGTGTTCAGCTTCTGCGACCGCGACCTGGTGACCATCTTCCCCGAAGTGGTCAACCAGATCGTGCCCTTCACCCTGCGCCCGGATGAAAGCAAGCCGCACGGCATCGACATCCAGCGGGAGAAAACCAATTTCCTCGAAACCGTGGCCGCAGCGCTCAACCTCAAGGCACTGCGTGTGGTCGAGACCGGCGGCAACAGCTTCGCCGCCGAGCGCGAGCAATGGGATGACGGCAACAACGTGGTGGCCGTGGAGCCTGGCGTGGTGATCGGTTACGACCGCAACACCTACACCAACACCCTGCTGCGCAAGGCCGGTGTGGAAGTCATCACCATCAGCGCCGGTGAACTGGGCCGAGGCCGTGGCGGTGGCCACTGCATGACCTGCCCGATCATCCGCGACCCAATCGACTATTAAGGAGACTCATCATGGCTTTTAACATGCGCAACCGCAGCCTGCTGTCGCTGATGCACCACACTACCCGCGAGTTGAACTACCTGCTGGACCTGTCCCGCGACCTCAAACGCGCCAAGTACACCGGCACCGAGCGTCCGCACCTGCAAGGCAAAAACATCGCGCTGATCTTCGAAAAAACCTCGACTCGCACCCGTTGCGCGTTCGAAGTGGCAGCCCATGACCAGGGCGCCCACGTCACCTATATCGACCCGGTGTCGTCGCAGATCGGCCACAAGGAAAGCATGAAAGACACCGCCCGCGTCCTGGGCCGGATGTTCGATGCCATCGAGTACCGTGGCTTTGAACAGGAAATCGTCGAAGAGCTGGCCAAGTTCGCCGGTGTGCCGGTGTTCAACGGCCTCACCGCCGAATTCCACCCAACGCAAATGATCGCCGACACCCTGACCATGCGCGAGCACAGCGACAAGCCGCTGCATGACATCAGCTACGCGTACCTGGGCGACGCGCGCTACAACATGGGCAACTCGCTGCTGATGATCGGCGCCAAACTGGGCATGGACGTGCGCATCGGCGCGCCGAAAGCGCTGTGGCCACACGAAGATTTCATCAAGCAGTGCCAGGCCTTTGCCGAGGAAAGCGGCGCACGCATCACCATCACCGAAGACCCGAAAGAAGCCGTGAAAGGCGTGGACTTCATCCACACCGATATTTGGGTGTCGATGGGCGAGCCGGTGGAAGCGTGGGACGAGCGTATCGAGCAACTGCTGCCGTACCAGGTCAACGCCAAGATGATGAAAGCCTCGGGCAACCCGCGCGTGAAGTTCATGCACTGCCTGCCGGCGTTCCATAACAGTGAGACCAAGGTGGGCAAGGACATCGCCGCGCGTTATCCGAACCTGGCCAATGGCGTGGAAGTGACCGAGGAAGTGTTCGAGTCGCCGGCCAACATCGCATTTGAGCAGGCAGAAAACCGCATGCATACCATCAAGGCGATTCTGGTGTCGGCGCTGGCGGATATCTAACCCCACTCTGATCGTTCCCACGCTCTGCGTGGGAATGCAGCCAGTGACGCTCTGCGTCACAAGAGCGGACGCAGAGCGTCCAGTGAGGCATTCCCACGCAGAGCGTGGGAACGATCCTTCTAAAAGGAATGCATTATGCGCATCGTCGTAGCCCTGGGCGGCAACGCCCTGCTCCGCCGTGGTGAACCCATGACGGCGGACAACCAACGCGCCAATATCCGCATCGCCACCGAACAGATCGCCAAGATCCACCCCGGCAACGAGCTGGTGATCGCCCACGGCAATGGCCCGCAAGTCGGCCTGCTGTCATTGCAGGCGGCGGCCTACACCCAGGTTTCGCCCTACCCGCTGGACGTGCTCGGCGCCGAGACCGAAGGCATGATCGGCTACATCATCGAACAGGAACTGGGCAACCTGCTGGACTTCGAAGTACCGTTCGCCACCTTGCTCACCCAAGTGGGAGTCGACGCCAAGGACCCGGCCTTCCAGAACCCGACCAAACCCATTGGCCCGGTGTACTCCAAGGCCGAAGCCGAAAAACTCGCCGCCGAAAAAGGCTGGGCCATCGCCCCCGATGGCGATAAATACCGCCGTGTGGTGGCCAGCCCACGCCCCAAACGCATCTTTGAAATCCGCCCGATAAAGTGGCTGCTGGAAAAACGCGCCATTGTGATTTGCGCCGGTGGTGGCGGCATCCCGACGATGTATGGCGAAGACGGCAAGCTGCGCGGCATTGAAGCGGTGATCGACAAAGACCTGTGTTCATCCTTGCTGGCCGCGCAACTGGACGCCGATTTGCTGGTGATTGCCACCGACGTCAATGCGGCTTTTATCGACTTCGGCAAGCCGACCCAGAAGGCCATCGGCCAGGCCCATCCCGACGACATGGAGAAGCTCGGCTTCGCCGCCGGCTCCATGGGGCCAAAGGTGCAAGCGGCCTGCGAGTTCGCCCGCCAGACTGGCAAAACTGCCGTCATCGGTTCACTCTCGGACATCGAAGCCATCGTCCAGGGCAGCGCCGGCACGCGTATCAGCACGGCAAAACCTGGCATCACCTACCTGTGAAGTAGAGGAGAAACGCCTATGGCCACCTTTGAACCCGGTCACCTGCACATCGAACGTCACGCGCTCAACAAGGAGGACTACAGCTACAACCTGTGCATCGACTACGAGGTCAGCCAGGATCCAAAGGAAGGCAAGGGAATGCTCTTCAAGCTGCACGGCTCGGTGCAGGGCAAGGACCTCAAGGAGGAATTCTTTTTGCCCAAGGACCAGGCCTTCGACTTTGCCCGGCATGCGATGAACATCGCGCAGAAATACGGGATGCCGAAGGTGGCGACGCTTAACGGCTCGATGCACAAGCAGTACGACTTGATGTTTGAGGATGTACGGCATCAGTTGGATGTGAAGTCTGGCGATCCGGTCAAGCCCGAACACCTGGAATAACCAGTTTGCGCTGACACAACACCATCAATGTGGGAGCGGGCTTGCTCGCGAATGCGGTCTTTGAGTCAATAAATTAAGAGACTGACACACCGCATTCGCGAGCAAGCCCGCTCCCACATTTTGATCTCCATCCGCTGCAAGGCATACTTGCGGCCTCTCGCTCTGCAGATTTGTCGCCACCCCATGCGTATCCACGTCAGCTTCATCGACCGCGTCGGCATTACCCAGGAAGTCCTGGCCTTGCTCGGTGGGCGCAATCTCAACCTGGATGCGGTGGAGATGGTGCCGCCCAACGTGTACATCGACGCGCCGACCCTGAGCGCCGAGGTGCTCGAAGAACTGCGCGATGCGCTGTTCAGCGTGCACGGCGTACAGGCGGTCACCGTGGTGGATATCCTTCCCGGCCAACGCCGCCACCTGCAACTCGACGCGCTGCTCGCAGCCATGACCGACCCGGTGCTGGCCCTGGACAGCGCGGGCAAGATCCTGCTGGCCAACCCGGCGCTGATCGCGCTGTATGGCCGCGAACCGGCGGGTGAAAGCATCAGCGCGTTGTTCAACGACTCGGCGCTGCTGGAGACTTTGCTCGAACAGGGCTTTCGTTTGCCGTTGCGCGAGATCAGCGTCAACGGCCAGACCTTTTTGCTCGACGCCACACCGATCACCGACGCCGGCGCCCTGCTGACCCTGTACCAACCCAACCGCATCGGTGAGCAACTGTCGGCGCTGCATCACGACCATGCCGAAGGGTTTGATGCGCTGCTGGGCGAGTCGCCGGTGATTCGCACCCTCAAGGCGCGGGCGCAACGGGTGGCGGCGCTGGATGCGCCGCTGTTGATCCAGGGCGAAACCGGCACCGGCAAAGAGCTGGTCGCCCGCGCCTGCCATGCCATCAGCGCACGCCACAGTGCACCGTTTTTGGCTTTGAACTGTGCGGCATTGCCGGAGAACCTGGCCGAAAGTGAGTTGTTCGGTTATGCGCCTGGCGCCTTTACCGGCGCGCAGCGTGGCGGCAAGCCCGGGCTGATGGAGTTGGCCAACCAGGGCACGGTGTTCCTTGATGAAATTGGCGAGATGTCGCCGTATTTGCAGGCCAAGCTGCTGCGGTTTCTGAATGACGGCAGCTTTCGCCGGGTGGGCGGCGACCGTGAAGTGAAGGTCAACGTGCGCATCCTCAGCGCCACCCATCGCGACCTGGAAAAAATGGTCAGCGAGGGCACCTTCCGCGAAGACCTGTTTTACCGCCTTAATGTGCTCAACGTCGAAGTGCCGCCACTGCGCGAGCGCGGCCAGGACATTCTGCTGCTGGCCCGCTACTTCATGCAGCAAGCCTGTGCGCAGATCCAGCGCCCGGTGTGTCGCCTGGCGCCCGGCACTTACCCGGCCCTGCTCGGCAACCGCTGGCCGGGTAATGTGCGCCAACTGCAAAACGTGATCTTCCGCGCCGCCGCCATCTGCGAAAGCAGCCTGGTGGACATCGGCGACCTCGACATCGCCGGCACCTCGGTGGCGCGCCAGAGCGACGGCGAAGTCGACAGCCTGGAACAGGCGGTGGAAGACTTCGAGCGCAATCTGCTGGAAACCCTCTACACCAGCTACCCCTCGACCCGCCAACTGGCGAGCCGCCTGCAAACGTCCCACACGGCGATCGCCCATCGCTTGCGCAAGTACGGCATTCCAAACAAACCCTGAAAATGTAGAGATCAAATTGTGGGAGCGGGCTTGCTCGCGAATGCGGTGGGTCAGTTACAAATGAGCTGCCTGACACACCGCATTCGCGAGCAAGCCCGCTCCCACATGGACTTCATTCCAAATCTAGTCTAGAAACGACACTCGCTGTACTGAAAGCGCTACAGCGTAACGATATCGCTACAACCCTGTTTTTTACGCGCCATGCAAGGCTTTGATCCACATAGGCTTTTTTTGGTGTGCTCAAGTGTATCGAAATCGCTACAGCTAAAAATCATATCCTCACAACCAAAATAGTTAAGCCATTGATTCATAAAGACTTAATGACATTGGCCGCAATATTGCTAAGTAACTCCCCATTATTCCCATCCCGTCCACCAGACGAATCTGGCCCTGAGGAGTTTCCATGAGCGAGTTGCGTTTCACTGAAGATCACGAATGGCTGCGCGCCGAAGCCGATGGCAGCGTCACCGTGGGTATCACCGCTTTCGCGCAGAACGCGCTGGGTGATGTGGTTTTCGTGCAACTGCCGGAGTTGCAGGCTTACGACAAGGGCGCCGAAGCCTCCACCGTGGAATCGGTGAAAGCCGCCAGCGGCGTGTACATGCCGCTGACCGGTGAAGTGCTGGAAGTAAACGACGCACTCAGCGACAGCCCGGAACTGGTTAACGAAGACCCGATGGGCGAAGGCTGGTTCTTCCGCTTTAAACCGGCCGACGCCGAGGCGGTGGCTAAACTGCTGGATCAGGATGCGTACGACCGTCTGATCAAAGCCAACGCTGAAGCCTGAGGAGCGCACCATGACCATCAATCTCAGCACCGCCAACGAATTCATCGCCCGCCACATCGGCCCGCGCCAGGAAGATGAGCAGCACATGCTCGCAAGCCTGGGCTTTGATTCCCTCGAAGCCCTCAGCGCCAGCGTGATCCCGGAAAGCATCAAGGGCACCAGCGTGCTCGGCCTGGAAGACGGCCTGAGCGAAGCCCAGGCCCTGGCCAAGATCAAGGCCATCGCCGGCAAGAACCAGCTGTTCAAGACTTACATCGGCCAGGGCTACTACAACTGCCACACGCCGTCGCCGATCCTGCGCAACCTGCTGGAAAACCCGGCCTGGTACACCGCCTACACCCCGTACCAACCCGAGATTTCCCAAGGCCGCCTGGAAGCGCTGCTGAACTTCCAGACCCTGATCAGCGACCTCACCGGCCTGCCGATCGCCAACGCCTCCTTGCTCGACGAAGCCACCGCCGCCGCCGAAGCCATGACCTTCTGTAAGCGCCTGAGCAAGAACAAGGGCAGCAACGCTTTCTTCGCCTCCGTGCATAGCCACCCACAGACCCTCGACGTGCTGCGCACCCGTGCCGAGCCGTTGGGCATCGACGTGGTAGTGGGCGATGAGCGTGAACTGACCGACGTCAGCGCGTTTTTCGGCGCCCTGCTGCAATACCCGGCCAGCAACGGTGATGTGTTTGATTACCGCGAACTGACCGAGCGTTTCCACGCTGCCAATGCCTTGGTCGCGGTCGCCGCCGACCTGCTGGCCCTGACCCTGCTGACCCCACCGGGTGAGTTCGGCGCCGACGTGGCCATCGGCAGCGCGCAACGTTTCGGCGTGCCGCTGGGCTTTGGTGGCCCGCACGCGGCGTACTTCTCCACCAAGGATGCGTTCAAGCGTGATATGCCGGGCCGTCTGGTCGGTGTGTCGGTCGACCGTTTCGGCAAGCCGGCCCTGCGCCTGGCCATGCAGACCCGCGAGCAACACATCCGTCGCGAGAAAGCCACCAGCAACATCTGCACCGCGCAGGTCCTGTTGGCCAACATCGCCAGCATGTACGCCGTGTACCACGGCCCTGAAGGCCTGACCCGGATCGCCCAGCGCATTCACCAGTTGACCGCGATCCTGGCCAAAGGCTTGACCGCCCTGGGCCTTAAGGTTGAGCAGGCAAACTTCTTCGACACCATCACCCTCAACACGGGCGCCAACACCGCCGCCCTGCACGACAAGGCCCGCGTCCAGCGCATCAACCTGCGTGTGGTCGATGCCGAGCGCGTTGGCCTGTCGGTCGACGAAACCACCACCCAGGCCGATATCGAAGCCTTGTGGGCGATCTTCGCCGACGGCAAGGCACTGCCGGCCTTTGCTGCGACCGAAAGCACCTTGCCCGCCGCGCTGCTACGCCAGTCGCCGATCCTCAGCCACCCGGTGTTCAACCGTTACCACTCCGAAACCGAGCTGATGCGCTACCTGCGCAAGCTGGCCGACAAGGACCTGGCGCTGGACCGCACCATGATCCCGCTGGGTTCGTGCACCATGAAACTCAACGCCGCCAGCGAAATGATCCCGGTCACCTGGGCTGAATTCGGTGCCCTGCACCCCTTCGCACCGGCCGCACAAAGCGCCGGCTACCTGGAGCTGACTTCCGACCTGGAAGCCATGCTCTGCGCGGCCACCGGTTACGACGCAATCTCCCTGCAACCGAACGCCGGTTCCCAAGGTGAATACGCCGGCCTGCTGGCCATTCGTGCTTATCACCAGAGCCGTGGCGAAGAACGCCGCGACATCTGCCTGATCCCATCGTCGGCCCACGGCACCAACCCTGCGACCGCCAACATGGCCGGTATGCGCGTGGTGGTCACCGCCTGCGATGCCCGCGGCAACGTCGACATCGAAGACTTGCGCGCCAAGGCCATCGAGCACCGCGAACACCTCGCCGCGCTGATGATCACCTACCCGTCCACCCATGGCGTGTTCGAAGAAGGCATCCGCGAAATCTGCGGCATCATTCATGACAACGGCGGCCAGGTGTACATCGACGGCGCCAACATGAACGCGATGGTCGGCCTGTGCGCACCGGGCAAGTTCGGTGGCGACGTGTCCCACCTGAACCTGCACAAAACCTTCTGCATCCCGCACGGCGGTGGCGGCCCGGGCGTTGGCCCGATTGGGGTTAAATCCCACCTCACGCCGTTCCTGCCAGGCCACGCGGCCATGGAGCGCAAGGAAGGCGCGGTGTGCGCGGCGCCATTTGGCAGCGCGAGCATTTTGCCGATCACCTGGATGTACATCAGCATGATGGGCGGCGCGGGCCTCAAGCGCGCTTCGCAGCTGGCGATCCTGAACGCCAACTACATTTCCCGTCGCCTCGAAGAGCATTACCCCGTGCTCTACACCGGCAGCAACGGCCTGGTGGCGCACGAATGCATCCTGGACCTGCGCCCATTGAAAGACAGCAGCGGCATCAGCGTGGATGACGTGGCCAAGCGCCTGATCGACTTTGGTTTCCATGCGCCGACCATGTCGTTCCCGGTGGCGGGCACCTTGATGATCGAGCCGACCGAAAGCGAATCCAGGGAAGAACTGGACCGCTTTTGTGACGCCATGATCGCCATCCGCGAGGAAATTCGCGCAGTGGAAAACGGCACCTTGGACAAGGACGACAACCCACTGAAAAACGCCCCGCACACGGCGGCTGAAATCGTCGGTGAGTGGAGCCACCCGTACAGCCGTGAACAGGCGGTGTACCCGGTGGCGTCGTTGATCGAAGGCAAATACTGGCCGCCGGTTGGCCGGGTCGACAACGTGTTTGGCGACCGCAACCTGGTGTGTGCGTGCCCGTCGATCGAGAGCTACGCGTGATCTGAGGTTGTACACGATTTAATGTAGAAGCTGGCTTGTGTGGGAGCTGGCTTGCCTGCGATGGCATCACCCCGGTCTACCTGATAGACCGAGGTGATGCCATCGCGGGCAAGCCCGGCTCCCACATAGTCCTCCTCCACCATTTGACCGAGTACACCCGACACATAATAAGAAACCGGAGAACAACCATGTCCCTTAGCGTGTTCGACCTGTTCAAGATTGGCATCGGCCCCTCCAGTTCCCACACCGTCGGCCCGATGCGTGCGGCGGCTCGATTCGTCGAAGGCCTCAAACGTGACAACCTGCTGAACACCACCAGCGGCATCAAGGTGGAACTCTATGGCTCACTGGGCGCCACCGGCAAAGGCCACGGCAGCGACAAGGCCGTGTTGCTGGGCCTGGAAGGCGAACACCCGGACACCGTGAATACCGAAACCGTCGTCGCACGCCTTGCGCAAATGCGCAGTGACGGTCGCTTGAACCTGCTCGGCGAACACAGCATTGCGTTCAACGAGAAAGAACACCTGGCGATGATTCGCAAGCCTCTCGCCTACCATCCCAATGGCATGATTTTTCGCGCCTTTGACGCCGCCGGCATCCAGATCCGCAGCCGCGAGTATTACTCGGTCGGCGGTGGGTTTGTGGTGGATGAAGACGCCGCCGGTGCTGACCGGATTGTCGAAGACACCACGCCGCTGACCTTCCCTTTCAAGCACGCCAAGGATTTGCTCGGCCATTGCGCCACCTACGGGCTGTCCATCAGCCAGGTGATGCTGACCAATGAAAGCGCCTGGCGCCCGGAGGCGGAAACCCGCGCCGGTTTGCTGAACATCTGGCAGGTGATGCAGGACTGCGTAGATGCCGGTTGTCGCAACGAAGGCATCTTGCCCGGCGGTTTGAAGGTCAAGCGCCGTGCGGCGGCGCTGCATCGGCAGCTGTGCAAGAACCCCGAATCGGCGCTGCGCGACCCGTTGTCGGTACTCGACTGGGTCAACCTGTATGCGCTGGCGGTCAACGAAGAAAACGCCAACGGCGGGCGCGTGGTCACCGCACCTACCAACGGTGCGGCCGGGATAGTGCCGGCGGTGTTGCATTACTACATGCGCTTTATCCCCGGTGCGAACGAGGACGGCGTGGTGCGCTTTCTGCTCACCGCCGCCGCCATCGGGATTTTGTACAAGGAAAACGCCTCGATTTCCGGCGCCGAAGTCGGCTGCCAGGGCGAAGTCGGCGTGGCCTGTTCCATGGCTGCCGGTGCTTTGTGCGAAGTATTGGGCGGCAGCGTGTCCCAAGTGGAAAACGCCGCCGAGATCGGCATGGAACACAACCTCGGCCTGACCTGCGACCCGATTGGCGGGCTGGTGCAGGTGCCGTGCATCGAGCGCAATGCCATGGGCTCGGTCAAGGCCATCAATGCGGTGCGCATGGCTTTGCGTGGCGACGGGCAGCACTTCGTGTCACTCGACAAGGTCATCCGCACCATGCGCCAGACCGGCGCCGATATGAAAAGCAAATACAAGGAAACCGCCCGTGGCGGTTTGGCCGTCAACATTATCGAGTGCTGACGCCCACCCGCGCGTCCGCACGTTTTTCAGGAGCTGAACATGTCCACCGAAACCCTGTTGAAAACCCCATTGCACGCCCTGCACATCGAGTTGGGCGCGCGCATGGTGCCCTTCGCCGGCTACGACATGCCGGTGCAATATCCGCTGGGGGTGATGAAAGAACACCTGCACACCCGTGATCAAGCCGGGTTGTTCGACGTGTCCCACATGGGCCAGATCCGCCTGACCGGCGCCAACGCCGCCAAGGCCCTGGAAACTTTGGTGCCGGTCGACATCATCGACCTGCCCGTGGGCATGCAGCGCTACGCCATGTTCACCAATGACCAGGGCGGCATCCTTGACGACCTGATGGTGGCCAACCTGGGCAACGACGAACTGTTCCTGGTGGTCAACGCGGCCTGCAAGGATCAGGACCTGGCCCACCTGCGCAAACACATTGGCGATCAGTGCAGCATCGAGCCGCTGTTCGAAGAGCGCGCCCTGCTGGCCCTGCAAGGCCCGGCAGCGGTGAAAGTGCTGGCACGCCTGGCGCCTGAAGTGGCCAAGATGACCTTCATGCAGTTCGCCACCCTGCGCCTGCTGGGCGTGGACTGCTACGTGAGCCGCTCGGGCTACACCGGCGAAGACGGTTTTGAGATTTCCGTACCGGCGGCCAATGCCGAGAGCCTTGCGCGCAGCTTGCTGGCCGAAACCGAAGTTCAAGCCATCGGCCTGGGCGCCCGCGATTCCCTGCGCCTGGAAGCCGGCCTGTGCCTCTACGGGCATGACATGAACACCGAGACCACGCCGATTGAAGCCAGCCTGCTGTGGGCGATCTCCAAGGCCCGGCGTGCCGATGGCGCACGTGCCGGTGGCTTCCCCGGCGCCGACCGCATCTTCACCCAGCAGCAGGCCGGTGTAAGCCGCAAGCGCGTGGGCCTGCTGCCACAGGAACGCACCCCGGTGCGTGAAGGTGCAGAAATCGTCGATGAGCATGGCACGGTGATCGGCAGCGTGTGCAGCGGCGGCTTTGGCCCAACCCTGGGCGGCCCATTGGCCATGGGTTACCTGGACAGTGCATGTGTGGCACTGGACACCGAAGTGTCTGCGTTGGTACGTGGGAAAAAGGTGCCACTACGTGTAAGTAAAATGCCATTTGTACCGCAACGTTACTACCGTGGTTGATTGACTGTTCCTATAAGTAACGCGGTTGCGTTAACGCGCACTAATTTGTAACGCAACCGCCATAAAATAGTGCATTGACGATAGACATTTTAATAGGCACCAACCTATAACAAGTGAGCAACGCTATCGAATATGTGGGATCCGCTTTAAGTCAACGAAGTGTCATATGGCCGAGCAAAACCTGGGCTTTTTTCGGGGCTTGTTTTTTCTGTATTAGTTGACGTAGAGTTTAGCCACTGTGTTTGCATGGGTCGCTTGGAACCTGGACCTGGGCAGTAGCTATAAGTTTGCTACAACCCGTTCGACGTCTCTTACTTTCCTGCAACCCAGCCCAGTACTCTTTCATGTGAAAGGGGCTGTCATTAATTTTTAGCGTCAAAGGAAAGAAGAAAATGGCTGATCGTCAGAGCGGTACCGTCAAGTGGTTTAACGACGAGAAAGGGTTTGGTTTTATCACTCCAGAAAGCGGTCCGGATCTGTTCGTGCATTTCCGCGCTATTCAGGGCAACGGCTTCAAGAGCCTGAAAGAAGGCCAGAAAGTCACCTTCCTTGCCGTGCAAGGCCAGAAAGGCATGCAGGCTGACGAAGTACAAGCAGAAGGCTGATCCTTACTGCGACAAAAAGCCCCTGATGGTGACATCAGGGGCTTTTTTATGTGCGTTTGCTCGTAAAATGGCTTTTTTCTCAAGAGAGACGGCCATGCCCAAACCTTTGTTGAGCCCCCAAGGCGAATTCCCCGCCGTTGGCCTGGGCCGTCGTCTGGCAGCGATGTTCTATGACTTCCTGTTGTGCACTGCCCTGCTGATCGTCACCGCGTTTATCTACAAGCTGGTGTGGATGGCGTTTATCGGCGAAGCCAGGATGCGCACACTCACCGAGTCCGGCGCGCTGGACGGCGACCCGCTGCTGTCAACGATTCTGTTTTTTGTGCTGTTTGGTTTCTTCGCCAAGTTCTGGACCCATTCCGGGCAGACATTGGGCATGCAGGTGTGGGGCGTACGCGTGCAGAACGCCGACGGCTCGCGCATCAGCCTGTGGCAGGCGCTGCTGCGGTTCGTGGTGGCGATTGCGTCGTGGTTGTGCGTGGGGCTGGGGTTTGTCTGGTCGGTGTTTGATAAGCGCAAGCGCAGCTGGCATGACATCTACTCGGATACGCAGTTGGTGCGAGTCCCCAAGCAGAAAAAGTAACCGCTGAAAGAGTGAAGATCCAAATGTGGGAGCGGGCTTGCTCGCGAATGCGTTGGTTCAGTCACCAGATGTATCGACTGACACACCGCATTCGCGAGCAAGCCCGCTCCCACATTTTTGACCGGGTGCGCCTTGAATCAGGCGTTGCCAGCCAGCTTGAGGCGCGCAGCCTGGGTAAAGTCCAGCATGCGCTTGAGCGGGCGCACGGCGTGCGGGATCACCGACGGCTCGACGAAGATCTCATTACTGCCCTCACGCAAACATTGCAGCGTGCGCTCCAGCGTATTCATCGCCATCCACGGGCAATGCGCGCAACTGCGGCAGGCCGCGCCGTTGCCGGCAGTCGGTGCCTCAACGAAGACTTTATCCGGGCACAACTGCTGCATCTTGTAGAAGATGCCACGGTCGGTGGCCACGATGAAGGTCTTGTTCGGCAAGCGCTGGGCTGCAGCAATCAGTTGGCTGGTGGAGCCCACCGCATCTGCCAACTCGATCACCGCCGTCGGCGACTCCGGGTGCACCAGGATCGCGGCATCCGGGTACAGCGCCTTCATGTCTTCGAGCTGCTTGGACTTGAACTCTTCATGGACGATGCACGCGCCGTCCCACAGCAACATGTCTGCGCCGGTCTGGCGCTGAATGTAAGTACCCAGGTGCTTGTCCGGGCCCCAGATAATCGTCTCGCCGTTGTCCATCAGGCTTTCGACGATTTCCAGCGCACAGCTGGAGGTAACCACCCAGTCGGCCCGGGCTTTGACCGCCGCCGAGGTGTTGGCGTACACCACCACCGTGCGCTCGGGGTGCTGGTCGCAGAACGCCGAGAACTCATCCACCGGGCAGCCCAGGTCCAGGGAGCAGGTGGCTTCCAGGGTGGGCATGAGGATGCGTTTTTCGGGGGTGAGGATTTTGGCGGTCTCGCCCATGAAACGTACACCGGCGACCAACACCGTCTTGGCCGGGTGGGCCGCGCCGAAGCGGGCCATTTCCAGGGAGTCGGACACACAGCCACCGGTTTCTTCGGCCAGGGCCTGAATCACCGGGTCGCAATAGAAATGCGCAACCAGCACCGCGTCCTGAGCCTTGAGCTCGGCGGCGATGGCGCTGCGCAGGCTTGCCTCTTCATCGGCGCTCAGCGCCTTGGGCTGCTTGGCGTCGAGGTGGGCTTGTACCAGTAGGCGTTCGGAAATTTGCGTCATGTTCGCAAGACCTGCAAGCGCAGTAAGCGCGAAAGTCGAGTGTACCACCGGTTCTGGAGCCCTTCGGGCGCCGCCGGACGAAGTGATTGTGTTCATCAAGCACGGGGAAAGCTGCGCAAGGCTACAGAATATCGAATCGATTCAAAAGCCTAATCTGGGATTGCGCGGTACGCCGAGCGGGCAAAAAAACGGGAAGGCTCATCACTGAGCCTTCCCGTTTTGATCACGAAGAGTGTCAGCGCATCAAGACATCCGGGTCGTCCTGCAACATGACCGCGTCTTGCATCTTCGTCAGGGCATTTTTCAACGTCGACTGCTCCAGCGCATCCTTGGACTTTCTGCTTTCCTTGGCCGCGTGTTCAAGCAGCGCCAGATAATCGCGCTTGGATGAACCTTCCTTGGGCACCACGCTGTCTTCCACCAGGTTGGCCATCACATACTTCTGCGTGTGGGTGTTCTGGGAGGCCGATTGCGTGACCGAGGCATGGGTCAACTGGCCATCTTTATAAGCAAAACTGGCGGTGCTGCTGGCCTTGTCCAGGACTTGCACATACAGATAATTCTGCGATTCACGGCTGCCGTCGAAGATTGGCGGTTTGCCGCCGTCGAGGCCTGTGTGGAAGTTCGCCGACAGCAGCGACTGCTGATGCTGGGTGACGCTACGGTCCGCAGTGCTGCGGCCATTGACCTGGGTTTTCTGTGACACGTTGTAGGAAAAGCTGTCGACCTCTGAAGGGCGCATCGGGTTGGAGGTGTCGACGGCCTGCTTGATCGAGGCCTTGAAGTCCGCCAGGCCAGTCAACAAGCCTTTGTCAGTCGGGTTCTGGGGCAAGGCATTCGACGCGGTGGCGCTGGCTGGGTAGTTGCTGTTCATGGCGCTGAAGGCGTCCTTGAACATGGCCATGAAGTCCGCATTCGCACTGCCGCGTTTTTCCACCCGGTCGAACTGGGCCAGGTAGGTTTTCAGCGCCTTGGCCTGCTGCTTGGCATCGCCGAGGATCGCGGTGTTTTTCAGGTCTACCGCCAGGTCAATTTCGCCTGCCGGGCCACTCATGCGTGTGGTGCGGCTTTGGCTGTCGGCGTGGAAGGCCAGGCTCAGGTCTTCACCGTTGGCGGCCTTCACCTTGGCATTGAGGTCGACCGAGGCCAGCAGCTGCGTATCGAACTGGGTCAGTTTGCTCAGGTCAAGCTTGGGCGGCACGGCGGTCAGCCCGTCGACCGAGGCCTGGAACGCCGCGCCCAATTGGCCGACGGCCTTGAGCTCATCCGCGCTCAAGTCACCGCCGTCCACGGTGGCCTGCACGCCCAGGCCATCTTTCTGGCTGGACAGGCTGAAGGTCACGGTCTTGCCGCTGGCGGTCTTGATGCTCAGGCTGACCTGGTTGTCAGCCTTGCTGTGCAGCACCGCCTGATCGGCCTTCAGGGCGCCCGCATCGCCGGCGCGATCAACCGTGGTGTTGAGCACTGACTGGGAGATCCCGGCACCGCCGCCTTGGGTGAACTGCGCCACCAGCGCGGCGCCCAAGCCACTATAGCGACTGGCCGTGGAGACCGAATTGAAGCTGCTATTGATGGCCTTGGTCACCGCATCCTGGTTGTTGTTCTCCCAGGCCCGCACGCTTTCCTGGCCTGGCAACAGTCCGTTTTTGGAGTAGATGTCGACGGCATCGGCCAGCGGGTTACCGAGGCTGACCACCGAGGATGGCCTGGCCGGTGAGACGTCGAGGGTGTTCGCAAGCGTCGCCGGCGGTGTGGTCGCGGCAGTACGCACAATGAGGGGATTGGTCGCGATGATCGGCGTGAGCGTAGTCATGACAGTCCATGTCTTAAAAGCTGATTAGCCTTCAATCTAACCAAGACACAGCGTGATTGACAGCCCGAAAGCCGAAATAACTGGCAAAGAGCCATGCAAAAAAACTGGCTCTTTGCGTGGTGGCGCGGGTTAGAAGCGATAAGTGACCGAACCACCGAACCCATTGGCGCTGTTTTCATACTTGGCGTCGTAGGTGAGCGCCAGCTGAGGGTTGTTGTCGCGCACCTTGATCGGCTCTTCCTTGAGGTAGGAATAGGCCACGTCGAAGGTCAGGTTGTCGACGGGCGTCCAACCGGCACCCAGGCTGAAGACCGTGCGGTCGCCGGTCGGAATGCGCACCGAACGGTCGGTGTTGTTGGTCGGCGTCTGGTCCACCGAAAAACCGGTGCGCAGCACCAACTGCTTGTTGAGCTGGTACGACAGGCCGATCGCGTGGGACCAGGTGTCATGCCAATGCTGCTCTTCGGTAATGGAACCCAGGCCGGCCAGCTCGGCGGTAATGTCAGATACGCCGGCGTTGTTGACCGTGATCTTCTTCAACTGGCTCCAGCGCGTGTAGGTGCTGCCCACGTACAGGGTCAGGGCGTCGGTCAGTTGGTGGGTGACCGAGAAATCCACGGACGACGGCGTGGTGACGTTCAGCTTGGCGTCATACTTCTGCGCCCCGCCATCCAGCACATCGGAGAGCACGCCCGAGGCGTTGGTATGGCCGCTCAGGTGATAGACCACTTGCGAGTGGTAGGTGACGCCGACGCGGGTACTGTCCAGGGCCTGCACCAAGATACCGGCGTTGAAGCCCATCGCGGTGTCGTCGCCCTTGATCTTGGCCGTCTCGGTGCCCAAGCCAAACGCCGGGACTTTGGAGTCCAGCTCGCCGCTGATTTTATTGAAGGTAGGGCCGAAACCTACCGAGACCTTGTCGTTGAACGCATAGCTGACCGTCGGCTGCGCGGTGATGACCTGAATCTTGCTCTTGTTACCAAAGCCATTGCCCTGGAAACCGTGTTCATAGTCGGTCACCAGGCCAAACGGCGCGTAGACCCCAAGGCCAAAGGCCCAGTGCTCATCAATCGGCGTCACCAGGTAACCCATCGGCACGGCAATGCCGGGGACCATGTCGCCTTTGTTGGTACCAGGGTTGTCGACACCGCCTTGAGAGGAGCTGGCGTCCTTGATATTGGTTTTGGCATCCAGGTAGGTCGCGCCGATGCTGACTTCATTGTGCTTGATGCGCGACATGCCGGCCGGGTTACCGAACACCGTGCTGGCGTCATCCGCCGAGGAAGAACGCCCGGCGTAGCCTGTACCCATTGAGCTGACACTTTGTTCGTTGAGGGCGAAGCCACCGGCAAACAGCTGTGTGGAGGCGAGGGAAATGGAGAGCGCCAAGGCGCTTTTAAGAGTTTTGTTATTCATTATTAGGACTCGAATTATTGGGCAGCGCTGGGAAAACTACCAACGTTCGAGCGGGGCGTTTATGAAGAGTTTTTCATGCTCTGGATTGTCGGACAATCTCAATACTTTCAAAGACTTTGCCTGATTTAGCATGCCTTTTTTATGACTTTTCAACCTGATCGTGACCGGCCAGTTTCACTCACTGCAGCACCGCTTGGGTAACAGTGACGAAGCTCGCTGCCACCCAGGCAAACATTTCTAAATGTTTCTTCATAAAGCCAAACCGTCATTAAACAGCAACATATCAGGAATTAAATCGTCACGTCTTAGACAGGTGGGCCTCCCCACTTACCCCTTCCCTTGAGGTGTTGTCGTGATGTTGCCGAGTAAAAAAAGTCTGTCTGTTTTGTTGAGCGCCCTGTGCCTGAGCGGCATGGCCCACGCCACCGACGTTACCGGTGCCGGCTCCAGCTTCGTCTACCCGGTGCTGTCCAAGTGGTCGCAGGACTACAGCAAGAACTCCAGCAACCGCATCAACTATCAGTCGATCGGTTCCGGCGGCGGTATCGCTCAGATCAAGGCAGCCACCGTTGACTTCGGCGCCTCCGACGCGCCACTGTCGGCCGACGATCTCAAAGCCGGCGGCCTGGGCCAGTTTCCCAGCGTGATCGGCGGCATCGTGCCGGTGATGAACGTCGAAGGCGTGGCCGCAGGCCAGTTGAAACTCGACGGCGACACCCTGGCAAAAATCTTCCTCGGTGACATCAAGGCCTGGAACGATCCCGCCATCGCCGCGCTCAACCCTGGGGTGAAGCTGCCAAGCGCGAACATCACCGTGGTGCACCGTTCGGACGGCTCCGGCACCTCGTACAACTTCACCAACTACCTGGCCAAAGTCAGCGACAGCTGGAAAACCAGGATTGGTTTCGGCACCACCGTGCCGTGGCCGGTCGGTGTGGGCGGCAAGGGCAACGAAGGGGTTTCTGCCTACGTGAAGCAGATCAAGAACTCGATCGGTTTTGTGGAATACGCCTACGCCCTGCAGAACAAAATGACCTTTGCCTCACTGAAGAACGCCTCCGGCAAGTTCGTCGAGCCTAACGCCAAGGCGTTCCAGGCCGCCGCCGACACCGCCGACTGGGCCAGTGCCAAAGACTTCAACCTGATCATGACCAACGCCCCCGGTGAAGGCGCATGGCCGATCACGGCCACCACCTGGATCATCATGTACAAGCAGCCCAAGAATGCCGAGCAAAGCCAGGCGGCGTTCAGCTTCTTCAAGTGGTCGCTGGAAAAAGGCCAGGAACAGGCTGCCGCCCTGGACTATGTCGCATTGCCGGGCTCTCTGGTGTCGCGAATCGAAGATTACTGGAAGTCTGACTTCGCCCATTGATTCGCCCTACGACCGCCTTCCTCGATAACTGAGGAAGGCGCTGAGCACCTCTGATATGAACGACACGGTCCACACCCTGGTTATGACTACTCACGCGAGCGACACCGGGGGCGACCGCCGCGCCGCCCGCGATCAACGCCACGACCTGTGGTTCAAACGCTCGATGTTCGGCGCCGCCATGCTGGTACTGGCGCTGCTGGGCGCCATTGCCGCCTCGACGCTGTGGGGCGGCGGACTGGCGTTCAAGACGTTTGGTTTCGGTTTCATAACCAGCACCGAGTGGGATGCGGTCAATAACCACTTTGGTGCCGTGGTGCCGATTTACGGCACCTTGGTCACCTCCTTTCTGGCCTTACTGATTGCCGTCCCGGTGAGTTTCGGTATTGCGATTTTTCTGACTGAAGTCGCGCCGCCCTGGCTGAAAATGCCGGTGGCGTCGGCGATTGAGCTGCTGGCCGGTATCCCGTCGATCATCTATGGCATGTGGGGTCTGTTCGTGTTCGGGCCTTTCATGGCCGAACACCTGTCGCCGTTGATCAATGATTACCTGGGCGCCCTGCCCTTTGTGGGCTCGTTGTTCCAGGGGCCGCCACTGGGGATCGGCATGCTCACCGCCGGGATTGTGCTGGCGGTGATGATCATGCCGTTTATCACCTCGGTGATGCATGAGGTGTTTCGCAGCGTGCCCACACAGCTGAAAGAATCCGCCTACGCCTTGGGCAGCACGACGTGGGAAGTGGTGTGGGACATTGTTCTGCCTTACACCCGCTCGGCGGTGGTCGGCGGCATTTTTCTCGGCCTGGGCCGCGCCCTCGGCGAGACCATGGCAGTGACCTTTGTATTGGGTAACGCGCAACAGTTTTCCGCGTCGTTGCTGATGCCCAGCAGTTCCATCGCCTCGGTCATCGCCAACGAATTCAGCGAGGCCTACACCGACCTGCATCGCTCTGCGCTGATCGCCTTGGGCTTCCTGCTGTTTATCGTGACCTTCGTCGTGCTCGCGCTGGCGCGGCTGCTGCTGATGCGCCTGTCGCGCAAGGAAGGGCTATGAACGCCAACGAACGTCTGTACCGCAAACGCGCCGTTAAAAATGGCGTGGCCATGTTCCTCAGTTGCGGCGCCACCGCCTTTGGCTTGCTGTGGCTGACGTGGATTCTGCTGACCACCATCATCAACGGCTTCCAGGCCCTGAACCTGCGCCTGTTTACCCAGATGACCCCACCACCCGGCACCGAAGGCGGCCTGGCCAATGCGTTTTATGGCAGCGCGTTGATGTCGGGTATTGCGTTGGTGATCGGCACACCCATCGGGCTGATGGCCGGCATCTGGCTGGCAGAATTCGCACGCCACTCGCGCCTGGGGACTACGGTGCGTTTCATCAATGACATCCTGCTGTCCGCGCCCTCGATTGTGCTGGGTTTGTTCATCTACACCGGGGTCATCCTGCCGCTGAACCTGCTGACCAATCATCAGGTCGGCTTCTCTGCCATCGCCGGTGCGCTGGCGCTGGCGCTGCTGGTGATTCCGGTGGTGGTGCGCACCACCGATGAAATGCTCCAGTTGCAACCGTCCACCATGCGCGAGGCGGCTCTGGCGCTTGGCGTGCCGCAGTGGAAGCTGACGCTGCAAATCGTGCTGCGGGCGGCCAAGGCCGGCGTGGTCACCGGCATCCTGCTCGCCCTGGCGCGCATCACCGGCGAAACCGCGCCGCTGCTGTTCACCGCCTTCGGCAATCAGTTCTGGAGCAGCAACCTGCTCAAGCCGATTGCCAGCGTGCCCGTGGTCATTTTCCAGTACGCCATGAGCCCGTTCGACGACTGGCATGCACTCGCCTGGGCCGGTGCACTGGTCCTGACGTTGTTCGTGCTGGTACTCAGCCTGGCATCCCGCCTGATTCTTTTACGCAATAGGTCTCACTGATGGACGCCACCGGCATTGCTCCCGACAAAACCAAAATCCAGGTGCGTGGGTTGGAGTTCTTCTACAACAACCAACGCTCGCTCAAATCCATCAACATGGATATTTCGGAAAAGCGCATCACCGCCATCATCGGTCCCTCCGGCTGCGGCAAGTCGACCATGTTGCGGGTGTTCAACCGCATCTACTCGATGTACCCCAAGCAGGAAGCACGCGGCGAAGTGCTGCTCAACGGCGAAAACATCCTCGCCCCCGGCTACTCGATGAACCGCCTGCGCAGCCACGTCGGCATGGTGTTCCAGAAGCCGGTGCCGTTCCCGATGTCGATCTACGACAACATCGCCTACGCGGTGCGCCACCACGAAAAACTCTCGCGCCGCGAAATGAACGACCGCGTCGAACAAGCCCTGCGCGGCGGTGCGCTGTGGGATGAGGTCAAAGACAAACTCAACCAAAGCGCCCAGAGCCTCTCCGGCGGCCAGCAACAACGGCTGTGCATCGCCCGCACCATCGCGCTGCGCCCGCAGGTTCTGCTGCTGGACGAACCAACCTCCGCCCTCGACCCGATTTCCACCGGCCGTATCGAGCAGTTGATTACGGAATTGAAGGCGCAGTACACGGTTATCATCGTGACCCACAACATGCAGCAGGCCGCGCGAGTGTCGGACAGCACCGCGTTTATGTTCATGGGGGAATTGATTGAGCATGGCAAGACCGATCAGATCTTTACCACGCCGAAGATGAAGCAGACGGAGGACTATATTACCGGGCGGTTTGGCTAAGGCCGGGCAAGGAGCCGTCTCTTGGAGGCGGTTTTTTACCAGCGCCAAATTGCAGGCAAAAAAAAACCCGGAAATCCTCACTTGCGTGGGCCTTCCGGATTTTCTAAACCGCCAAAAATGGTGGGTCGTGTGGGATTCGAACCTACGACCAATTGGTTAAAAGCCAACTGCTCTACCAACTGAGCTAACGACCCGCTGTGTGGTGGCGCGTATAATACTGATTTCTAAGGATTATTCAACACCTTATTTTAAATAAATCAGAAATAACGCGTTGGGTCAGCAATTGCGGCGTTTTTGAAGCCTTCTGCTCGCAGTCTGCAAGCGTCACATTTCCCACAGGCACGACCGGAATTGTCTGCCTGGTAGCAGGAAACTGTCAGCGCATAATCGACGCCTAGCCCTACACCTGCCTTCACGATGTCTGCCTTGCTCATGTTCTGCAGCGGCGCCTGAATGCGGAATCCCTGCCCTTCCACACCGGCCTTGGTCGCCAGGTTGGCCATACGTTCGAACGCCTCGACGTATTCCGGACGGCAGTCCGGGTAGCCGTTGTAGTCGAGGGCATTGACGCCAATGAAGATATCGCGGGCCTTCAATACCTCGGCCCAGCCAAGCGCCAACGACAGGAACACAGTGTTACGTGCCGGCACGTAGGTCAGCGGAATGCCTTCGCTGGGTGCCTCAGGCACATCAATGCTGCTGTCCGTCAGGGCCGAGCCGCCGATGCCGTTGAGGTTGAGGCCGATCACCTTGTGCTCGACCACGCCCAGGTCACGGGCAACACGCTCGGCGGCGTGCAGCTCGGCGCGGTGGCGTTGGCCGTAATCGAAACTCAGGGTGTAACAGCTGTAGCCTTGGGCACGGACCATGGCCACCAGCGTGGCGGAATCCAGACCGCCAGAGAGCAGGATGACCGCGCGTTTTTGCTCGGTCATGTCAGCGCCCCGGCTCGTCGTTCCACAGGTATTTGTGCAACTGCAATTGCAGGCGCACCGGCAGGTTGTCCGCCACGACCCAATCGGCCAGGTCGCGGGCGTTCAAGTCATGATGGCTCGGCGAGAACAACACCTCACCGGCCCGGCGGTCGAGGTTGTACTGGATCAGCTTGGAGGCCGCCCAGTCATAGTCATCCCGCGAACAAATCACGAACTTGACCTGATCGTTGGCCGTCAGCAAATCCATGTTGTCGTAGAGGTTGCGGTGCGCCTCCTTGGAGCCTGGGGTCTTGAGGTCGACCACCCGGCTCACCCGCGCGTCGACCGCAGAGATGTCCAGGGCGCCGCTGGTTTCCAGTGAAACCTCGTAACCGGCGTCACACAGCCGCTTGAGCAACGGGATGGCATTCGGCTGGGCCAGGGGCTCACCACCGGTCACACAGACGTAGCGCGGCTTGAAGCCGGCAACCTGTTCAATGATGTCGTCGAGGGTGCGCACGGTGCCGCCGCTGAAGGCGTAGGCGCTGTCACAGTATTGGCAACGCAACGGGCAGCCGGTCAACCGTACAAAGACGGTAGGCAGGCCAGCGGTACGCGTTTCACCCTGTAACGAGTAAAAAACTTCGGTAATACGTAATGTGTCTTGCATAGTCGCCACGGGCGTAACAGCTAAACAGGCTGTCCGCCTCCGTCAGGCACTTCAAGGAACCCCGCCAACGCGCAGGCCCCAAAAAGCGTGTTTCATAAAAGGGCGTGGATTCTAACGAAAAAACCCGCGCCAGGCGCGGGTTTCTTCTAAACGGGTTGCATCGCTTACAAGCGCTGCAGATCCCGCTGGGCCAACTGGGCTGCGGAGGTACCCGGATATTGGGCAACCACCTGTTGCAGAATGCCTTTGACCTTGTCGGTGTGACCCAGGCGGCGTTCTACATCAGCCAGTTTATACAGCGAGTCAGGCACCTTGGCATGCTTTGGGTACAGCTGGCTGACCTTGGCAAATGCCTGGCCTGCCGCTTGCAAATCACCCTTTGCCAGGTTCACCTCACCCAGCCAGTACTGGGCATTGCCCGCGTATTGGCTGTTAGGGTATTTGCGCAGGAATGCGGTAAAGGCCTGGCTGGCCTTATCGAAATCCTTGGCTTTGATCAGGTCAAAAGCTGCGTCGTAATACAGCTTTTCCTTGGCCGGATCACCCGGTTCGCTGCTGGCGGCAGGCGCTTGGCTAGCCGCTGCGCCTGCTGCTGCACCACCGGCGGCAGCGCTTGGCGCGCCACCGGTAGAAGAATTATCAGGAGTTGCGGCAGGTGTTACGCCGGCTCCAATGCGTCGATCAAGATCCTGGTAACGCTCCAGGCCTTCTTGCTTCAGCTGGTTCACCTGGTTCTGCAAGATCTCAATGGTGCCTTGTTGCTGCGACAATTGATCCTGCATGCGTTGCAGCTGGTTGAACAGTTCGCCCTGTGCCGAGGGAGCGGCAGTTGCCGGTCCCCCAGCATAGGCGCCGTTCGTGCCATAACCCGCTGGCGGATAACTGCTCCCGCTATTGTTATAGCCAGAGTTGCTATCTTCCACAGGAACCGCAGCCCACACCGCAAGCGGTGCGAGGCTGAGAGCCAATACAGTTAGAGCACGACGGCACGTTCGCATGACGAATTACTTACGCAGTTCGACGCGACGGTTTTGAGCCCAGGACTGCTCGTCGTGGCCAGTAGCAACTGGACGCTCTTTACCGTAGGAAACCAGTTCCAGTTGGCCTGGAGCAACACCTTGCAGTACCAGGTAGCGTTGAACGGCTTTCGCACGACGCTCGCCCAGTGCCATGTTGTACTCGCGAGTACCACGTTCGTCAGTGTTACCTTCCAGAACAACGCGAGCGCCGTTAGCTTTCAGGTCCTTCGCGTGAACGTCCAGAGCGCGCATGGCTTCTGGCTTCAGGTCAGAACTGTCGTATTCGAAGTAGAAAGTGGTGATAGCGCGCAGAGCAGCTTCTTCGCTCAGGGAGCCGTCAACTGCACCAGTGTTAGCGCCGTAACCAGCGTTTGGATCAACAGCTGCGCCTTCACCGGCATTGTCGCCGCCTTTAGACGAGCAACCAACGGCTACGGACAGAGCCAGAGCCAGAGCAGCAAACTTACCAAACTTCAGCATTTCCATCGTGAAACTCCTAATGAACCCCAGTGTGTTAAGCAATTCTTTTTGTAGCGCCGCGTCAGTTCAGGTAAGGGGACCAGGACGGTTCTCTGACTTCGCCTTGTGCGGTAGGAAGCGGGAGCCTTACGCGTCCATTAATGGACACGAGCATCAAGACTCCCCGGCCCTGCTGGCGGGTGGCGTAGATTACCATGGTGCCGTTGGGCGCAACAGTGGCTGACTCATCAAGGTTGGTATCTGTGAGGATTTTTACCGTTCCACGCTGCAAATCCTGGGCCGCAACCCGGAAATTAGTGAAACCATCCTGACGGTGAATCATCACCAACGTCTTTTCATCGGCCGAAAGCTTAGGATTGGCATTGTAGTTACCAATAAAGGTCACGCGTTCTGCGCCACCGCCACCTACGCTTGTTTTGTAGATTTGAGGCTTGCCGCCGCGATCGGAGGTGAAGTAGATGGTCGAACCATCCTTACCCCAGAACGGTTCGGTATTGATGCCCGGGCCACTGGTTACACGGCTGATCTGGCGCGAAGCCATGTTCATCACGTAAATGTCCGGGTTGCCATCTTTGGACAGCACGAAGGCCAGGCGCGAACCATCCGGCGACCACGCAGGGGCACCATTGAGGCCTTCAAAGTTGGTGATTTGCTCACGACGACCGGTGTCGATGTGCTGCACGAAAATGCGCGGGCGGCGCTGTTCGAACGACACGTAGGCAATACGCTTGCCGTCCGGCGCAAAACGCGGCGACAGGATTGGCTCACGGGACTGCAGCAAGGTCACGGCGCGGGCGCCGTCGTAGTCCGAACGCTGCAGGGTGTAACGCGTGTTGTCTACGGAGAAACGCTCAGCCGTTACATAAAGCAGACGTGTCGAGAACGCCCCCTTGATACCGGTGAGTTTTTCAAACGACTGGTCCGAGATGTAATGCGCCATGTCCCGCAGTTGTTCGGCGGTGCCCGATACGCTGCCGGTCAGGACCTGCTGCTCGGTGGCCACGTTGAACAACGTGTACTGGATTTGCAGGCGACCGCCGGCCGGCGTAATGCTGCCGACCATCAGGTACTGGGCGCCTACGGCTTTCCAGTCACGGAAGATGACTTCGCTGGCCTGGGTCGGCTGGCTGATCATGTTGCCTTTTGGAATCGGCGCGTAGTAGCCGGAGTTGCGCAGGTCGTCGCTGACGATCTGGGCCATGTCGTCCGGCAGCACGCTGCCGCCCTGCCAGCCAAACGGTACTACCGCGATCGGGGTGGCCCGATCGCTACCGCTGGTGACCAGGATGTTCTTTTCATCCGCCGCCGCTATCCCTGCCATACAGCAAATAACGACAAGCATTCCTCGAAGAAGGTTTCTCACAAGGCTAGATCCTCAGGTGTGAATGTCATCTTGAATGAACGATAGGGAGCGAAGTCGCTTGGTTTCATTCCCTGCATCTCGGTCAACCGGCCAATGTTCTTGACCGCTGCAACCGCCGAACTGTCGAACGAACCGTCACCACTGGACTTGGCCACGCTGACCGAAGTCACCGTACCGTCCGGCAACATGCCGATCTGCAGCACTACTGTCATGCCTTTACGTGCCGAAGGTGGACGTGTCCAACCTTCCGCTGCCCGTGCCCGAATCAGGTCGTCGAAACTGCCTGCGACTTCATCGCCACGTTCATCGGCCAAGGCTTGCTGACGCTGCGGCGTGTCGGAGAGCAAATCTGCCAAGGCCTGGGCCTTTTTCTCTTCGGCGGATTTACGCGCTGCTTCCTGGGCCTTTTTCTTGCTGGCGTCGGCGGCAGCTTTCTTCTTCGCGTCGTCGGCGACTTTCTTCTTCGCCTCGTCTGCTTCAGCTTTTTTCTTGGCGTCTTCGGCGGCTTTCTTCTTCGCGTCTTCGACTATCTTCTTCTTGGCCTCTTCAGCGGCCTTTTTCTTGGCCTCTTCTTCGGCAGCTTTTTTGGCTTCTTCTTCAGATTTCTTCTTGGCTATATCAGCCAATTGTTTCTCTTCAGCCTTTTTAGCTTCGGCAGCTTTATCGGCTTTCTTGGCTTCATCCGCCTTTTTGGCCTCGTCAGCTTTCTTGGCTTCGTCAGCCTTTTTCGATTCCTCGGCCTTTTGAGCCGCCTCTTCTTTCTTTTGTTCCGCAGCAGCCTTCACCGCTTCCTGCTCGACCTTCTTCTGTTCCATCTGCTCGACTTCGGTCTGGCGCGCAGCCGACTTCTGGGCTTCACCCGCAATCTTCTGATTGGTCTGGGTGGTGGCCTGACTTTTCGATTTCAGCTGATACAGGGTCGCCTGCACGATCGGCTTGGCTGGCGGCAGGTCCGGGGTCATGGCAAAGCTGACGAACAGCATGCCGAACACCAGGACGTGCAAGGCAATTGCCCAGACGCTAGGCCAGAAGTAGCTTTCCGAGGCGGACGGCTCTCGCTGTTGCTGCATCAGGGCGCCTCGGTAATCAAGCCAACGTTACCCACGCCGGCCTTCTGCAGCCCGCCCATGGCGCCCATGACGGAGCCATAGTCGACCACTTTGTCGCCGCGAATGAACACTTGCGTGTGCTTGCCGCCTTCGTTGCCGGACCGGATGATCTTGGTCACGGCGTCCGTCATCTGCGGCAAGGTCATGGCCTTGTCCTGCTGTTTCTGGGTGTCGACTTCGCTGCCAAGGTTCCAGTAATAGGTCTTGTCAGCCTTGATCGAAATGGTCAGGACCTGAGTGTTGTTGTCTTGCGGCAAGGCTTCGCTGGAAACCTTGGGCAGATCAACCTTCACGCCCTGATTGAGCATCGGCGCGGTCACCATGAAGATAACCAGCAGCACCAGCATCACGTCGATGTAAGGCACTACGTTCATCTCGGCGACCGGCTTGCGCTTTTTGCGAGCTCGAGCGATTAAAGCCATTGGAAATTACCTGCTTATTCTTCGCTGGTGTGCACTTTACGGTGCAGGATCGCCTGGAATTCATCGGCGAAGGTGTAGTAACGGCTGATCAAGGTTTCGCCACGGGCGGCAAAACGGTTGTAGGCAATTACTGCGGGAATAGCGGCGAACAGGCCGATCGCGGTGGCGATCAAAGCCTCGGCGATACCCGGGGCCACGGTGGCCAGGGTGGCTTGTTGCGCCTGGGCCAGGCCACGGAAGGAGTTCATGATGCCCCACACGGTACCGAACAGGCCGATGTACGGGCTCACGGAACCGACGGTAGCGAGGAACGGCAAGCTTTGCTCAAGCTTCTCTTCTTCACGGGAGATCGCGACGCGCATGGCGCGGGCCACGCCTTCCATGACCGCTTCGGGGTCAACACCCGGTTGCTGGCGCAGGCGCGAGAATTCCTTGAAACCGGCGCGGAAGATCTGCTCTACGCCCGAATCCGGGTCCGGGTTGCTACCGGCCTGGCGGTACAGCTTGGACAGGTCGATACCCGACCAGAAGCGCTCCTCGAAGCTCTCCAGGGCACGTCGACCGGCACGCAGCAGGTTGCTGCGCTGAAAAATCATGACCCAAGAGGTAACCGATGCGGCTACCAGGACCAGCATCACCAGTTGAACCACAACACTGGCATTGCTGACCAGGCTCCACATGGAGGAATGGTCGACGACGGTAGGTTCCACGCTAAATCTCCTGCTTTGATTGTTTACCCGCGCCGCTTACGTGGGCAAAGGCCGCACGTAGAGCTTCGGGAATGGCCCGGGGTTTCAAACTATTGGTGCGCACACAGGCCACCAGGAACTGCCCCTCACAGAGCAGCGTTGCATCCGTTGCCCGCCTGACCTGCTGTTTAAAGCGCAGGCTGACACGGTTCAATTCGATAACTTCAGCGCTGACCAGCAATTCGTCGTCCAGTCGCGCCGGTGCGTGGTAGCGCGCCTCGCTGGAATGCACGACGAATAACAGGTCCTCCCCTGCCAGCTGGGATTGGGCAAAGCCCAGCTCCCGTAGCCGCTCGGTTCGAGCCCGCTCCATGAACTTGAGGTAGTTGACGTAATAAACGATGCCGCCGGCATCGGTGTCCTCGTAATAAACGCGACAGCGATGTGCGAACGACTGATCCCCGTTTTGCGCGCGCATACTCTAGTGCTTACTCCTCAGGTTGCCAATCCGGCTGGGCAACTGTTTTTGCATTCTATTCAGCATTTCTAACGACTGAATGACGACACCAGCCACTAGGACAGCACAAACTTCAGATAAATCGTCTGGCGTGGCGTTATTAATCGTCCACTGCATCAAGGAATTCGTCTACTACAGGCATCTCGCCCAATCGTGACGGAATGTTTAACCCAAAATGCAAATAGGCGTGGCGCGTGACCACGCGGCCCCTTGGCGTACGCATGATGTAACCCTGCTGGATCAGGTACGGCTCCAGCACATCCTCAATGGTATGGCGCTCCTCACTGATGGCCGCTGCCAGGCTGTCCACTCCGACCGGGCCGCCATCGAACTTCTCGATCATGGTCAAGAGTAGACGTCGATCCTGGTGATCGAAGCCGTGCTCGTCCACATCCAGCAGGTTCAAGGCCAAATCCGCCACGGCCTTGGTGATATGCCCCTTGGCCCGTACTTCGGCAAAATCGCGCACACGACGCAGCAAGCGGTTGGCGATACGCGGCGTGCCACGGGCGCGGCGGGCGATTTCAAACGCGCCTTCCGGGTCCAGCGGCAACCCCAGGATGCCCGCCGAACGGCTGACAATGGTCGCAAGATCCGCAGTGCTATAGAACTCTAGACGTTGAACAATGCCGAAACGGTCTCGCAACGGGTTGGTCAGCATCCCGGCGCGCGTGGTGGCGCCGACCAGCGTAAACGGCGGCAGGTCGAGCTTGATCGAGCGCGCTGCCGGGCCTTCGCCGATCATGATGTCGAGCTGAAAGTCTTCCATGGCCGGGTACAGCACTTCCTCGACGATCGGCGACAGCCGGTGAATCTCGTCGATAAACAGCACGTCGTGGGGCTCAAGGTTGGTCAGCAGTGCGGCCAGGTCGCCCGGACGCTCCAGCACCGGGCCGGAGGTGGACTTGATCGACACGCCCATCTCCTGGGCGATGATCATGGCCAGGGTGGTCTTGCCCAGGCCCGGCGGGCCGAAGATCAACGTGTGATCAAGGGACTCGTTGCGCCCACGCGCAGCCTGGATAAACAGCTCCATCTGCTCGCGCACGGTCGGCTGGCCGATGTAGTCGGCAAGGCTGACGGGGCGGATGGCGCGGTCCTGGACTTCTTCTCGGTCGCGCGGGCCGGTGGCCGCGATCAGACGATCAGCTTCAATCACTTAAATCATTCCCTTCAGGGCTCGGCGGATCATGTCTTCGCTGCTCAGGTTCTTGTCCTTGATGGCCGATACGGCTTTGCTGGCTTCCTGGGGCTTGTAGCCCAGGGAAATCAGCGCGCTCACCGCATCGCTTTCGGCACTGGCGACCTGGCCGGCCGGCATGTCCGGCTGGTTCGGTACCAGGGCAAACATGTTCGGCACCACTTCCCAGGCCTTGAAACGGTCCTTGAGTTCGACCAGCAGGCGCTCGGCGGTTTTCTTGCCGACACCGGGCACCTTGGTCAACGCTGATGTGTCCTGGGCCGAAACCGCGCGTACCAGTTCGTCCACTTCCAGGCTCGACATCAACGCCAACGCCAACTTGGGCCCCACGCCATTGAGGCGAATCAGCTCACGAAAGAAGTCGCGGTCGCGCTTGCCAATGAAACCATAGAGCAATTGCGCGTCTTCGCGCACCACCAAATGCGTGTGCAATGTTATCGGCTCGCCAATCGACGGCAGGCGATACAGGGTGGTCATGGGCACTTCCAGCTCATACCCCAACCCATTTACATCCAGAATCAGGTGCGGCGGCTGTTTCTCAGCCAGGGTGCCGCGCAAGCGTCCAATCACGGTTCAGATCCTTAAAGCTTGGGGTCAGAACGCGGCCTGACCGGAAATTACGATTGCGCTGATGCTATCAGAGACGCAGCCGCCCGCCACGACTGCGTGCGGTGCCCAAGCCATGCGGCAAGAGGCTGGAACGCGTGTGCGCATGGCAAATGGCGATGGCCAGGGCGTCGGAGGCGTCGATTTGCGGCTTTGAGGTGAGCTTGAGCATGTGCATGACCATCATCTGCACCTGCTCTTTATTCGCCGCGCCGGTGCCGACCACGGCCTGCTTGACCTGGGTCGCGGTGTATTCGGCGATTTCCATGCCCTCCTCCGCACCGGCCACAATAGCAGCGCCACGGGCCTGGCCGAGCTTTAAGGCAGAATCGGCGTTTTTGGCCATAAAGACCTTTTCGATGCCCATGGTGACCGGCCCGTAGGTCTGGATCACTTCACGCACGCCGCGGTACACAATCTGCAGGCGCTCGGCCAACTCGCCCGCGCCGGTACGGATGCAGCCCGAAGCGACATAGACGCAGCCACGCGGGGTGTGTTGCACCACGCCAAAACCGGTGATGCGCGAACCGGGGTCGATACCAAGGATTAAAGTCATAACGCCTGCGGGTTGGGTAAACACATTTTCTTAAACAGAGAAGATCCAATGTGGGAGCGGGCTTGCTCGCGAAAGCGATCTGCCAGTCCGTATATGAGTTGACTGAAACACCGCTTTCGCGAGCAAGCCCGCTCCCACATTTTGATCTACATCATCCCTCAGACTAGCTGTGCTGCCACTTCTTCCGGGATGTCGGCATTCGAGTAGACGTTCTGCACATCATCCAGGTCTTCGAGCATGTCCAGCATCTTCAGCACTTTCTGCGCGCCGTCCAGGTCCAGTTCGGCGCTGGTGGTCGGCAGCATCACGATTTCTGCGTCGGTGCCTTTGAAACCAGCCGCTTCCAGGGCGTTACGCACGGCGTAGAAGCCCGCGAACGAGGTGAACACATCGATGGAACCGTCTTCATTGGTCACCACATCGTCGGCATCTGCCTCCATGGCCGCTTCCATCAAAGCGTCTTCATCGGTGCCGGGGGCGAACGTGATCTGCCCCTTGCGCTCGAACAGGTAAGCCACCGAGCCGTCGGTGCCCAGGTTGCCGCCGCATTTGCTGAAAGCATGACGCACGGCGGCCGCGGTGCGGTTGCGGTTGTCGGTCATGCACTCGACCATCACCGCCACGCCACCTGGGCCGTAGCCTTCGTAGCTCAGCTCGACCATGTCGTCGGTATCGGCAGCGCCGGCACCACGGGCCACGGCGCGATCAATGATGTCGCGGCTCATGTTGGCGCCCAAAGCCTTGTCCAGCGCCAGGCGCAGACGTGGGTTGGAACCTGGGTCACCACCGCCTTGGCGGGCGGCGACGGTCAGTTCGCGAATCCACTTGGTGAAGATTTTGCCTTTCTTGGCATCCTGACGCTCTTTGCGGTGCTTGATGTTCGCCCACTTGGAATGGCCAGCCATAACACAACTCCGAAAATTCTCTAGAAACCTTATCAATCCCGCCCCAGGCAGGAATTCCCTCTTTTAAACGCAAAGGCGCATCCGAAGATGCGCCTTTTTGACTGCGTACAACTTTATCGCGCTTTCACGCCGCAGCCTTACTCAGCCTTCGGCGTCTCGCGCAGACGGATGTGCAGTTCGCGCAACGCCTTGGCATCCACCACGCCCGGTGCCTGGGTCATGACGTCCGCAGCACTCTGGGTTTTCGGGAAGGCGATCACTTCACGGATCGACTGGGCGCCGGTCATCAGCATCACCAGACGGTCCAGGCCGAACGCCAAGCCACCATGCGGCGGCGCGCCGTACTTCAGAGCGTCGAGCAGGAAGCCGAACTTCTCTTCCTGTTCCGCTTCGTTGATGCCCAACAGGCGGAACACCGCTTGCTGCATCTCTTTGCGGTGGATACGGATCGAACCGCCACCCAGCTCGGTGCCGTTAAGCACCATGTCGTAGGCACGCGACAGCGCGCCGGCCGGGTTGGCTTCCAACTCTTGAGGCGAGCACTTCGGCGCGGTGAACGGGTGGTGCAAGGCGCTGAAGCTGCCGTCGTCGTTCTCTTCGAACATCGGGAAGTCGACGACCCACATCGGCGCCCACTTGCAGGTCAGCAGGTCCAGGTCGTGGCCAAGCTTGATGCGCAGCGCGCCCAGGGCTTCGCTGACGATCTTGGCCTTGTCGGCACCGAAGAACACGATGTCGCCATCGACTGCACCGACGCGGTCCAGGATGGCGTTCAGGTTGTCCAGCGGGATGTTTTTCACGATCGGCGATTGCAGGCCGTCAACGCCATTGGCGCGCTCGTTGACCTTGATGTACGCCAGGCCCTTGGCACCGTAGATGCCGACGAACTTGGTGTAATCGTCGATCTGCTTGCGCGGCATGCTCGCGCCGCCAGGCACGCGCAGGGCGGCGATGCGGCATTTCGGGTCGTTGGCCGGGCCGCTGAACACCTTGAAGTCGACTTCCTTGAGCTGGTCGGCCACGTCCACCAGTTCCAGCGGGATACGCAGGTCCGGCTTGTCGGAACCGTAGCGGCGCATGGCTTCTTCGAAGGTCATGTGCGGGAATTCGCCGAATTCCAGGTCCAGCACTTCCTTGAACAGGTTGCGGATCATTTGCTCGGTCAGGCCCATGATCTCTTTTTCATCGAGGAAGCTGGTCTCGATGTCGATCTGGGTGAATTCCGGCTGGCGGTCAGCGCGCAGGTCTTCATCACGGAAGCACTTGGCGATCTGGTAGTAGCGGTCGAAGCCGGCGACCATCAGCAGTTGCTTGAACAGTTGCGGCGATTGCGGCAATGCGAAGAAGGAACCGGCGTGGGTACGGCTCGGCACCAGGTAGTCACGCGCACCTTCCGGGGTGGCCCGGGTCAGGATCGGCGTTTCGACGTCGAGGAAGCCGTTTTCGTCGAGGAAGCGGCGAATGCTGGTGGTCATGCGCGAACGCAGGCGCAGCTTCTCGGCCATTTCCGGACGACGCAGGTCCAGGAAGCGGTAGCGCAGGCGGGTTTCTTCGCCCACGTCGGAGTATTCATTGAGTGGGAACGGCGGGGTTTCCGACTCGTTCAGCACTTCCAGTTCATAACCCAGCACTTCGATGGCGCCGGAGGCCATGTTGGCGTTTACAGCACCGGCCGGGCGCAGGCGCACCTTGCCGGTGATTTTAACGACGTATTCGCTGCGCACGCGGTCGGCGGCGGCGAAGCTCTCGGCGCGGTCCGGGTCGAACACCACTTGGGCCAGACCATCACGATCACGGATATCGAGGAAGATCACCCCGCCGTGGTCGCGGCGACGGTGAACCCATCCGCAAAGGGTGATTTCCTGACCATCCAGGGTCTCGTTCAGTTGGCCGCAATAGTGGCTGCGCATCATGGTAGTGGTTTCACTTCTCGTAATTCGAAATTCGGTGGAGGCTCGCCTCGTCACCGTACAGTTAAGCAGGGGACGGATAATGCAGGAGCCTGCGCGTAGAGTTCAACTCAGTCTGCTTTGTCGCCGCCCGCCAGATTCTTCTTGGCGCCGGTCTTGAAGTCGGTCTCATACCAGCCGCCGCCGCTCAGGCGGAAGCCCGGCATGGACAACATCTTCTTCAGCTCAGGTGCCTGGCAGGCAGGGCAATCGACCAGCGGCGCGGCGCTGATCTTCTGAATGGCTTCCAACTGATGACCACAGGAAGCACATTGATAATCGTACATGGGCATGGAGATGTCTCGGCGATCAGATCGTAACTGCGCCACGCCCACCCTGTGGATAAGCCGGGGCGCGCAGCAAAGCGCGGGATTATATCTGGTAAATCGACACAGCGCAGCCGGCTTTCTGCCCGAAGCCTGGCCCGCCTTGACGGTGGGCCCGCTTCGCAACCGGCGGATTAATCCAGGCCCGTGGCGCTGACACGATCTTTTAATACGTGGACCACGCACACCACCCGCACCAACCCGCTGAAGTTCTTCACTCCCCCGTAACGCAAATGCACTTCCCGATCGACATACGACAGCAACGCGCTGACTGAACAGGCATTGATCCTGGCTATCTCCGTGAGGATATTCCAATAGATCTGCTCAAGACGCAGGCAGGTGGAAAACCCATTGAGCCTGACCGACCGGGACAATGGCTTGGCCAGTCCCATGTCGAACCCTTTGGCAAAGGGGTCGACCTTTATCTTGTGAAAACCGGCGGTTTCCATCACTCCATTACCCACTCCGCGTGACATACACCTGACACTCCATTGCCAAACAGCAGCCCATGGGTTTCTCCCATTGGGCAGTGGGCCTATAAAACAGCAGGGCGAGAGGAGCAGCCAGAAGACGCGGATTGGAAAGTTGTAGGACAACGCCAGGAAATGCGGAGAAACAAGCGAGCGGCGCCAGGAAGGCGCCGCTCAGGGGGTGCTTTTATTGGTTTTCAAGCAAGGAACGCAGCATCCACGCGGTTTTCTCGTGAACCTGCATGCGCTGGGTCAACAGGTCGGCGGTCGGCTCGTCGCTGACCTTGTCGAGCAATGGGAAAATACCGCGCGCGGTGCGGGTGACGGCTTCCTGGCCGGCCACCAGTTGCTTGATCATCTCTTCGGCGCTGGGCACGCCCTCTTCTTCCTTGATCGAAGACAGCCGGGCATAGATCGAATAGGCTCCCGGTGCCGGGAAGCCCAGGGCACGGATACGCTCGGCAATGGAGTCCACCGCCAGTGCGAGTTCGTTGTACTGCTCCTCGAACATCAAGTGCAGCGTACGAAACATGGGGCCCGTGACGTTCCAGTGGAAGTTGTGGGTTTTCAAATACAGTACATAGGTATCGGACAGCAGCCGTGAAAGCCCATCGACGATGGATTTACGGTCTTCTTCACTGATACCAATATCGATTGCCATGTTTTTCCCCTTCAATTGACGAACATTCATTGATCAGGTGCAGGACCACTCTAGCAAGAGTGCCGGCGGTGTGCAGCCCGGCACCGGCCGGGTGAGATGCGGCAAATTGCCCCGCTCGGCCGACAAAGCCTTTGCACAGCGAGAAAGCCTCTAAATGTCGCGCAAAACAGCCGCACCCGTCTAGGACAAGTGTTTTACGCAGAAATGCTATTGCCCTTGCAACGCCCCGAAATGCTTGATTTGAGTAGGCACAGCCTTTGCTGTTAAATAGGCGGCGTGTGGTTACCGTTCATTTCTGCGGGACACCACATAGGCTGATACCCGCGCACGTGCCCAACGCCTCCCATTGTTCAGAAGCGAACCGTGCCAGTCAGCTCTTCCTTGTGATCCGTCTTAACGTGAGTTAATCAAAATGTTGAAAATCGTCCACCTCCTGACGGGCGTTGCAGCTTTGCTGCTGTCCTTTATTCCGAGTCTGCAGCCTGAAAGCCTGCCGTACCTGGAACAACATGACGCCCTGTACCTGGCCTTGTTCGGCCTTCTTAACCTGACGCTCGCACCGGTAATCCCTTACTGGAACAAAGGCACGCGTCATCAACTGCAAAACCTGGTCAGCGCGCTGCTGGTACTGACCGTTGTCGTGCAAACCCTCACCCTCCTGGCACCTATGCCTGAAGTGGGCGGCCACCCGGCCATCCTGCTCAGCCTGGTGATTGCTGTGGTCGCCATCGTTCTTCACCTGGCCATCAGCTTCTACCGTTCGTCGCCTGCTGCGGCGTCGCAAAACTACGACATGACCAACCGGGATACCGGGACCGTCAAGTGGTTCAACACGTCCAAAGGCTTCGGCTTTATTTCCCGCGATTCGGGCGACGATATCTTCGTCCACTTCCGGGCTATCCGTGGCGAAGGCCATCGCGTCCTGGTCGAAGGCCAGCGCGTGGAGTTCTCCGTCATGAACCGCGACAAAGGCCTGCAAGCCGAAGACGTGATTGCGGCCCTGCCGCGTCGCTGATTCCTACCCGCAGCGCATAAAAAACCGCGATCCGGCTGAGCCGGATCGCGGTTTTTTTATGTGCGGCCATTAATGCCGTGGCTATCAATAATGTGGCGGTGGTGCTTCTTCTTCGGAGGTCTCGAACTGCCCGCCCATTTCTTCCTGGCGCTTGAGCAGCGCCGTCATCTGCATCTGCAGGCGTTCAACCGCACGCTGCTGGGTGACCAGAATGTCATTGAGGGTCTCGATGGTATCGTCCTGGAACGCCAGGCGGCTTTCCAGATCGGTAACGCGGTCTTGCAGGTCCATGATTCAGTCCTGGGTAAAGATGAAGTCGGCAGGTAACAACCCGCGCAATTGGCCGCGAATCGCCGCCACTTGCTCATCGGTATAAGGCCGTGCCGGGTGTTTGCCCCAGACCGGTGCCGGCCAGGCCGCATCGTCACGCTTGCGCACAATGACATGCACGTGCAACTGGCTGACCACATTCCCCAGCGCACCGATGTTCATTTTGTCGGCGGCCAGCCCTTCATTGAGCAACTGCGCCAGGGTGGTCGTCTCTTGCCACAACCGGTGTTGATCGGCGACATCCAGTTGAAACACTTCGCTGATACCGTCGAGGCGTGGCACCAGGATGAACCACGGGTAGTTGGCGTCGTTGGACAGCAGCAGGCGGCAGAGCGGAAAGTCTCCAATGGCCAGTGTGTCTTGTTGCAGGCGTTGGTCTAAGGCGAACACGCGGCACTCCGTTCGGCAGGTCAATTTCAGGTGCTCAGCATACCTTCGAATGCCCAAGGCTTCACGGCGAATGCGGGAGCGTTGAGGCCACTGAGCGAAAAAAGCACGCACCCTTTCGAGGCAGGCAAATATTTGAGCTACGCTAAATCGGGCCTCAGCGGGATGCACCAAAATGACCCACCCGTGCCTCAAAGGGATCCGCCAATTACCCACTCAAGGGGTGAACCGGTAACGCTTTGCCCTGGCACAGTTTTTTTGTACCTCCCAAAAGGTGTTTCAGCGGGGCGTCAAGCCCAAACCAAACGACGTAAGAAGCCCGTGCTTATGCGGTTTTTACACGGCCGTAACGTTTTTCACGAAAAAATGACATTCGGTTACCGCTTTGTGCACGCTTGTTGCATTCACACCCGTATCGTCGGCAACGGCACCCGTTTGGATACGGGTGTTACGCGATAAGAACAGTAACGTTCAGGTGCATTTCAAGGATGAGTTCAAACTTCGCAAGGGGTAGGAATACCGCACTTTAGTTGTCAGCCTGGTGACACTCAGGCTGTGAATTTGCGACAGGGAAATAGCAATTTACGACAGCCTCGTAAAGAAGCTGAAAGGATAGATGAGTAAGTATCGTCAATAGGGTCTGCGTGATATAACTTTGCGCCGACACAAAAAAGAAAGAGCCGCCCAGATAAAAATACAGGTGGGACGGCAGTACTCTTCCTAAAACCAAAGGAGCAAATCACGATGCGCGTGATGAAGTGGAGCATGATCGCCCTGGCTGTATCAGCAGGCACCTCGCAGTTCGCAATGGCGTCCGCCCAGGACGACTCCAAGGGCTTTGTTGAAGACAGCACGTTCAGCATCAATACCCGTTTGCTGAACTTCCGTCGGGACTTCCGTAATAACGATACCGGCAAGAGCTACACCAATGAAACCGGCCTGGGCTTCAACGGTCTGTTCCAGTCCGGCTACACCCAAGGCACCATCGGTGTCGGTGTTGACGTGATCGGCCTGCTGGGCGTGAAACTGGACAGCGGCAAGGGTCGCTCGGGCACTGGCCTGTTCCCTACCGGTGCCGACGGTCGCTCGCAAGACGACTACTCCAAAGGCGGCGGCGCGGTTAAATTCCGCATCTCCGACACTGTGCTTAAAGTCGGCGACCAGTACACCACCGCGCCGGTATTCGCTTCCGACGACAGCCGCTTGCTGCCAGAGCTGCCGCAAGGTATCTCGATCACCAGCAACGAGATCAAGGGCCTGAAACTCGAAGGCGGTCACTTCACCTCGAGCGTGGCACAAGCACAGACATACCGTGACAGCCTGGGCCTGACCAAAACCGACTTTATCGGCGGTGTCTATGCCCTGACGCCGGAAGTCAGCGCCAGCCTCTACTACGCGAAGACCGAAGACTACTGGAAGAAAACCTACGCCAACCTGAACTGGACTCACGCGCTGAGCAACGAACAGTCCCTGGCCGTTGACTTCAACATCTACAGCACCAAAAGCGACGGCGCCGGCCTGCAGCGCGCAGAAAAAGACAACACCACCAAACTGGATAACCGTGCGTACAGCTTGCAAGGCGCGTACACCATCCAGGCTCACACGTTCACCCTGGCCTACCAGAAAGTCAGCGGTGACGGTGACTACGGCTACGGCGTAGACGGCGGCGGCACGATTTTCCTGGCCAACTCCATCGCCCGTTCCGACTTCAACGCTGAAGACGAAAAATCCTGGCAAGCTCGCTACGACCTGAACATGGCCACTTTCGGCGTGCCAGGCCTGAGCTTCATGACTCGTTATGTCAGCGGCAGCGGCGCCAACACCGGCACCACTTCGAACGGCAAAGAGTGGGAACGCGACATCGAAGCCAAGTACGTGGTTCAGAGCGGCCCGGCAAAAGACCTGAGCCTGCGCGTTCGTCAAGCGACCTATCGTTCGTCTGATGGCGTGTACTACGGTTCGGCGTCGATCGACGAACTGCGTCTGATCGCGCAATACCCGCTGAACATCTTGTAATTAGCGGTTTAATTACAACGATGACTTAAGGCGTAAGCCTTAACTAAAAAGCCGCTCCCCTGTTTTGCAGGGGAGCGGCTTTTTTATTTCAGTTTGATTACACAAGAAAAATAACTAGCAAGCTAAGTAACTATGTTGGCCTTACCCATCGAACTTGACCTATCGGCCAAGTTCGACAATCTGCCGCTTAGTTATTTGGCAAGCGGTTCTTGCATCACGCGAATAACTCGCTGCGGAAACGGAATATCAATACCCGCCCCTTTCAAACGATCACGCGCCAGTTCATTGAGCATAAACACTACATCCCAATAATCCGGGGTATTGGTCCAGCAACGCAGGGAAACAGTGATCGAACTGTCACCCAGGGTCGACACCACGGCCGCAGGCGCCGGGTCAGCCAGTACGCGTGGGTCTTTGGCCAGCTCCAACAGCACTTCACGGGCCTTCTGCAGATCGGCTTCGTAGTCGACACCCACATCAAACACTACTTTGCGGGTCGGCTGACGGTTGGTGTTGGTGATGATGCCGTTGGACAGAATGCCGTTGGGCACGATCACGGTCTTGTTGTCGCCGGTACGCAGCACGGTGTGGAAGATCTGGATGCTATCGACAGTCCCGGACGTGCCCTGGGCTTCGATCCAGTCACCAATGCGGAACGGACGGAACAGCAGAATCAACACGCCACCGGCGAAGTTAGCCAGGCTGCCCTGCAACGCCAGGCCGATAGCCAGTGTAGCGGCACCGATCGCAGCCACGAACGAGGTGGTGGCCACGCCGATCATCGAGGCCACGCTGACAACCAGCATGACTTTCAGCGCAATGTTCGCAAGGCTGGTGATGAAGTGCTGCAACGCCAGGTCGGCGTTACGGATGGCCAGCAAGCGCCCCACACGGTGGGTCAGTACGTTGATCAGCCACCAGCCGATGGCCAGGGTGATTACCGCGAGCAACACGCGGCTGCCGTATTCCATGATCATGGGGATCCAGGACTGTGAGGTCTTGATCAGGTGATCCATTTCAGCGTTTAAATCCATCTATCTTCTCCTGTTGCGCGGATGTGCGGCTTAATTGACTGCCTTAAAACGCAAATGAGCCCCGAAGGGCTCAAGTGTAGGCACTGTTTCCGGGGCGTGGGACGTTAAAAACGCGCACAGGTTCCCCAATGTGCCATCAGTCGCGGAAGTTATTGAACTGCAGCGGCATGTCGAAGGTCTTGGCGCGCAGGGCGGCGATGGCTTCTTGCAGGTCGTCACGCTTCTTGCCGGTGATACGTACCTGCTCACCCTGAATGGCAGCCTGGACTTTCAACTTGGCATCTTTGACGTGAGCGACGATCTTCTTCGCCAGCTCCTTGTCGATACCTTCCTTGAGCACGGCTTCCTGCTTCATCAGCTTGCCGGAGGCGTAGGCGTCCTTGATTTCAAGGCACTGTGCGTCGATTTTGCGCTTGACCAACGACAGCTTGAGGATCTCGATCATCGCTTCCAGCTGGAAATCGGCTTCAGCGGTCAGGTTGACGGTCAGTTCCTTTTCCTTGAACTCGAAGCTGCCCTTGCCCTTCAAGTCATAGCGACGGTCCAGTTCCTTGACGGCGTTTTCGACGGCGTTGGTGACTTCGTGTTTGTCCAGTTCGGATACCACGTCGAACGAAGGCATGTCATTTCTCCAATATAAGGGGCGGGCTCAGTAAAGATGGAGCGCGCCCAAGCTAAAATGCCGAGGCATTATAGCGGTTCTTTCGCACCATTCATCGCAGGCGACCCTACGGAGCACAAACTGATGTCGACCACCTGGCATATTCTCGGCGCCGGCAGCCTGGGCACCCTCTGGGCCACGCGATTGTCGCGCGCAGGCCTGCCTGTGCGGCTGATAGTGCGCGACGCCGCGCGCCTGGCCAGCTATCACAAGGCGGGCGGCCTGACCCTGGTGGAACACGGCATAGAAAATACTTACCCGGTGATCGGCGAAACACCCGACAGCCCCGAGCCGATTCATCGCCTGCTGGTAGCGTGCAAAGCCTATGATGCCCAAAGTGCCATCGCTCAGCTGCAACACCGGTTGGTACCGGACGCTGAATTGGTCCTGCTGCAAAACGGCCTTGGCAGCCAGGATGCGGTGGCCGCGCAATTGCCCCAGGCCCGCTGTCTCTTTGCCTCCAGCACCGAAGGCGCGTTTCGTGACGGCGATTGGCGCGTGGTCTTCGCCGGCCACGGCTTCACCTGGCTGGGGGACGCGCGCCGCCCCACTCCCCCGCTTTGGCTGGACGACCTGCACGCCGCCGGCATTCCCCATGAGTGGAGCACCGACATCCTGACGCGTTTGTGGCGCAAGCTGGCGCTCAATTGCGCGATCAACCCGTTAACGGTGCTTTACCAGTGCCGCAATGGCGGCCTGCAAGCCCACCAATGCGAAGTCGCGACCTTGTGCGCCGAACTGAGCGAATTGCTTGAATGCTGCGGCCAACCCGCCGCCGCCCAGGACCTGCACACTGAAGTGGAACGGGTGATCCAGGCCACCGCGGCCAATTATTCGTCCATGTATCAGGACGTGGCCGCCAGCCGCCGCACCGAAATCAGCTACCTGCTCGGTTATGCGTGCCAGGCCGCAGCGCGCCATCAATTGGGACTGCCGCATCTGCAACAGTTGCAGGCGCGTCTGGTCGACTACTTGCACACACGCGGATTGGCCAGCGACTGAGGCACGCGCTACCCTGCCTACCTGTCTATTACCTGGAAAAAACCTGATGCCACTGCGCCAGCGTCTTGAAAACCTACCGGTAGGGCAGAAACTGCTGGCCGCCCTGCTGGTGCTGTTGACCACGGTATTGCTGGTGGCCAACCTGACGTTTATCAGCGCCGCCTATTGGATCTCCCAGGAAAGCATGGCGCCCCAGGCGTTGCAGGCCATCGGTCGATTGGTGTCCAACCCGTCGCTGGCCGCCGAAGCCCTTGAATCCCCGACCAAGGCCGACGCCCTGCTCAATGAGCTGACCAGCTATTCGCCCTTGCGCGCCGCTGCGCTGTACGACGGCGAAGGCACTTTGCTGGCGCAGATGCAGCACGGCAACCGCCTGCACCTGCCGGAAAACTACCGGCATATCGAAGCCTGGCGCCTTACCGAGTTTCGCAGCAACCAGGTCATCACCCTGCCCCGCACCGGCCAGCCATCCGGGCATTTGCTGTTGGTGGCCAGCAGTGAGTTGCCGGTGGCGTTCTATACCGGCACATTGACCGCCAGCCTCGGCATCCTGATTTTCAGCGTATTGCTGTGGCTGGTCATCGCCCGCCAGATCAAGCGCCTGATCACCCGCCCTATCCATGAGCTGGAAGAACTGTCACGCCAGGTGACCCGCGAAGAAAACTACGCCCTGCGTGCCGGGCGCGGCAACCATGATGAAATCGGCAGCCTGGCCGAAGCCTTCAACACCATGTTGTCGCGCATCGAAGCCCGCGAGCAGCAGCTCAAGCGTGCGCGGGACGACTCTCAGGCCGCCTACGACCAAGCCCAGGGCCTGGCCGAAGAAACACGCCACACCAACCGCAAGCTGGAACTGGAAGTGCAGGTGCGCAGCAAGATCGAGAAAAAGCTCACCGGTTTCCAGAACTACCTCAACAGCATCATCGACTCAATGCCGTCGGCGCTGATCGCTCTGGATGAACAGCTTTACGTCACCCAATGGAACCAGGAAGCCACGGCACTTTCCGGCACACGCCTGGATGAAGCGCTGAACCAGCCGATCTTTCTCGCCTTCCAGCCGCTCAAACCGTACCTGCCGCAGATAAAGGCCACGGTGGAGCAGCACACGGTCGAACGCATCGAACGCGTCACCTGGATCAAGGATGACGAACCCAAGCATTACGCCCTGACCTTCTACCCATTGATGGGCGGCGCCGGGCGCGGCGTGGTGATCCGTATCGACGACATCACCCAGCGTTTGTCCCTGGAAGAAATGATGGTGCAGTCGGAAAAAATGCTCTCCGTGGGCGGCCTGGCTGCGGGCATGGCCCATGAAATCAACAACCCGCTGGGGGCGATCCTGCATAACGTGCAGAACATTCGCCGGCGCCTGTCTCCCGACCTGCCGAAGAACCTGGAACACGCCGAACAGGCCGGAATCGAGCTGGAGACGGTCAACCATTACCTGCAAAGCCGCGAAGTCCCGCAATTGCTCGATGGCATCCAGCAAGCCGGCGCGCGGGCGGCGAAAATCGTCACCCATATGCTCAGTTTCAGCCGCCGCAGCAACCGCCAGATGGCGCCGTGCGATTTGCCCGCACTGATCGACCAGGCCGTGGAAATTGCCGGTAACGACTTCGACCTGACCATCGGCTTCGACTTCAAGGGCCAGGCGATCATCCGCCAGTTCGACCCCCAACTGGGCCCGGTGCCGGGCACCGCCAACGAGCTGGAACAGGTGCTGCTCAACCTGCTGAAAAACGCCGCGCAAGCCATTCACCTGCGTGAAGACGACAGCGAGCCGGGGCGCATCATCCTGCGCACCCGCCTCAACCCGCCGTGGGCGGAAATCCAAGTGGAAGACAACGGCATCGGCATGAGCGAAAACGTGCGCAAACGCACCTTCGAACCGTTCTTTACCACCAAGGAAATCGGCCAAGGCACCGGGCTTGGGCTGTCGGTGTCGTACTTCATCATCACCAACAACCATAAAGGCCAGATGGAAGTGCATTCCACCCTCGGCCAGGGCACCTGTTTTACCCTGCGCCTGCCGTTGGCCGGCAGCCAGATGCCCCCCTATGAACTGACTCAACTGGAGCAATGACCATGGGCTTTCGCCTGTCGAAGATCTACACCCGCACCGGCGACCAGGGCGAGACGGGCCTGGGTGACGGCCGTCGCGTACCCAAGGACCACCCTCGCGTGGAGGCGATTGGCGAGGTGGATACGCTCAACAGCCAGTTGGGCTTGCTGCTGGCCAGCCTTGAAGAACAGAGCGGCAAGCACCCGCAGCTCAACGAGGTGATCGAGGTGCTTACACCGTGCCAGCACCGCTTGTTCGATTTGGGCGGTGAGTTGGCGATGCCGGTGTACAAAGCGTTGAACGCCGCAGAGGTCGACCGGCTGGAAGCGGCGATTGACCGTTGGAACGAGGAGGTCGGGCCGCTGGAGAACTTCATCTTGCCCGGTGGTTCGGCGCTGATTGCCCAGGCCCATGTGTGCCGGAGCCTGGCGCGCAGTGCGGAGCGGCGGTGTCAGCAGTTGAATGCGATGGAGCCGTTGGAAGGCGTGGGGCTTGCGTATATCAATCGGTTGTCGGATGTGTTGTTTGTGGCGGCGCGGGTGATTGCCAAGCGCCAGGGTGTAGCGGAAGTGTTGTGGCAGGCGGCGGCGAAGCCCCACTAAGATCGTTCCCACGCTCTGCGTGGGAATGCAGCCCTGGACGCTCCGCGTCCCAAAGCGTGACGCGGAGCGTCACAAGAGGCATTCCCACGCGGAGCGTGGGAACGATCATCATGCCTCAGGCCAATACGCGCGAATGCCTGCCACGCCTTGAGCCCCGGCTTCCCAAGCCTGTTCCCGCTCAGCCGGCCCAACCCCGCCCAACAGAAACACCGGTTTGCTGAACCCACGGATCAACTCTACCGCCTGTTCCCAACCCAAAGGCTGGGCATCGGGATGAGTCTGGGTCGGCTGCACCGGCGACAGCGTGACAAAATCCACGTCCATCATCTCTGCCAGTGCCAGCTCCTCAGCGTTGTGGCAAGAAGCCGCCAACCAGCGATCCTTCGGCAGCGGTCGGCCTTTGCTCGCATACTTACGCAGTTGCGCCGAGGTCATGTGCCAGCCGGCGGCAGGGAAATCCCCGAGCCATTCGAACGGCCCTTTAAGCATCAGTTGCGCCTTGCCGGCACACAAGCCCACCGCGTCCACCGCCAGGTCACGGTATTTAGGGTCGTAACCGTTGGGCGCACGCAGTTGAATCAGCTTGATGCCACCGGCAATGGCTTTTTGAATGCCCCGCAGCAGGGTCGGCGTTTCCAACTCGCCCGGGGTAATCAGGTATTCAGCGGGCAAACGGGCAGCTGCAACAATCGGTGCATTCGCCGCCGGGAACTCATAGTTAAGCAAGTCCCGTGGCGTCACCCATTCCAACGGCTGCCCTTCTGCACCGTGGGGCTCGCCGGTAAAAGCCGAGACTTCCCAGACATCCAGCAACACCTGCTTGTCCGGGTAGTCATGCTGCACCTTGATCAACGGGCGCGCCGTGGTCACCAGGATGCCCAGTTCTTCCTGCAATTCGCGGGACAACGCGGCAACGACCGATTCATCCGCCTCTACCTTGCCGCCGGGAAACTCCCAGAGGCCGCCTTGGTGCTGGGTGTCGGCACGGCGTGCCAGCAGGATCCTGCCGTCAACGCCACGGATCACCGCTGCTGCTACATGCACTCGTTTCACCACGCGTTCCTCTTAGCTGTCAGGTGCGGTATTCCGCGTTGATCTTCACGTACTCGTGGGACAGGTCGGTGGTCCAGATGGTTTCGCTGCACTCGCCGCGACCCAGCTCGATGCGGATGGTGATTTCTTCCTGCTGCATCACCGCCGAGCCCTGGGCTTCGGTGTAGGTTTCGGCGCGGGCGCCACGGCTGGCAATGCACACGTCGCCGAGGAAGACGTCGATCTTGCTGACGTCCAGGTCCGGCACACCGGCACGGCCGACGGCGGCGAGGATGCGGCCCCAGTTCGGGTCGGAAGCAAACAGTGCAGTCTTGATCAGCGGCGAGTGGGCCACGGTGTAACCGACATCCAGGCATTCCTGGTGATTAGCGCCGCCGTTGACTTCAACCGTGACGAACTTGGTTGCGCCTTCACCGTCACGCACGATGGCCTGAGCCACGTCCATGCACACCTCGAACACCGCCTGCTTCAGCGCGGCGAACAGCGCGCCCTCGGTAGAGGTGATTTCCGGCAGGTTGGCCTGGCCGGTGGCGATCAGCATGCAGCAGTCGTTGGTCGAGGTATCGCCATCGATGGTGATGCGGTTGAACGACTTGTTGGCACCGTCGAGCATCAGGCGCTGCAGCACGTCGCGAGAGACTTTGGCGTCGGTGGCGATGTAGCCGAGCATGGTGGCCATGTTCGGGCGGATCATGCCCGCGCCCTTGCTGATGCCGGTCACGGTGACGGTCACGCCGTCGTGTACAAACTGGCGGCTCGCGCCTTTTGGCAGAGTGTCGGTGGTCATGATGCCGGTGGCCGCAGCCGCCCAGTTATCCACAGACAGGTCATCCAGTGCGGCTTGCAGCGCGCCTTCGATTTTTTCCACCGGCAGCGGCTCACCGATCACGCCGGTGGAGTATGGCAGCACTTGGCTGGCATCGACGCCGGTCAACTGGGCCAGCTTGGCGCAGGTGCGCGCAGCGGCAACCAGGCCTGGCTCGCCGGTACCGGCGTTGGCATTGCCAGTGTTGGTCAGCAGGTAACGGATCGAACCTGCCACGCGTTGCTTGGCCAGGATGACCGGTGCGGCGCAAAACGCGTTGAGCGTGAACACGCCCGCAACCGTCGAGCCTTCGGCACAGCGCATCACCACTACATCTTTGCGCCCCGGGCGCTTGATGCCGGCCGAAGCGATACCGAGTTCAAAACCGGCGACCGGGTGCAAAGTGGGCAAAGGACCAAGACCAACAGCCATGAATGCGCTCCTTAAAGAATAGGTGATGTCTGTACCGTCGCGATCAACGGTGAAATTAATGGCAAAACGCCGCGACGGCAAAGGCCGGTCGCGGCGCAGGGTGTTGCAGCGTCAGGCAAAAATCTTAGTTGATTTCGCCGTGGCAGTGTTTGAACTTCTTGCCCGAACCGCACCAGCACAGCTCGTTGCGGCCCAGCTTCTGGTCATTGCGGACCGGGGCTTGAGCCAAGGCCACATCGACCTCTTCGCCCAAGGCTTCCGGCGCTTCCAGACCCGGTGCTTCGTCATGCTGGAACTGCATGCGCGCAGCCAGTGCCTCGGCTTCCTGACGCAGGCGGGCTTCTTCCTCGATCGGGTCTTCGCGACGCACCTGAACGTGGGAGAGCACGCGAATCGAATCGCGCTTGATCGAATCCAGCAGCTCGGAGAACAGCGTGAACGACTCGCGCTTGTACTCCTGCTTCGGGTTCTTCTGGGCGTAGCCACGCAGGTGGATACCGTGACGCAGGTGGTCCATGGTCGACAGGTGGTCTTTCCACAGGTCGTCCAGCACGCGCAGTACGATTTGTTTCTCGAAGGTGCGCAGTGCTTCGGCACTCGCCTGCTCTTCTTTCTCGTTGTACGCGGCCAAAAGCTCGGTCATCAGCTTCTCGCGCAGGGTTTCTTCGTACAGGTGGTCGTCTTCGTCCAGCCACTGCTGAACCGGCAAATCCACACCGAAGTCGCTCTTCAACGCGGCTTCCAGGCCGGCAACATCCCACTGCTCAGGCAGGGACTGTGGCGGGATGTGGGCGCTGACGGTGGCATTGAGCACGTCCTGACGGAAGTCAGCGATGGTTTCACCAATGTTGTCGGCGGCCAGCAACGTGTTACGCATGTGATAAATCACTTTACGCTGTTCGTTGTTGACGTCATCGAACTCAAGCAGTTGCTTGCGAATGTCGAAGTTGCGGCCTTCAACCTTGCGCTGGGCCTTCTCGATGGCGTTGGTCACCATGCGGTGCTCGATCGCTTCACCGGACTGCATGCCCAGGGCTTTCATGAAGTTCTTCACCCGATCCGAGGCGAAGATACGCATCAGGCTGTCTTCCAGCGACAGGTAGAAGCGGCTCGAACCGGCGTCACCCTGACGGCCGGCACGACCACGCAGCTGGTTGTCGATACGGCGCGATTCGTGACGCTCGGAGGCGATTACCTGCAAACCACCGGACTCCAGCACCGCCTGATGGCGTTTCTGCCAGTCGGCCTTGATCTGGGCGATCTGCTCTGGGCTTGGGTTTTCCAGCGCTGCAACTTCCACTTCCCAGTTGCCGCCCAACAGGATGTCGGTACCACGACCGGCCATGTTGGTGGCGATGGTCAGTGCGCCTGGGCGACCGGCCTGGGCGATGATCTCGGCTTCTTTTTCGTGGAACTTGGCGTTGAGAACCTTGTGCTCGATGCCTTCCTTATTGAGCAGGTTGGACACGTGCTCGGAAGTTTCGATGGTGGCAGTACCCACCAGAATCGGACGACCCTGGGCCATGCCGTCCTTGATGTCATTGATGATTGCCGCGTACTTCTCTTCGGCCGTCAGGAACACCAGGTCGTTGAAATCTTTACGCGCCAGCGGCTTGTTCGGTGGAATCACCATCACGGCCAGGTTGTAGATCTGGTGGAACTCGAACGCTTCGGTGTCGGCTGTACCGGTCATGCCGGACAGTTTGTTGTACAGACGGAAGTAGTTCTGGAAGGTAGTCGACGCCAACGTCTGGCTTTCGGCCTGGATGTTGAGCATTTCCTTGGCTTCGATGGCCTGGTGCAGGCCTTCGGACAGACGGCGACCCGGCATGGTACGGCCGGTGTGTTCGTCAACCAGTACGACCTGGCCGTCCTGGACGATGTATTCGACGTTGCGATGGAACAGCTTGTGGGCGCGCAGGCCGGCATACACGTGGGTCAACAGGCCCAGGTTGTGCGCCGAGTAGAGGCTTTCGCCTTCGGCCAGCTCGCCGATCTGGGTCAGCATCTCTTCGACAAACTGGTGGCCGGCTTCGTTGAGTTCGACCTGGCGGGTCTTCTCGTCAATGGTGAAGTGACCTTCTTTGGTCACCACGCCTTCCACTTCCTCAACGTGCTGCACCAGGCGCGGGATCAACTTGTTGATCTCGGTGTACAGGCGCGAGCTGTCTTCGGCCTGGCCGGAGATGATCAGCGGGGTACGTGCTTCGTCGATGAGGATGGAGTCGACTTCGTCGATCACGGCAAAGTTGAGTTCGCGCTGGAATTTTTCTTCCATGCTGAACGCCATGTTGTCGCGCAGGTAGTCGAAACCGAATTCGTTGTTGGTGCCGTAGGTGATGTCACACGCATAGGCGGCGCGCTTTTCTTCCGGCGGCTGGAACGGCGTGACTACGCCGACGGTCAGGCCGAGGTATTCATACAGCGGGCGCATCCAGTTGGCGTCCCGGCGGGCCAGGTAGTCGTTCACCGTCACAACGTGCACGCCCTTGCCGGACAGCGCGTTGAGGTAAACGCCCAGGGTTGCCACCAGGGTCTTGCCTTCACCGGTACGCATTTCGGCAATCATGCCTTCATGCAAGGTCATGCCGCCGATCAATTGCACGTCGAAGTGGCGCATGCCCATGACACGCTTACCGGCTTCACGGGCGACCGCAAAGGCTTCAGGCAACAGCTTGTCGAGGGTTTCACCTTTGGCTATGCGGGCCTTGAACTCTTGGGTCTTGGCGCGCAATTGCTCGTCCGACAGGGCAACCATCTGCTCTTCGAAGGCATTGACCAGCTGCACCGTCTTGAGCATGCGTTTGACTTCGCGCTCATTCTTGCTTCCAAAAAGTTTCTTTAACAAAGGCGCAAACATATCGGCAGGTTCTTCCACACATAGGGATGGAGGGCGCACCGTGAGTGGCCCGAGCAGCCCTCACGGCCGCATGCGAACGCGCATTCTACCCGGAATCGTGGGTGAGGAAAGTGGCGTTATTCCCCGATGCTGGCATGGCGCTGTGAGAGGGCTTGTTTAAAATAAGGGCTTTTGCTGGAACTTCAACCCATCAAGCGCAGAAGTTACCTATTGATTTCACTCGCTTTGCCCTGCTATCGCTTTGCCTGGGGCCGCACAGGCGCTTTCTGCTAAGATGGCGGCTCTGTTACTTAAGGTGTCTAAACATGGCGTTTCGCCCACTTACAGCCCGCGCGCCCAGCGTGTTGCTCCGCGAAGCCAAACCGTTGAAAGCCATCTTCGGCCACGCGCAACGCTTGGGCCATTTGCAACGCCTTGTAGAAAGCCAGCTGCAACCTGCCGCCCGCGAACATTGTCATGTGGCGTCGTGGCGCGAAGGCAATTTACTGTTAATTGTCACCGACGGGCATTGGGCGACCCGCCTGCGCTACCAGCAAAAACGCTTGCAGCGGCAATTAATGGCATTTGATGAGTTTGCCAGCCTGACCCGCATCCAGTTCAAGGTGCAGCCGCCCACCGTGCAGCAAGGCGCAGTGGGCCACACCATGGACCTGTCGCAGAATGCGGCCGAAACCATTCAAGCCACGGCCGACGGCATCAGCGATCCGGGCCTGCGCGCAGCGTTGGAGCGGTTGGCCGCCCACGCCAGGCCCAAGCCCTGAACCGCTACTTGCGTTTACTGCCGCCCAGCAACGAGCCCAATAACCCGCGCACCAACTGCCGTCCCATTTGATTGGCCGCCTGCTGCATGGCGGATTTGAGCGCCTTGCCCGCGGTAGTCCCCAGGAACGCCCCGGCCTTGTCGGTAAAGCTCGGCTCTTCGCCGGACGGCTTGGCCTCCTCGGTCGGGCCAAGCTCCTTGCGCGCCATCACCACTTCATAGGCCGACTCACGGTCAATCGGCTTGTCGTAGCGCCCCAATAAAGGCGAACTGGCGATGATCGCAGCGCGTTCAGCCTCGGAAAGCGGCCCGATCCGCGATTGCGGCGGCGCCACCAGCACGCGCTGGACCACTTCCGGCGTGCCCTTTTCCTGCAACGCCCCCACCAGCGCCTCACCGGTGCCCAACTCGGTGAGCACCGACAAGGTATCGAACGCCGGGTTGGGGCGAAAACCGTCCGCCACCGCACGCAGGGATTTCTGCTCTTTGGTGGTGAACGCCCGCAAGCCATGCTGGATACGCAGGCCCAGTTGCGCCAATACCGTGTCAGGCAAATCCCCCGGGGATTGAGTGACAAAGTACACGCCCACGCCCTTGGAACGGATCAATCGCACCACTTGCTCCAGGCGATCCTGCAATGCCTTGGGCGTATCGGCGAACAATAAATGCGCCTCGTCGAAAAACAGCGCCAGCAACGGTTTATCGGCATCGCCACGCTCCGGCAGTTGTTCGAACAACTCGGCCAACAGCCACAGCAGGAAGGTCGCATAGACCTTGGGCGCCTCATGCACCAAGCGGCTCGCGTCCAGCAGGTGAATGCGCCCGCGACCATCGCCGGCAGGCTGCAAGATATCTTCAAGTTGCAGGGCCGGCTCGCCGAACAAGGCTTCGGCGCCCTGCTGCTCGAGCACCGCCAAACGCCGCAACAGCGCCTGGCTGGAACCGGTGGTCATCAGCGCCGCATCGTCGCCCAGCAGTTGCGGGTGATAACGCAAGTGGTTGAGCAACGCCTTGAGGTCTTTGAGGTCCAGCAGCAACAGGCCTTCGCGGTCGGCCACCTTGAAAGTCGCATAGAGCGCCGATTGCTGGCTGTCGGTGAGTTCCAGCAGGCTGCCAAGCAGCAACGGCCCCATTTCACTGATGGTGGTGCGAAGCGGATGACCGGACTGCCCGTGGATATCCCACAGCGTTACCGGATAAGCCTTCGCCGTGTAATTAAGGAAAGGCATGCCCGCAATGCGCTCGGCCACCTTGCCTTGCGGGTTGGCCGCAGCGCCAAGGCCGCACAAGTCACCCTTGATATCAGCGGCAAACACGGCCACACCCGCGTCGCTGAAGGCTTCCGCCAAGCGCTGCAACGTGACGGTTTTACCTGTACCGGTGGCGCCGGCAATCAACCCGTGACGGTTGGCCAGGCGCATGGCCTGAGCGATGGGCTGGCCGTCCAGGCCGGCGCCGATAAGGAGTTGCGAGGAATCAGGCATTTCGTCACCTTTGGTTAATCTTTAGTGCCGTCAGGTCGATACAGACAGAGGTAAGACCTACAAAGTCTAAAAATAGGTCAGATAGTTCTCACAGGGACCACCGGAATTATCACACGCAGTATCACACCTTTTTTGACGCTGTCATTTTGCGCGTCCCACGAGGACGCGCTTCGGATATTAAGACCTTAGCGGACCCTACAAGCCATGAATAAAAACCTGCGCTTCAGCCACAAAATCCTGCTTGCAGCCTCCCTTATCGTCATCGCCGCTTTTGCACTGTTTACCCTCTACAACGACTACCTGCAACGCAACGCGATTCGCGACGACCTCGATAATTACCTGCATGAAATGGGTGATGTCACCGCCAGCAACATTCAAACCTGGCTCACCGGGCGCATTGCCCTGGTCGAAAATGCCGCACAGAACATCGCCATAAACCCTGAACCCGCCGTGGTTGCCGGCCTGCTCGAACAGAAAACCCTGACTTCCTCGTTCATGGCCACCTACGTGGGTGACAGCAAAGGCGCCTTCACCATCCGCCCCGACACCAAAATGCCAGACGGTTTCGACCCACGGGTGCGCCCTTGGTACAAAGGCGCCCAAAGCAGCAACGGCTCAACCCTCACCGAACCTTACATCGACGCGGCGACCGGCCAGTTGATCATTTCCGTGGCCACCCCCAGCGCCAGGGCCGGGCAAAGCATCGGTGTGGTCGGCGGCGACCTGAGCCTGCAAACCCTGGTGGATAACATCGGCGCGCTGAACTTCGGCGGCATGGGCTACGCGTTCCTGGTCAGCGCTGACGGCAAAGTGCTGGTGCACCCGGACAAGAACCTGGTGATGAAGACGCTGGCCGACATGTACCCGAAAAACACCCCGAAAATCAGTGGTGATTTCAGCGAAGTCGAAGCCAATGGCAAAGACAACATCGTGACCTTCACCCCCATCAAAGGCCTGCCGTCGGTGAACTGGTACCTGGGTATTTCGGTGGATAAAGATAAATCCTTCGCCATGCTCAGCAAATTTCGCACCTCGGCCGTTATCGCCACGATCATTGCGGTCGTGATCATCATCGCGCTGCTCGGCATGCTGATCCGAGTGCTGCTGCAACCCCTGCACGTGATGACCCGCGCCATGCAGGACATCGCCGAGGGCGAAGGTGACCTGACCCGCCGCCTGAACATCCAGAATCACGACGAGTTCGGCACGCTGGGTAACGCATTCAATCGCTTCGTGGAGCGCATTCACACCTCGATTCGCGAAGTGTCCTCGGCCACCGAGCAGGTCAATGAAGTGGCCCTGCGAGTGGTCAGCGCCTCCAACTCGTCGATGGTCAACTCTGACGAGCAGGCCAACCGCACCAACAGCGTGGCTGCGGCTATCAACGAACTGGGCGCGGCTGCGCAAGAAATCGCACGTAACGCCGCCCAGGCGTCCCATCAGGCCAGCGATGCCCGGCACCTGGCCGAAGATGGCCAGCAAGTGGTCGAGCGTAATATCAAGGCAATGAACCAACTGTCCGAGATGATCAGCGCCTCCAGCAGCAATATCGAAGCGCTCAACAGCAAGACCGTGAACATCGGGCAAATTCTGGAAGTGATCACCAGCATCTCCCAGCAAACCAACCTGCTGGCGCTGAACGCCGCGATCGAAGCGGCACGTGCAGGTGAAGCCGGTCGCGGGTTTGCGGTGGTGGCCGATGAGGTGCGCAACCTGGCGCACCGCACTCAGGAATCGGCGCAACAAGTGCAAAAGATGATTGAAGAGTTGCAGGTCGGCGCCCGGGATTCGGTCAGCACCATGAGTGAAAGCCAGCGCCATAGCCTGGAGAGCGTCGAGATCGCCAACCTGGCCGGTGAGCGTCTCAACAGCGTGACCCAACGCATTGGCGAGATCGACGGCATGAACCAGTCTGTGGCCACCGCCACCGAGGAACAGACGTCGGTGGTGGAGTCGATCAACATGGACATCACCGAGATCAACACCCTCAACCAGGAAGGTGTGGAAAACCTGCAATCGACCCTGCGCGCCTGTACCGACCTGGAACAACAGGCCGCACGTTTGAAACAGCTGGTGGGCAGCTTCCGGATCTGATCCAAAGGCCCGCCGAGCGTTTAAGGCGGCGGGCCGCTAGGCTTGCTCGGGATCGGTTTTAGCGTGTTCCTGGCGCCACAACTCGGCGGCACCGGGAAACTCGGTGCCGTCCTCAGGGTTAAGCTCATCTGGATCAAAACGGCTCAAACAGCCCTCGCCCAGCGTCGCAGGCGCTTTGGAGGTGGCTTTATCGAGTGGGTCGCTCATCACTTACTCCTCAACCGCAGACAAATAAAAAGGGCCTGGGACGATTAAACGCCCAGGCCCTTTTGTCTTCAACTTAAACGCGGCTATCAGAACACCACAGTCTTGTTACCGTGAACCAACACCCGATCTTCCAAGTGGTAACGCAGGCCACGGGCCAGCACCATCTTCTCGACGTCACGGCCGAAACGCACCATGTCTTCAATGCTGTCACTGTGGCTGACGCGCACGACGTCCTGCTCGATGATCGGGCCGGCGTCAAGTTCCTCGGTGACATAGTGGCACGTTGCGCCAATCAACTTCACACCGCGCAGGGAGGCCTGGTGATACGGCTTGGCCCCCACAAACGATGGCAGGAAGCTGTGGTGAATGTTGATCACTCGGCCAGCGTACTCACTGCACAGTTCCGGCGGCAGGATTTGCATGTAGCGCGCCAGCACGACCACATCGGCTTCGTGCTGCTTTACCAGGCGGGAGACTTCGGCGAATGCCGGTTCCTTGTCCTGTGGGTTGACCGGCACGTGGTAGTACGGGATGCCATGCCATTCGACCATGCTGCGCAGGTCATCATGATTGGAAATCACACAGGCTATCTCACAGTCGAGTTCATCGCTGTGCCAGCGGTGAAGCAGGTCGGCCAGGCAGTGGGACTCGCGGCTGGCCATCAGTACGACACGCTTTTTCTGCTCCGTGTCGGTGATGTGCCAGGTCATCGAAAACTCTTCGGCGATCGGCGCAAACGCCTCGCGAAATGCTTCGAGACCAAAGGGCAGCGTGTCCGCACGTATCTCATGACGCATGAAAAACCAACCGCTGAGATCGTCCGAGTGATGGCTCGCCTCGGTGATCCAGCCGTTGTGGGAGGCCAGAAAGTTACTGACTTTGGCAACGATGCCAACCCGGTCCGGGCAAGCAATCACCAGCCGAAAAGTGCGCATTAGGGGGAAACTCCAGAACTTCGCAAAGGCCGCCATTCTAGCGATTACGCAGAAAAACTGCAGTACTCCTTGCACCTTATTCTGCCGCCCGGCCCTGGCGACACCCCTTAATAGCGTAAGGTTTTACCGCCACTATATGAAGGCCCGCCCTCAGGCTTAGACAGTTAGGCAAAACAAACAGAATTATCTTTACACCTGCCACCTATTAATTAACTCGATTGCATAGCATTGCCACAAACATTCAACGTAATTCACATAAATGCCTTCTTAAATGTTTACTTGGGGAAATTGCCTGACTATTATTAGGCCACTCACTGTCAATCAGCGCTCTACATAAGGTAGTCAACATGTCCCTGATCAACGAATACCGCGCCACCGAAGAAGCTATCAAAGAACTGCAAGCCCGCTTGAAGAACCTGTCCCAAGACGACAAGCTGCAAACCGAGCTGGAATTCGAAGGCAAACTGCGCACCCTGATGGGTGAGTACTCCAAATCCCTGCGTGACATCATCGCGCTGTTGGATCCGGAATCTAAAGTTAAAGCACCACGTGGCGCTGTGAAAACTACCGGCACCAAGCGTGCCCGCAAGGTCAAGCAGTACAAAAACCCGCACAACGGCGAAGTGATTGAAACCAAAGGTGGCAACCACAAGACTCTGAAAGAGTGGAAAGCCAAGTGGGGCGGCGACGTGGTTGAAGGTTGGGCTACCCTGCTGGGCTAAGCCTGATCGGGCTCAGGCCTGATATGCAACACATTAAAAACGCCAGCTTGCTGGCGTTTTTTATTGTCCGAATACTCTGCAAGTACCTGACTACAGGCCCAGGCGAGCGGCTAAAGAGTCGGCATACTCCTGCCACTCATCGAGCACCTGGCGCTGAAACGCTGTAGCACTAACAGCCAACTCCTCACGTGCCTGCTTAAATGCCAACAGGGTATTGGGTGCGCCCCACTCCGCGCTCGACAAACGTTGCTGACAGAAAAGTTTCCAGCGTTGTTGCTCATCGTTGTCCAAGGTGTCAGGAAAGTTACGTGCGCGGTAACGGAATAATAATTCCGGCAATCGATGATCATCGAAAGGCCACTGCTGACGTGCCAACTGCGCTGGTTCTGCCACGCGGACTTGTTCGCATAACCGTCGGTCACGGTCACCGATAAAACCGTCATAGAGCTGCTGCTCCGGGTCTGTGCTCGGCGCAAAGTCTTCCTCGGCATAAATGGCTGCCAACTTGTCGCGCCAAACTTCCTGTGCGTCAGTTAGTCGCAGCACCCGTGCCTGGCACACGTCCATATCGAAGTTCAAGCGTTCGCGATCCTGTGCGCGCAGCACACTCAATGGCGCGACCACCGGGCAGCGGTTGATATGCAACAACTTGAGCGGCACGGGCAATTCCCCTTGCGCCAAATCATCACGACGCGTGTAGAGCCGCTGGCGCAAGGTGTCGGCGTCGAGGTCGAGCAAACCCTGCGGGTCGAGGCCAAGGTCACAGACAATCAACGCATTGCGATTGCGCGGGTGCCAGGCCAGAGGCAGTACCACGCTCAGGTAATGACGTTCGGCGGAGAAACGCCCGGAAATGTGCACCATGGGCTGCAACAGGCGGACCTGATCCATCACTCGCTGCTTGCTGCGCAGTTGAAACAACCAGTCATACAACTTTGGCTGCTTGTCGCGGATCAGCCGCGCCAGGGCGATGGTGGCTCGCACGTCCGACAGGGCATCGTGAGCCTGGCCATGATCGATGCCATTGGCTTGGGTCAAACGCTCCAGCTTGAGGGTGACACGCCCGTCCTGCTGCGGCCACTCAATGCCTTCGGGGCGCAGTGCGTAAGCCGTGCGCACCACATCGATCAAGTCCCAACGACTGTTGCCGCCCTGCCACTCACGGGCATAGGGGTCAAAAAAGTTGCGGTACAGGCTGTAACGCGTCATTTCATCGTCAAAGCGCAAAGTGTTGTAACCGGCGCCACAGGTTCCAGGCGCGGCCAGCTCAGCGTGCACGCGGGTCATGAAGTCGGCTTCGGCCAGGCCTTTTTCCGCCAGAATGCCGGGGGTGATACCGGTGATGGCGCAGGCAGCCGGATGCGGCAGGATATCGTCGCTTGGCTGGCAATACAGGTTGACCGGCGGGCCGACCTCGTTGAGCTCGAGGTCGGTACGAATACCGGCGACCTGCAACGGGCGATCGCTGCGCGGGTTGATGCCGGTGGTTTCATAGTCGTACCAGAAAATGGTGGTCACGGGCTGTTCCTGTGCTGAAGATCGACAAAGTCTAGGCGCAGCAAGGCACTCGGGGCCAGCGATAGATAGCTGTACAAACATCCAGCAAAACCTTGAAGGGTTGCTTCCACCGTCGACACTGCTAGCATCCGTGTCTTCAAGCCGCCCGCACTGCCAAGGATCGCGATGCCATCAGTTCCATTGGATACCCACTACCCGATCGAGACGCCCGAGGGCATAGACTTGCCCTTGCGCCCGGCCGGCCTGATGCCACGCGCACTGGCTTTTGCTTTCGACCTGGGTGTGCGCGGCCTGATCATGGGTATCCTGCTCGTGCCACTGGCACTGCTCGGCAATATCGGTATTGGCCTGGGCTCGCTGCTGCTGTTCCTGATCAGTTGGTGGTACATGGTGCTGTTCGAAGTCCTTAACCAGGGCTGCTCTCCGGGCAAGCAGGTCATGGGCTTGCGCGTCATTCAGGACGACGGCACACCCATTGGCTGGCCGGCCTCACTCATCCGCAACCTGCTGCGCTTTGTCGACATGCTGCCTTTGGGCTACTTCCTCGGCGCCATCAGTTGCCTGCAACACCCTCACTTCAAACGGCTCGGCGACCTTGCTGCGGGCACGCTGGTGGTCTACCGCGAGCAGCCACTGGCGCGCCCCAAGGTGCCTCAAGCCACCGCCCTGCGCCTGCCCTTCACGCTGGAGCTGAGCGAACAACGCGCCATATTGGGTTTCGCCGAACGCCAAGGTGAGTTGTCCGCCGATCGGGTGCACGAACTGGCGGCCATCCTGGCAACGCCGTTACACGTATCGCCAGCGCGTGCGGTAGAACAACTCAATGGCGTGGCCCGCGGCCTGGTGGGGCCAACATGAAGCAGAGCCTGTTCGAAAGCCGCCATCAGCCGCAGTGGCAAGCCTTCACCGCACAACTCATCCGGTTGGAGCAAGGCAAGGCCAAGGCCGGCGATATGTCCGACTTCCCCCATCATTATCGGCGCCTGTGCCAGCACCTCGCCCTGGCCCAGGAGCGTGGCTACAGCAGCTACCTGATAGACCCCCTGCAACAACTGGCACTGCGCGGCCACCAGCAGTTATATCGCCATCGCAGCCAATTGGGCGCGAATGCAGTGGGCTTTATCCTGGCGGGTTTCCCGCGCCTGGTGCGCGAACAATGGCGTTTCGTGTTGATCGCAGGCGTGCTGTTCTTCGGCAGCCTGGTGGGTGTTGCGTTGCTGGTCTACCTGTTTCCAGACCTGATCTACAGCATCGTTAGCCCTGCGCAGGTGGCCGAGATGCACAGCATGTATGACCCGGATGCCGGTCACCTCGCGCGTGCTGCCGACCGCGCGTCCAGTGAGGACTGGATGATGTTTGGCTACTACGTGATGCACAACATCGGGATTGCCTTCCAGACCTTTGCCGCCGGTTTGCTGTTGGGCCTGGGCAGCGTGTTCTTTCTGATTTTCAATGGCCTGATCATCGGCGCGATCTCCGGCCATCTCACCGAGATCGGCTATGGCCAGACCTTCTGGTCGTTTGTCATCGGCCACGGCGCTTTCGAACTTACCGCCATCGCCCTGGCCGGGGCGGCAGGCTTGCAATTGGGCTGGGCGGTGATTGCTCCCGGGCACCTGACACGCGGCGAATCCCTGCGGCTGGCGGCACGCATAAGCGTGCAAATGCTCTGCGGCGTCATGCTATTGCTGCTGATCGCGGCGTTTATTGAAGCCTATTGGTCTTCCTCCACCACGATCGCGCCCTGGATCAAATACTCAACGGGCTCCGGGCTGTGGCTGTTGGTTGCCGCCTACCTCACGCTTGCCGGACGCACTCGCCATGCGCCTGAGTGAGGCCAGTGTAGTGATTCGTCCCCGTACTTCCTGGGAAGCCATGGACCTGGGTGTATTGATGGCGCAGGAACATCGACTGCTGTTGATGAGCAGTTGGGCAATAGTGACGTTGCCGATATTCAGCTTGCTGACCCTGCTGCTGTGGAAATACCCGTCCACGGCCATGTTCATGTTCTGGTGGTTAAAACCGGCCTTTGATCGCTTGCCGCTGTACATCCTCTCCAAGGCCTTGTTTGGCGAGACTCCCAGCCTCAAGCAGGCCGTGCGCCAGTGGCCGCGCCAGCTCAAAGGCCAACTGCTGGCCAGCCTGACCTGGAGGCGACTGAGCCTGAGCCGCAGCTTTGTCATGCCGGTGAGTCAACTCGAAGGCCTGGACGGCAATGCCCGTCAAATACGCCTGGGGGTGCTGCTGCAACGCAATGCTGGCGCTGCACGCTGGCTTACCACCCTTGGCGTGCATATGGAAATCGGCCTGTGGTTCGGTTGCATGGCACTGTTCTACCTGTTTATCCCGCAGCAACTGGAACTCGATTGGGACTGGCAACGGTTGGCACTGGCAAGCGGCTCGGAAGGGTTGTGGCTGGAGCATTTGAGTAACGCCTTCTACGCCCTGATTCTGGTGTTCTGGGAGCCCATCTATGTCGCTTGCGGTTTCAGCCTGTACCTCAACCGCCGCACCGTGCTGGAAGCCTGGGACCTTGAACTGGTGTTCCGCCGGTTACGCCAACGCCTGAGCAGCGTCGCAACGTTGCTGCTGCTGGTGGCTGGGCTGATGCTCGTGCCATTCGGCCGCCCCGTCATGGCGGACGAGCCCGGACCGGCCAAACAAGTCACCACCCAGGCCGCCAGCCAATCGATCAAGGCACTGCTGGACAGCCCCCCGTTCAAGCACCCGGAAACCGTCACTCGCTACCGTTTTGGCGACGAAAAAAACGCCGCGCAACACAAGGTAAAGGGTGACGGTAAACTTCCGGCCTGGCTTCAGGCGCTGCTGGACAGCTTCAACCGCAACTCCTTCAAAAATGCTGCCCTCGGCCTGGAGGTACTGCTCTGGGGCCTGCTGGCGACTGGCCTCGCGCTAGTTGTCTGGCGCTATCGGGAGTGGCTGCACGCCTTTGTCAGTCGACGCGGGCCGGCCAAAGCCAAAATCGCCAAAGCGGCACCTGCACAATTGTTCGGCCTGGCGTTGGGCAGCGGGACCTTGCCTGACGACATTGCCAGCACCGCCGAACAGCTGTGGCCCACCCACCCCAGGGAAGCCCTCGGCCTGCTGTATCGCGGCCTGCTCAACCGACTGCTGCACGACTTCAACCTGCCCCTCAAAAGCGCCGACACCGAAGGCCAGGTCCTGGAGCGCATCCACTCACTGCAACAACCGCAACTGCTGGCCTTCAGTGAAGCACTGACACACCACTGGCAAAACCTCGCCTATGGCCACCGCCTTCCGCCGGCGTTGGTACACCAGCAACTGTGCCGCGATTGGCGCGCCCTGTTCAGTACGGGAGCCGCCCAATGAAGCGCCCCATGCTGTGGATCGGCCTGCTGCTGGCCTGCCTGTTGGGAGCCGGTGGCCTTTACGTTTGGCACAAAGCGATTCCCTACGACGAAATAGTCGATCGCGGCCCATCGCCACAAGCCATCGCCAACCCCTACCTTGCGGCCGAATACTTCCTGCGCCGGCAGGGCCTGGCCGTGGAACACGCCAACAGCCTTGAACACCTGGCCGACCAGCCAGCCAAGGGGCGTAGCCTGGTATTGCTGGGCGAGCGCAGCAACATGACCCCACGCCAGGCGGAGCAACTGCTGGACTGGGCAAAATCCGGTGGCCATCTGCTGCTGGTTGCCGAAGCGCTTTGGGATGAGGAAACCGGTAAAAGCGGCGACTTGCTGCTGGACCGGCTGGACGTCCACCAGACACTCGGCGAGGGCTTTGACGAGCCTGCTTCCCCACGCAAAAAGAAAGCACCGGACCTGACCAAACTCTACGTCGACAATGAGACCGCCCCGGCCTATTTCAGCTTCGATACCGACTTCAACCTCACCGACCCCAGGCACCTGGCGCAGTTCTCCGCCAACAGCGGCAAGTCCAGCCATTTGATGCAACGCAACTTCGGCCAAGGCACCGTAACGGTGGTAACCGACAGCGACCTGTGGAAAACCCCAGGCATCGGCAAACACGATAACGCCTGGCTGTTGTGGTATCTCAACCGGGGTACGGATGTAACGCTGCTGTTCAACAGCGACGTGGACGACCTGCTTACCCTGTTGATGCGCAATTTCCCCCAGGCACTGGTGGCGCTCTGCGCACTGATTGCCCTGGCACTCTGGCACGCCGGCATGCGCCAGGGGCCGACCCGGGCGCCCGCCCCAAAGGCCCGTCGCCAGTTACAGGAACACGTGAAGGCCAGTGCCGACTTCCTGCTGCGCCGCAGTGGCCAAGGCACGCTGCTGCACGCCTTGCAGCGTGATATCCAGCGGGCGGCACGACGGCGCCACCCAGGCTTTGAACACCTCGACAGCGACGCACAGTGGCAGGTCCTCGAACGCCTGACGCGCCAACCCTCCCACGTCATCCGCCAGGCCCTCGGCCCACTCCCGGCAAAACGGCTCACCAGCGCCGATTTCAGCCGTCAGGTGGCGAGCCTGCAAACCCTCAGGAATGCCCTATGAGTGAATTTCCCACGGCCACCGCCCCGACTGCCGAGAGCCTACAAAAGGCCAGCCAGCAGGCACAGGCTCTGCGTGTTGAACTGCGTAAGGCGGTGATTGGCCAGGACCAGGTGATCGACGACGTGCTCACCGCATTGATCGCCGGTGGTCACATACTGCTCGAAGGTGTGCCAGGGCTCGGCAAAACCCTGTTGGTTCGCGCGCTTGCACGCTGTTTTGGTGGCGACTTTGCCCGTATCCAGTTCACCCCGGACCTGATGCCCAGCGATGTCACCGGCCACGCCGTGTACGACCTGCACAGTGAGCAGTTCAAGCTGCGCAAGGGGCCGCTGTTCACCCACCTGTTGCTGGCCGATGAAATCAATCGCGCCCCCGCCAAGACCCAGGCCGCCCTGCTTGAAGCCATGCAGGAACGCCAAGTCACCCTGGAGGGCGAAGCGCTGCCCATTGACCAACCGTTCATGGTGCTGGCGACCCAGAACCCCATCGAACAGGAAGGCACGTACCCCCTGCCCGAGGCCGAGCTGGACCGGTTCATGCTCAAAGTGCGCATGGACTACCCCGATGCGCAGCAGGAGCTGGAGATGGTCCGCGAAGTCACCCGCTCCTCCAGGGCCGACATGCTGGATGTGCAGCCACTGCGCACGGTGCTGCAGGCAGAGGACGTGTTGCAGTTGCAGCAAATTGCCAGCGAACTGCCGCTGGATGAGCAAGTACTCGACTACGCCGTGCGCCTGGCCCGCGCCACGCGCAGTTGGCCAGGGCTGACTATCGGTGCAGGCCCGCGTGCCTCCATCGCCCTGGTTCGCGGCGCCCGCGCCAGGGCCTTGCTGCGCGGTGGCGAGTTCGTCACCCCGGACGATATCAAGGGTTGCGCCTTGGCGGTGCTGCGCCATCGCGTGCGCATCGCCCCCGAATTGGACATTGACGGGTTGGAAGTGGATCAGGTGCTCAAGCAACTGCTGGAGCAGATTCCGGCACCTCGGCAATGACCCGGCCATGAAGCCAACTCGTCTGCTGCTGATCTGGCTTGGCGTCCTCCTGGGTTTGAACACCCTGTTGGGCGCGGCTACGGCGCTCCAGCTCAACGTACCCGACACGCTGCATAAAGTGGCGTGGGGCCTTCTGCTGGCGCTGTTTCTATTGGCACTGCTGGACGCCCTGCGCCTGCGGCGTCTTCCATGCCCACAGGTGCAACGGCAGATGCCGGGTAGCCTGGCCTTGGGCCGTTGGGGTGAAGTACGCCTGACCCTTGAACATGACTTGCCGCAGCCGCTGACCGTGCAGGTATTCGACCACGCGCCTGACGGCCTGAGCGTGGAGAATATGCCGCAGCCCATCGAACTTCTGCCGGGCCAGCGAAGCGAACTGGGCTATCGATTGCGGCCCTTGCGGCGTGGGCACTTCAGTTTCAGTCGCTGTGAGATTCACCTACCCAGCCCTTTCGGGTTGTGGTCTGCGAGGCGCTTTGTTGCAGCCCCGGATACAACGCGGGTCTACCCTGACTTCGCCCGTTTGTACGGCGCACAACTGCTGGGCGTGGAAAGTTGGTTGAGCCAATTGGGGGTTCGCCAGCGCCAACGCCGGGGGTTGGGGCTGGAGTTTCATCAATTGCGTGAGTTTCGCGAGGGTGACAGCCTGCGCCAGATCGACTGGAAAGCCACCGCGCGCCAGCGCACGCCCATCGCCCGGGAATATCAGGACGAGCGCGACCAGCAGATTGTGCTCATGCTCGATTGTGGTCGGCGCATGCGCAGCCAGGACGCTGAACTCGCTCACTTCGACCACGCCCTTAATGCTTGCCTGCTGCTCAGTTACGTTGCCTTGCGCCAAGGCGATGCTGTCGGGCTGAGCACCTTTGCCTGCGACCAGCCGCGCTACCTGGCGCCCGTCAAAGGCAGCGGCCAACTGAACCTGTTGCTCAATGCTGTTTACGACCTCGACACCACCCGCCGTACTGCCGACTATACGGCCGCCGCCAGCCAATTAATGGCCCGGCAGAAACGTCGGGCATTAGTGATCGTGGTGACCAATCTTCGCGATGAAGATGATGAGGAGTTACTCGCAGCGGTCAAGCGCATCAGCCGGCAACACCGGGTGCTGGTCGCCAGCCTGCGCGAAGACGTACTCGACCAACTGCGCCAGGCCCCCGTGCAAACCTTGCCTGAAGCGCTGGCCTACAGCGGGACTGTCGACTATCTCAATAAAAGAAACGATCTGCATGAGCGCTTGAGCGCCCACGGCTTGTCGGTGCTGGATACGCTCCCCTCGGGGCTGGGGGCCGCCTTGGTGACGCGTTATCTGAGCTGGAAAAAGGCCGGTGTTTTATGACTCAAGCACACGACCACACGCTCGGCTAACCCCATCCGAGCCGGGTCGACAACGCGCAATGCCTAGACGGAAGCCTGCAGAGGATCAAAGCTGAAGTAATGACACAGGGCACTGATCAATTGCCCGTATGCCTCAGGCGCTTCGACCACGCGAAATCCTGAGTCATAGTGCTGCGGATTGACATCTTCGTGGCTCCACAAGCACATCGCCGTGAGGTCAATGGCCTGGAACTCACCGTCTGCCATGGGGATTTTCAAACGCAGTTCAAATGCTACATCAACCATCATGGGTAATTGGCTGATCAACATCAGCCCATCTTCGGACACGTTCCCCAAGTAGCCAATAGGCTTATCCGTAAGCCGGTTGAAGACTTTCAAGAAACCAGACAACTGATGCCGCTCAATCCTTCGGTCGGTAAACATGATGAAATCGCCATCCATTGGCCATATCAGTGGCCGCGCCAGTTATTCGGAACGAACACGGAATGTTCGCTCTCCCTGGAAATTGGTGCGAATCCAGCGTGCGCTTGATCGCCCTACTGCTGCCAATCCCAAGCAATCCATTCGTTTGAACATAAACTTGTACAAACGAACACTCAAAGAATAGCTTAAGACTGGCGACGGGCCAGCTATGGAATGATAAATATCATCAAAGTGATGCGGGCCGTGGCTGCGCGACACTCGCGCCGGAGTAATGGCCCAGTTGCTGCAGGGTGTCGAGCCGGGCACGGGCGCGGTAGGCATACTCGCTGGCCGGGTATTGATTGATGATGAACTGGTAGGTCTGCACCGCATCAACAAACAGCTTCTGACGCTCCAGACATTGCCCGCGCAGCATCGAAACTTCCGGTTGCACATACCGACGGGTTCGGCTCTCGCGGTCCACCTGGGACAATTCCAGGGTCACGCGCGCGCAATCACCCACCCCATAGGCGCGGTAAGCGTTGTTCAAATGATGGTCCATGGACCAGCGGGTACAGCCGACAACACTGACGGCCAGGGCAGCAATGAGCAAAATTCGCATGGGGGTTCTCCTGTCTTGTGCAGTGTATCGACCCCGCGCCGAAAATCTTCAAGGGTGTTCATCTATTCAATTGGAGCTAAAACAAGCGAATCTTCGATAAGTAGTGCAAACGAACAATGACTACAACCAAAGAGCATAGTAGCCTTCCTCAGCGCTTGAACTCAGGAGTCTGTGCATGTCCGTCCGTCGTACCAAAATCGTCGCCACCCTTGGCCCGGCCAGTAACTCGCCGGAAGTCCTCGAACAGCTGATTCTGGCTGGTTTGGACGTTGCCCGTCTGAACTTCTCCCACGGCACCCCGGACGAGCACAAGGCTCGCGCCAAGCTGGTGCGTGACCTGGCCGCCAAGCACGGCCGCTTCGTGGCACTGCTGGGTGACCTGCAAGGCCCGAAAATCCGTATCGCCAAATTCGCCAACAAGCGCATCGAGCTGAAGATCGGTGACAAGTTCACCTTTTCCACCAGCCATTCGCTGACCGAAGGCAACCAGGAAGTCGTGGGTATCGACTACCCGGATCTGGTCAAGGACTGCGGCGTCGGCGACGAACTGCTGCTGGATGACGGCCGCGTGGTCATGCGCGTCGACACCGCCACCTCGACGGAGCTGAACTGCACCGTGATCATCGGTGGCCCACTGTCCGACCACAAAGGCATCAACCGTCGCGGTGGTGGCCTGACGGCGCCGGCCCTGACTGAAAAAGACAAGGCTGACATCAAGCTCGCCGCCGAAATGGAAGTGGACTACCTCGCCGTGTCCTTCCCGCGCGACGCTGCCGACATGGAATACGCCCGCAAGCTGCGCGACGAAGCCGGCGGTACTGCCTGGCTGGTGGCCAAGATCGAACGCGCCGAAGCCGTGGCCGATGACGAAACCCTCGACGCCCTGATCAACGCTTCCGACGCTGTGATGGTTGCCCGTGGCGACCTGGGCGTGGAAATCGGTGATGCCGAGCTGATCGGTATCCAGAAGAAGATCATTCTGCACGCACGCCGCCACAACAAGGCCGTGATCGTGGCGACCCAGATGATGGAGTCGATGATCCAGAACCCGATGCCGACCCGTGCCGAAGTGTCCGACGTGGCCAACGCCGTGCTCGACTACACCGATGCGGTGATGCTCTCGGCTGAAAGTGCTGCCGGCCCTTACCCGCTGGAAGCTGTGCAGGCCATGGCGCGTATCTGCGTCGGTGCCGAAAAGCACCCGACCAGCAAGACCTCCAGCCACCGTATCGGCAAAGTGTTCGAAAGCTGCGACCAGAGCATCGCACTGGCTGCCATGTACACCGCCAACCACTTCCCGGGCGTGAAAGCGATCATTGCCCTGACCGAAAGTGGCTACACCCCGCTGATCATGTCGCGTATCCGTTCCTCGGTGCCGATCTACGCGTTCACCCCACACCGCGAAGCCCAGGCCCGCGCGGCGATGTTCCGTGGCGTGTACACCATTCCGTTCGATCCGGCTTCGCTGGCACCGAACGAAGTGAGCCAGAAGGCGATCGACGAGCTGGTCAAGCGTGGCGTCGTAGAGAAAGGCGACTGGGTCATCCTGACCAAGGGCGACAGCTACCACACCACCGGTGGTACCAATGGCATGAAGATCCTGCACGTGGGCGACCCGCAGTTCTGAGTGACACGCTGAAAAACAAAAGCCCCGCCATGTGAATGGCGGGGCTTTTTGTATTTAAAGGCCTGGAGATCTGTTGAATCAAAGGGCCTCATCGCAGGCAAGCCAGCTCCCACAGTTGACCGCATTCCAATGTGGGAGCTGGCTTGCCTGCGATGGCGTCATCAGCGCCGGGTGATAAACCCCGACAACGCCGCAATCGCCTCAGGCGACTTCAAGCGCTGCACAAACAACGCTCCCTCGTCCTCAATCACCTGCCGCAACTGTTCACGGTCGACACTTTTCATCAGCTGCTTGCTGACCTGCACCGCGCCCGGCGCCAGGGTTTCAAAGCGCTGCGCAACTTCCCGCGCCTTGGCCAGCGCCGCTTCGCCACTACCCATCGCCTCAGTCGCAATCCCCCACGCGGCCGCTTGCTCGCCGGTAAAACCTTCGCCCAACAGCAACAGTTCAGCCGCTTTCGCATGCCCCAGCAGCCGAGGCAGGATCAGGCTGGAGCCAAATTCCGGGCACAGCCCCAGGTTGACGAACGGCATGCGCAAACGCGCATCGCGGCTGATATAGACGAGATCGCAATGCAGCAACAGGGTCGTGCCGATACCGACCGCCGCACCCGCTACCGCCGCGATCACCGGCTTGCGGCAGTTGAGCAGGCTTTGCATGAAGTGAAACGGCGGGCTGTCCAGATCACTGGGCGGCTGTTCGAGGAAGTCGGCGATGTCGTTGCCGGCGGTAAAACACTCATGGCTGCCCTGGATCAGCACCGCTCGGATACCTGAGTCCGCATCAGCCTGCTCCAGCGCCTCGGCCAGTTGGGTGTACATGGCGCGGGTCAGGGCATTTTTCTTGTCGGGGCGATTGAGCTGCAGGGTCAGCAGCCCGCCTTCGCGTTGCAGCAGGATGGCGTCGGTCATGGCGAATCTCGCGGCTGGAAAAATCAGCGCTCAACCACGCGGCAGGAACACATCGGCCAGCAGTTGATTGCGCGGCAATCCCGCCAGGAACAGGCGTTTGGAAAACGCCTCGACATTGGCAGGGTGCCCGCAGAGTAAGGCCAGAGTTTGCCGCGAAACAAGCCGCAGTTGCGCCAATGCCTGGGCCGACTCAGCCGCCGTCCACAGCTCCACAGTCAGGTTCGCGTGCTGCGCAGCCAATTGCGCCAAGGGCTCGGCCAGATAATGCCCATCGGCATCATGGGCCAGGTGAATCACGCGGATGGCGCCTTGGTGATCCTGGCGCAGCGCCTCGCGCAGCACGCCCCATAACGGCCCAAGCCCCGTGCCGGATGCCAGCAGCCACAACGGCCGCGATTGCCAGTCAGGATCATATTGCAGCGCCCCGCCCCGCAACTCACCGAGCCGCAGGCCGTCGCCCACCTGAAGTTGCCGGGCAATATCGCTGAATTCACCGGGCAGACGGCAATCGAGATGAAACTCCAAAAACGGGTCTTCCTGCGGCAAGCTGGCCAACGAATACGGGCGCGCCACCTGCCCCGCCCACAGCACCAGATGCTGCCCGGCCCGATAACGCAGGCCACGTTCGGGTTGCAGGCGCAGGCGCAGTACCTCGGGGTTCAACCAGTCGACGCCCACCACATGCGCGGGCAAGCCATCGCGCAGCGGGTCAAATGCTTCAACCTGTAAATCTGCGACAACCTCACATTGGCAGGCCAGACGCCAACCGTCCTGACGTTGCGCCGGGCTCAGGGCATCGGGCTGCTTATCCACAACCTCACCCTGGCAACGCACCAGGCACGCATGGCAACTGCCCGCCCGGCAACTGTAGGGCACAGCCACCCCCGCCTGATTCAAGGCATCCAGCAGGTTGCTGCCGGTGGCTACCGACCAGTGGCGTTCGCCGACGTGCAGTTCAGGCATATAAAGGCTCAATCAGAAGGGACCCGCACAGGAAATCATGCCTGCGACAGTTTGACCATAGTCGGGTGTATCGGCCACCGCGTCGGGTTATACTGCCGCGCCTTTTTAGCGTCGCGCCTTGCACCACTGTGGCGTGCCTTGGAAAGGTGGTTTCAGCCGACCGATGCAACACTGAAGCCACCTTTATTGAATGTTCCCTTATAGAGGAGCGCGACTCATGACCGTGATCAAGCAAGACGACCTGATTCAGAGCGTTGCCGACGCCCTGCAATTCATTTCCTACTACCACCCCGTTGACTTCATCCAGGCCATGCACGAAGCCTACCTGCGCGAGGAATCGCCGGCAGCCCGTGACTCCATCGCTCAGATCCTGATCAACTCGCGCATGTGTGCCACCGGCCATCGCCCGATCTGCCAGGACACCGGCATCGTGACCGTGTTCGTGCGCGTGGGCATGGATGTACGTTGGGACGGCGCCACCATGGGCCTGGACGACATGATCAACGAAGGCGTGCGTCGCGCCTACAACCTGCCGGAAAACGTCCTGCGCGCCTCCATCCTGGCCGACCCGGCAGGCAGCCGTAAAAACACCAAGGACAATACTCCTGCGGTCATCCACTACTCCATCGTCCCGGGTAACACCGTGGAAGTGGACGTGGCGGCCAAAGGCGGCGGCTCCGAGAACAAGTCGAAAATGGCCATGCTCAACCCGTCCGACTCGATCGTCGACTGGGTACTCAAGACCGTTCCGACCATGGGCGCCGGCTGGTGCCCACCGGGCATGCTCGGCATCGGCATCGGCGGCACCGCCGAGAAAGCTGCGGTGATGGCCAAGGAAGTGTTGATGGAGTCCATCGACATCCACGAGCTGAAAAAGCGCGGCCCGCAGAACCGTATCGAAGAGATGCGTCTGGAGCTGTTCGAGAAGGTCAACCAACTGGGCATCGGCGCCCAGGGCCTGGGTGGCCTGACCACCGTGCTCGACGTGAAAATCATGGACTACCCGACCCACGCAGCCTCGCTGCCGGTGTGCATGATCCCCAACTGCGCCGCCACCCGTCACGCGCACTTTGTGCTCGACGGTTCGGGCCCGGCGTCGCTGGAAGCGCCACCGCTCGATGCCTACCCGGAAATCGTCTGGGAAGCCGGCCCGTCGGCCCGTCGCGTCAACCTCGACACCCTGACCCCGGAAGAAGTACAAAGCTGGAAGCCGGGCGAAACCGTGTTGCTCAACGGCAAGATGCTCACCGGTCGCGACGCGGCGCACAAGCGCATGGTCGAGATGCTCAACAAGGGCGAAACCCTGCCGGTGGACCTCAAGGGTCGCTTCATCTACTACGTCGGCCCGGTTGATCCGGTGCGCGAAGAAGTGGTTGGCCCGGCTGGCCCGACCACGGCCACGCGGATGGACAAGTTCACCCGTCAGATCCTCGAGCAAACCGGTCTGCTCGGCATGATCGGCAAATCCGAGCGCGGCCCGACTGCGATCGAAGCGATCAAGGACCACAAAGCCGTGTACCTGATGGCCGTGGGCGGCGCTGCTTACCTGGTGGCGCAAGCCATCAAGAAGTCGCGCGTTGTTGCCTTCGCCGAGTTGGGCATGGAAGCGATCTACGAGTTCGACGTCAAAGACATGCCGGTCACCGTTGCGGTGGACAGCAAGGGCGAGTCCGTACACATCACCGGTCCTGCCATCTGGCAGAAAAAGATCAGTGAAAGCCTGGCGGTAGAAGTGCAGTAAGCACTTCCCCGCAAGGATGAAGGCGACTGTGGCTAATGGCCCAGTCGCCTTTTTTATTGTGTACACAGTCATGTGGGAGCGGGCTTGCTCGCGAAAGCGGTGGGTCAGTCAATTTAACTGTCACTGATACACCGCATTCGCGAGCAAGCCCGCTCCCACACAAGCCGCGCTCGCCACAAAATACAGTCCTACTCATGCTATGGTGCTCGCCCTTACCGCGCCTGTTCATCACCGTATGATCGTGATCCCTCGCCCCCTGCGACTGACTTTCTACTCGCTGTTGATCATCGCCGGCGCCGTGCTGGCCGCCGCCTTGGCCACCCGTCATGCCGAACGTCAGGCCTTGGTGGATGACGCCGCTCGCGCCAATCAGCAATTGGCGCTGTATGCCAATTCGCTGCACACCCTGATCGAACGTTACCGCGCCCTGCCCGCCGTGCTGGCGCTGGATTCAGAAATGATCAGCGCCCTCAAAGCCCCGCTGGACACCGCTACCCAGGACTTGCTCAACCGCAAGCTGGAGCGCATCAACGGTGCCGCACAGTCTTCCACCCTGGAACTGATGGACCGTAACGGCCTGGCCGTGGCCGCCAGTAACTGGAACCTGCCCAGCAGCTATGTCGGGCACAACTACGCGTTTCGTCCGTATTTCAGCCAGACCAAAAGCCAGGGCACCGGGCGTTTTTATGCGGTGGGGGTGACCACCGGCATTCCGGGTTATTTCCTCTCCAGCGCCGTGGTCGATGAACACGAGCAGTTCCTCGGCGCCATGGTGGTGAAGCTGGAGTTCCCCGAACTTGAGCGCGAATGGGCCCAAGGCAACGACCTGCTGCTGGTCAGCGATGCGCGGGGCATCGTGTTTATCGCCAACCAGCCGGGCTGGCGTTACCGTAACTTGCGCCCCTTGTCGGCCAATGACCTTGCCGAACTCAAGGCGACTCGCCAATACGACAAGAAACAGCTGCAGCCGCTGGACACTCAGACGCTGCAGCGCTTTGACGAAAACAGCCACTTGATGCGGGTCAACGGCCCCGACGGCAACGCCCATTACATCTGGGAATCCCTGCCGCTGAAAGCCGAAGGCTGGACCTTGCACCTGCTGCGCAAACCGCAGTTCGCCTTTGAAGACCAACGCAACGCCGGCCTTGCCGCCGCCGGTTCATGGCTGGCGCTGGTGTTTCTGCTGCTGTTCCTGAACCAACGCTGGCGCCTGGCCCGCTTGCGCCAACGCAGCCGCGAAGAGCTTGAACAGCTTGTCGAAGAGCGCACCCAGGCGCTGCGCACCGCGCAGGACGGCCTGGTGCAGTCGGCCAAGCTGGCGGCCCTGGGGCAAATGTCCGCCGCCCTCGCCCATGAAATCAACCAGCCGCTGACCGCCCAGCGCATGCAGTTGGCGACCTTGCGCCTGCTGCTCGATCACGGCCGCGTGGACGATGCCTATAAGGCACTGACGCCGCTGGACGACATGCTCACACGCATGGCGGCGCTCACCGGCCACCTCAAGACCTTCGCGCGCAAGAGCCCCAGCGGCCTGCGTGAGCGGCTGGATTTGGCCACGGTGGTCGACCAATCCTTGCACCTGCTCGACGCCCGTCTGCGCGATGAAAGCATTGGCGTGGTGCTGGACCTTAGCCGCCCTGCCTGGGTGCGTGGTGACGCGATCCGCCTGGAGCAAGTGCTGATCAACCTGCTACGCAATGCGCTGGACGCCATGGCCGACAAACCGCGCAAACGCCTGGAAATCCGCCTGCACGCCGACCAGCAGCTGTGGCAACTGACCGTCAGCGACAGCGGCGGCGGGATAGCCCAAGCGCATCTGAACAGCGTGTTCGATCCATTTTTCACCACCAAACCGGTGGGCGACGGGCTTGGCTTGGGGTTGGCCGTGTCCTATGCCATCGTGCATGAACTGGGCGGGCGCCTGCTCGCCGGCAACCGTGGCGACGGCGCGGTATTTACCCTGACCCTGCCTATCGCGCTGGAGACACCCGACCTATGTTGAACGCAGTGATTGTGGTGGATGACGAGACGAGTATTCGCTCCGCCGTCGAACAGTGGTTGAGCCTGTCGGGGTTTGAAGTGCAGTTGTTCAGTCGCGCCGAAGAATGCCTGGCACATCTGCCCAAGGACTTTCCTGGCGTCATTTTGAGCGACGTGCGCATGCCCGGCCTCAGCGGCCTGGAGCTGCTGGCCGAAGTGCAGCGGCGTGACGCCGACTTGCCGGTGATCTTGCTCACCGGGCATGGCGACGTGCCGATGGCCGTGGAAGCCATGCGTGACGGTGCCTACGACTTTCTGGAAAAGCCCTTCAGCCCGGACGCACTGCTCAACAGCCTGCGCCGCGCCTTGGACAAACGCGGGCTGATCCTGGAGAACCGTCGCCTGCATCAACAGGCCGACCATCGGGCGCAGCTGGAGTCGAGCCTGCTCGGCGTGTCCCGTGGTTTACAGACCCTGCGCCGCCAAGTGCTGGACCTGGCCAGCCTGCCGGTCAATGTGCTGATCCGTGGCGAAACCGGCAGCGGCAAGGAACTGGTCGCGCGCTGTTTGCATGACTTTGGCCCACGGGCCAAAAAGCCCTTTGTCGCGCTCAACTGCGCGGCCATCCCCGAGCAGCTGTTTGAAGCCGAGCTGTTCGGCCACGAAAGCGGCGCGTTCACCGGCGCCCAGGGCAAACGCATCGGCAAGCTGGAATATGCCCACGGCGGCACGCTGTTCCTGGATGAAATCGAAAGCATGCCGCTGGCCCAGCAGGTCAAATTGTTGCGGGTGTTGCAGGAACAGAAACTGGAGCGACTGGGCTCCAACCAAAGTATCCATGTGGACTTGCGCATCATTGCCGCCACCAAGCCCGACCTGCTCGAAGAGGCCCGCGCCGGGCGTTTTCGCGAAGACCTGGCGTACCGCTTGAACGTCGCGCAACTGCGCCTGCCGCCGTTGCGCGAGCGGCGTGAGGATATTCCGCTGCTGTTCGACCACTTTGCCCAAAGCGCCGCCGAGCGCCTGGGCCGCAGCGCCGAACCGTTGAGCGGTGCGCAACTGGGGCGCCTGCTCAGCCATGACTGGCCGGGCAATGTGCGCGAGCTGGCCAACGTCGCCGAACGCCAGGTGCTGGGCCTGAGTGAACCGGAGCCGGAAGGCATCGAGGCCGGGCAATCCCTGGCGGCGCAGCAGGAGGCGTTCGAGGCGCATTGTCTCAAGGCTGCGTTGACGCGGCACAAAGGCGATATCAAGGCGGTGTTGGCCGAGCTGCAACTGCCGCGCCGTACCTTGAATGAAAAGATGCAGCGGCATGGGTTGGTGCGGGAGATGTTTCTGTAGCTGTTTTCGAAGACGCCATCGCAGGCAGCCATAAGCGGATTTCCGCTCACCACCGCAAAACCATCAGCAACTTTCCGCTCAAAAAAATCCTGTAACCCTTCTATTCCGGGCCTTCATCTGTTTGGCACAGCTCCTGCTATAGCCCAAACCAGGCTGCGTTCGCGCCGCTCCATAAAAACAACTAGATGAAGGATCCTTCAATGGATAACTCCAACGCCCTGCCTCTGGGGTCGGCGGCTGTGCCGACTAAAGAGCGCACCACTTCCAGCCGCATCAAATCGATCTTCAGTGGTTCCGTCGGCAACATGGTCGAGTGGTATGACTGGTACGTCTACGCCGCCTTCTCGCTGTACTTCGCCAAGACCTTCTTCCCCGCCGGCTCCTCCACCGCTCAATTGATGAACACCGCCGCCATCTTTGCCGTGGGCTTTATCATGCGCCCCATCGGTGGCTGGCTGATGGGGCTTTACGCTGACTACAAAGGCCGCAAGGCCGCCTTGATGGCCTCGGTATTGCTGATGTGCTTCGGCTCGCTGCTGATCGCGCTGACGCCGGGCTACGACACCATCGGCATCGGCGCGCCGATCCTGCTGGTGTTTGCACGCTTGCTGCAGGGCCTGTCGGTAGGTGGCGAGTACGGGACCTCGGCCACTTACCTGAGTGAGATGGCGACCAAGGAGCGTCGCGGTTTCTTCTCCAGCTTCCAGTACGTGACCCTGATCTCCGGCCAGCTCATCGCCCTGGCGGTATTGATCGTGTTGCAACAAACCCTGACCACCGAGCAGCTGTATGCCTGGGGCTGGCGCATCCCGTTCGCCATCGGCGCGCTGTGCGCAGTGGTCGCGTTGTTCCTGCGTCGCGGCATGGAAGAAACCGAGTCGTTCACCAAAAAGGAAAAAGCCAAGGAAAGCGCGATGCGCACCTTGATGCGTCACCCCAAGGAAGTGATGACGGTGGTCGGCCTGACCATGGGCGGCACCCTGGCCTTCTACACCTACACCACCTACATGCAGAAATACCTGGTGAACACGGTGGGCATGAGCATCTCCGACTCCACCACCATTTCGGCCGCCACCCTGTTCCTGTTCATGTGCCTGCAACCGCTGGTGGGCGGGCTGTCGGATAAGGTGGGCCGCCGACCGATCCTGATCGCCTTCGGCATCCTCGGCACGCTGTTCACCGTGCCGATCCTCACCACCCTGCACACCATCCAAAGCTGGTGGGGCGCGTTCTTCCTGATCATGGCGGCGCTGATCATCGTCAGTGGCTATACCTCGATCAACGCGGTGGTGAAAGCTGAACTGTTCCCGACCGAGATCCGCGCGCTGGGCGTGGGCCTGCCGTATGCGCTGACCGTGTCGATCTTCGGCGGTACGGCTGAAGTGATTGCGCTGTGGTTCAAGAACATCGGCATGGAGACGGGTTACTACTGGTATGTGACCGCGTGTATCGCGGTGTCGCTGGTGGTTTACGTGACCATGAAAGACACCCGTAAACACTCGCGCATCACCACCGACTAAGGGTTTAACGCGGTAAAAAATGTGGGAGCTGGCTTGCCTGCGATAACGGTCTATCAGTCTTGGATTCAGTGACTGACACACCGCCATCGCGGGCAAGCCCGCTCCCACATTTGGTTTTCGTTGTTTGCATAATTGCGTGCAAAATGACGCTTCTCTAACTCCGCTGCAGGAACCCTGGGCCATGTCCGACGATATCCATTTCTACGAACCCGCCAACGGCCACGGCCTGCCCCATGACCCGTTCAACGCCATCGTCGGGCCACGGCCGATCGGCTGGATTTCGTCGCACGACGGCGAGGGCCGCCTGAACCTGGCGCCCTACAGTTTCTTTAACGCGTTCAACTACATTCCGCCGATCATTGGGTTTTCCAGTGTCGGGCGCAAAGACAGCCTGAACAACATCGAACAGACCGGGGAGTTCGTGTGGAACCTGGCAACCCGCCCGCTGGCCGAGCAGATGAACCAGAGTTGCGCGGCCGTATCGCCGGACGTGAATGAATTCGAGTTATCCGTCCTGACGCCGGTGGCCTCGAAAATCGTCGCGGTGCCACGGGTAGGCGAAAGCCCGGTGTCGTTTGAATGCAAGGTGACGCAGATCATTCAACTGCAACGTGCCGACAAGGCGTTGGTGCCGAGCTGGCTGGTGCTCGGTGAAGTGGTTGCCGTGCACATTGCCAAGTGGCTGCTCAAGGATGGGGTTTACGACACGGCGGCCGCTGAGCCGATTTTGCGTGGTGGTGGGCCGGCGGATTATTTCCAGTTGGGGCCGGAGGCGTTGTTCAAGATGTATCGCCCGCGCTGACCCGATACTGCCCAACAAACACAACAGAACCCTGTGGGAGCCGGGCTTGCCCGGCTCCCACATTTGATCTTTGTTGAGCGATATAAAGTGTTCGGCTTCAGCTTGCGGCTGTTGCCCAAGTCAGCTGACCGTCTTCGTCCACATCAACCAGACATTCAAGTTGCAGCGTCGCTGCATCGTCGGCGTCGGAGGCGGTCTTGAAGGTCTGGCCAGCCAGGATCTTGTGAAACTGCGGGGCGCCCATGCCATCGAGTGCCTTGACGGCGACGGCGGCGCTGTAGCCACCCTCTTCTTCACGCACTAATGCAGAAACGGCTTCGTGATGGGCAAATTGTTTACGTGCCATGTTGCAGGTCCCGGCCAATGGAAAGTCGGCCATTCTAACCGCTAACCGGCCAGTTGCAGGTACTCACCGTAGGCATGGGCGGCGGATGCGTCGGTGAAGGTCTGGAAGTCCATGCTGCGCACTACCATGTCGTTCAACAGCTCAGTAAAGATCATCAAGGCAGGGGAACTGAAGTAGGCGCTCATCGCCTGCTCGCTGCTCCAGAAGCCCGAGACCAGCCATACATCGGGATCGACCTGGGAATGCTGCAACGAGAATTGCAGGCAACCCTGAGCCTGACGGCCCGGTTCGATCAAACTGCTCAAGCGTGCACCGAGTTCGGTGCTGCACCCGGTACGGGCACGGATAAAGGCCATATGGCTCGCGGGAATGGGGGTGGACATGTTCGACTCTCCCGTTGAGAAGTGATGCTCGGCAAGCACTGTGAGGGCGTGTTGCCACAGGATCAAAGATAGCGGCGCGAAGGCGGGCGCAGTTAGTCGATTCCTGCAGGCTTATTGCACAATCCTGCGAGAAGCGTAGATAAGACGTCTGGCCCCCGGGATTTATTCCACGCCCATACTCAGTGTTTCAGGCAGATGACAGGCTCCCCACTTGCCCGATTCACGACATATCGCAGGATCAGGCAAGGATTGAGCAGAATCGACGTAACACCTTTTGAAATGCCGCCGCTAAGCTGATCCCATCAAAGCAGTCAGTAGAGGACACCCCATGTCGTCGCCCGAAACCAAGCCAATGCCCCTCGATGCCGAGATGGAAAAACAACGCGCCGAGCTGGCCAGCATTGTTCACCGTCACACCTGGGAAGATGGCTCCTACGGCACGGCAATTACCTCGCTGTATCTGAACCGCCACAACACGCCCCGCGACTTCATGCCGGTGCTGGTGGAACCCGCCTTGTGCATCCTGGCCAGTGGCAGCAAGGAAGTGCGCCTGGCCGACGAAATCTTTGCCTACGACCCGCTCAATTATCTGGTGTTTTCGGTGGCGATGCCGGTCGCCGGGCGGATCATCGACGCCACACCGCAAGACCCCAACCTGTCGGTGCGCATCAATATCGACCCGGCCCAGCTCACCGCGCTGATCGCCGAGGCGGGTCCGATGGGCGTGCCGTCGCGGCCGACATCCCGTGGCATGTACGTTGACCGCATCGACAACCAGTTGCTCGACGCCGTGCTGCGCCTGACGCGGCTGCTGGACACGCCGAAAGACATCGCCATGCTCGCGCCCCTTATCAATCGCGAGATCCTTTATCGCTTGCTACGTGGCCCACAGGGTTACCGGCTGTATGAAATCGCCGTGGCCAACAGTCAGAGCCATCGCGTGAGCCAGGCCATCAAATGGCTGAACGGCAACTTCGAACAACCGCTGCGCATTGATGACCTGGCCAAGGAAGTGAACCTCAGTGTTTCGACCTTGCACCATCGTTTCAAGGCGATTACGGCGATGAGTCCGCTGCAATACCAGAAGCAACTGCGGCTGCAGGAAGCACGGCGATTGATGATTGCCGAAGGGCTGGAGGCGTCGGCGGCGGGGTATCGGGTGGGGTATGAAAGCCCGTCGCAGTTCAGCCGGGAATACAGCCGGTTGTTCGGGGCGCCGCCGCTGCGGGATTTGGCCCGGCTGCGCCAAAGTATCTGACTCAACCGGGATCAAAATGTGGGATTGGGCTTGTGTGGGAGCTGGCTTGCCGGCGATGCAGGTACCCTGTTCTTTCAGTCAGACCGCGGTGATGCTATCGCAGGCAAGCCAGCTCCCACAGTTGATCGGTGGTGTTAGTCAGTCCAGGGTTCGCGGCAGTTGTAAGGTCACCCGCAAACCGCCTTCGCGCAAATTCTGCAAACTCACTTCCCCGCCATGGCTGTGGGCAATGTTGCGCGCGATGCCCAGGCCCAAGCCGTAACCTTGCTGCTGCCCGGCCAGTCGAAAGTGCGGCTCAAACACTTGCTCCAAACGCTGCTCCGGCACGCCGGGGCCTTCGTCATCCACATGCAGGATGAACTCCACGCCATCGTCCTCGATATGCAAATGCGCGTTCTGTCCGTACTTCAGGGCATTGTCGATCAGGTTGCCGATGCAGCGCTTGAGCGCCAGCGGTTTGCCCGGATAAGGGGTCAGCGCCCGGCCGTGCTGGGTGATGCGACCATTACCGTTCGGCGCCAGGTACGGCTCCACCAGGCAATCGAGCACGTGATTGAGGTCGACCGGCTCGATGTTTTCGTGAATGTCAGTGTCTTTGACGCACTGCAACGCGCCCTTGACCAGCAACTCCAACTCATCCAGGTCGCGGCCGAATTTGGCTTGCAGGTTTTCGTCTTCCAGCAACTCCACGCGCAGGCGCAGGCGCGTGATCGGCGTGCGCAAATCGTGGGAAATCGCGCTGAACAGTTGGCTGCGCTCGGTGAGGTAGCGGCTGATGCGTTCGCGCATGGCATTAAACGCACGGCCCACTTCCACCACTTCGCTGCCACCGCCTTCGGCCACCGGCTCCACGTCGGCGCCCAGGGACATGTCCCGCGCTGCCCGCGCCAGGCGCTTGAGCGGCCGGCTTTGCCAGTGCACCAACAGGCCGATAAACAGCAGCAGGAAACCGCTGGTCAGCACGATAAACCACACTTGCTGCGACGGCAGGCCTTGCTCTTCCAAACTGGTGTAGGGCTCGGGCAGCAGCGAGGCGATGTACAACCATTCGCCGGGTGCCAGCTGGATTTGTGTGACCAGCACCGGCGGGTTCACCGGCTCCAGGGTCAGGGCGTAATGCGCCCAGGAACGCGGCAGCTCATCAAGCTTGAGGCCCGCGTTGAAAATACGCAGGTCCTCGGCGCTGACGAATTCCACCGAGATAAGCACGTCGCTGCCCAGGGTTTGGCGCAGCACTTCGTCCACGGCTTGCAGCACCGCCTGCTTGCGCGGGGTCTGCGGCAGAATCTGCATGTCCAGTGGGCGGTCGTTGAGGGTCACCACAAAACGCGTGCCACCCATGCTGCGCAGCTGGTCGAGCACCAACGGGCGATAGGCCACCGGCAGCGAGCGAAAGTAACTCACACTGGCCGTCATCGAATGCGCCAGGCTGCGCGCGCTGGTCACCAGGCCTTCGAGCTGGGTGGCGCGCAATTGCGACACCCAGATCACGCTGGACAGCGCCTGGGCGAACAGCACCACGAGCAAGGTCAGCAGTAACATGCGCCCCAGCAGCGAACGCGGCACCGGAAAGCGCCGGCGGCGCTCGGTCAGTGGCTCAGTGGGCATTGCCGGCAACCACGCTGGCTGCCAGTTGATAACCGCTGCCACGCACCGTGCGGATCAGCCTTGGAGGTTTTTCGGTATCGCGCAGGCGTTGGCGCAGGCGGCTGACGGCCATGTCGACGATACGGTCCAACGGCATCAGGTCGCGGCCACGGGTGGCATTGCCGATGGTGTCGCGGTCGAGAATCTGTTGCGGGTGATCGAGAAACAGTTTGAGCAAGGCAAAGTCGGCGCCGGAGAGGATCACCTCTTCGCCGTCCACGTGAAACAGGCGGTGGCTGATCATGTCCAGGCGCCATTCATCGAACACCAGCACATCGCCGCCGCCCGTGCGTTCCTGGCCAAACTGGGCGCGGCGCAACAGGGCTTTGATCCGCGCCTGCAGCTCGCGGGGGCTGAAAGGTTTGCCGATGTAATCGTCGGCGCCCAGCTCCAGGCCGATCACGCGGTCGGCTTCGTCGGAACTGGCGGTCAGCATGATGATCGGCACCTGCGCCTGGCGCGGGTGCTGGCGAATCCAGCGGCAAAGGCTGAAACCGTCTTCGTCCGGCAACATTACATCGAGGATGACCAGGTCGCACGGCGCCTCGTTCATCGCCTGGCGAAACCCCGCGCCATCCGGCACGCCACGCACCTGGAAGCCGGCGCGACTGAGGTAGGTCTGCAGCAATTCGCGGATTTCCTGATCGTCGTCGACGAGGAGAATCGATTTACTGATTACGCTCACGGGGTCCTCCTTGTTGTTATGGCCAAGCTTAAGTCATTTGTTGCCCTTGAGGCCGCTTTCGCGAGCAAGCCCGCTCCCACATTTGACCGGGTTCCAACTTTGGAATGCAGTCGAATGTGGGAGCGGGCTTGCTCGCGAAGGGGCCTTCAGTCCCTACGCAAAAGCCTGCTCAAGCGCCACACCGGCCCCGGTCAACCCGGAATACGGCGCCGTCACCAACCACACAGGAATGCCTTTGAAGTAATCGCTCATGCAGCCCTTATCGCTGAAACTCTTGGCAAAACCGCTGTTGATAAAGAAGTCGGCAAACCTCGGAATCACCCCGCCCACGATGTACACACCGCCACGCCCACCGGTGGTGAGCACGTTGTTACCGGCCACACGGCCCAGCCAGATGCTGAACTGGTTCAACACTTCCATGGCCACCGGGTCGCCGGCCAGGCCCGCTGCCGTGATGGCTTCGGGCGTGTCCAGCACCGGCGTGTGCCCGTCGACCGCACAAATGGCGCGGTATACACGAGGCAGGCCGCCACCGCTCAGCGCGGTCTCGGCGCTCACATGCCCAATCTCGCTGTGAATGTGCTGCCACAACTGGGTTTCACGCGGGCTGCTCAGCGGCAGGTCGACATGGCCGCCCTCCCCCGGCAATGCCGCGTAACGGCCTTCGCCCAAGTCCAGCAAGGTGCCCACACCCAGGCCCGTGCCTGGGCCGATCACCACGGCTGGGCGCAAGGGTTCCGGCGTTCCGTGGCAGACCACGCGAAACTCATCGGGTTTGAGCCGCGTCATGCCCAGGGCCATGGCCGTGAAGTCATTGACCAGCAGCAATTCATCAACCTGCAAGGTTTTGCAAAACGCAGTTTTGCTCAGCCGCCAGTGGTTGTTGGTGAATTTAAATTCATCGCCACTCACCGGCCCGGCGACCGACAGGCACACCGCGCCGATGTCCCCGATTTCCAGGCCTTCTTCCTTGAGGTAAACCTTGATGGCTTCCTCAGGGCTGTGGTGGTCTGCGGTGGCATGCACGCGGATCGAATGCAGCTCCTGATCCCGCCACAACGCAAAACGGGCGTTGGTACCACCAATGTCACCGACCAGCGCAAGCTTCACTTAAGCGTCTCCAAGGCAGAGGTAAAGGCGCTGGCGCCCTGCTCTGCGGAGCTTGCGGCCAAGCGCATAAATGCAAACAGCTCGCGACCAGCCCCCACGTTGTTGCCCAACAGGCCCGTGGCAGGCGTGCGCGCTGCAAATTCTTCGGCGTCCACCTTAAGCTCCAGGGTGCCCTTCACGCCATCGACGCGAATGATATCGCCATCCTTGACCCGCGCCAGCGGCCCGCCGCTCTGGGCTTCGGGGTTGACGTGAATCGCGGCGGGGATCTTACCCGAGGCGCCGGACATACGCCCGTCTGTTACCAACGCAACTTTGAAGCCACGGTCCTGCAACACGCCGAGGAACGGCGTCATCTTGTGCAATTCCGGCATACCGTTGGAGCGCGGCCCCTGGAAGCGCATCACCGCAACGAAGTCTTTTTCCAGTTGGCCGGCCTTGAACGCATCGGCCAAATCCTGCTGATCCTGGAACACCACCGCCGGTGCTTCAACGATCTGATGCTCCGGCGCCACCGCCGAAACCTTCATCACGCCACGGCCAAGGTTGCCTTCCATCACGCGCAAGCCGCCTTCGGGCGAGAACGCACGGGTTACGGGGCGCAGGATGGTTTCGTCGAGGCTTTCGATCGGGCCGTCGCGCCAGATCAGTTCGCCGTCGACCAGGAACGGTTCCTGGGTGTAACGGCTCAGGCCTTTGCCGGCTACGGTGTTGACGTCTTCATGGAGCAAGCCGGCTTCAAGCAGTTCGCGGATCAGGAACGACATGCCGCCCGCTGCCTGGAAGTGGTTGATGTCGGCCTTGCCGTTCGGATACACGTGGGACAGGGTCGGCACCACCTCGGACAGGTCGGCCATGTCCTGCCAGGTGAGGATGATGCCCGCCGACATGGCGATGGCCGGCATGTGCAGGGTGTGGTTGGTGGAACCACCGGTCGCATTGAGGGCGACGATGGAATTGACGATGGATTTTTCGTCGACGATCTCGCCAATCGGCGTGAAGTCACCGCTGGCCTTGGTCAGGCGCGTGACCTGGTGCGCGGCTTCGCGGGTCAGCGCATCACGCAGCGGCGTGTACGGGTTGACGAACGAAGCGCCCGGCAGGTGCAGGCCCATCACTTCCATCAGCAACTGGTTGGTGTTGGCGGTGCCGTAGAAGGTGCAGGTGCCGGGGCTGTGGTAGGACTTCATCTCCGATTCCAGCAGCTCTTCGCGGCTGGCTTTGCCTTCGGCGTAACGCTGGCGCACGTCGGCTTTCTGCTTGTTGGAGATGCCCGACGGCATAGGGCCGCCCGGTACGAAGATCATCGGCAGATGGCCGTAGCGCAGCGCGCCCATCATCAGGCCAGGGACGATCTTGTCGCAGATGCCCAGCATCAGCGCGGCATCGAACATGTTGTGGGACAGCGCTACCGCCGTCGACATGGCAATCACTTCGCGGCTCAGCAAGCTCAGCTCCATGCCGGGCTCGCCTTGGGTCACGCCGTCGCACATGGCGGGCGTGCCACCGGCGAACTGGCCGACCGAGCCGACTTCGCGCAGGGCTTTCTTGATCTGTTCAGGGAAATGTTCGTACGGCTGGTGCGCCGAGAGCATGTCGTTATATGACGAAACAATTGCCACGTTGGCGGCATTCATCATGCGCAGGCTATTTTTATCTTCAGTGCCGCAACCGGCCACGCCGTGGGCAAAGTTGGCGCATTGCAGCTTGCCGCGCATCGGGCCGTCGCTGGCCGCGCCGCGAATGAGCGCAAGGTAAGCCTCGCGGGTTGCACGACTGCGGGCGATAAGCCGTTCGGTGACCTCAATAACGCGGGGATGCATGTGTAGAACTCCAGGCTAACGGATGTGGCGACCTGAGTGTCTATGCTGATCAAACGCCCGCAGCGCATGGGATGGCAGGGTGTCGTTTGAATCATCGGACCAGTTGATTCAGGTCACTCGTTGTAGATTGAACAAAATATTGCCACTAAAAAGGCTTGTTTTCTATTTTTATGCGAATAATCTTGTAATTCTTACAACAAATCGACGACAGGCACTTTCCAATGACTCTTCGTATCGCAATCAATGGTTTTGGCCGTATCGGCCGTAATGTCCTGCGCGCACTGTATACCCAAGGCTACCGCCAGGATTTGCAGATCGTCGCCATCAATGATCTGGGCGACAGCTCGATCAACGCCCACCTGCTCAAATACGACACCGTACACGGCACTTTCGAAGCAGAGGTCGCCCACGATCAGGAAAGCCTGACCGTCAATGGTGACCGGATTGCCGTCAGTGCCATTCGCAACCCGGCCGACCTGCCGTGGGCTGCACACAAGATCGACGTGGTGTTCGAATGCACCGGTCTGTTCACCGACCGTGACAAGGCTGCCGCCCATATTACCGCCGGCGCGCGCAAGGTGATCATCTCGGCCCCGGCCAAAGGCGCGGATGCCACCGTGGTTTACGGGGTAAACCATGACATTTTGCGTCAGTCGCACCAGATCATCTCCAACGCGTCGTGCACCACCAACTGCCTGGCGCCTGTGGCTCAGGTGCTGCATCGCGAGCTGGGCATCGAAAGCGGCCTGATGACCACCATTCACGCCTACACCAACGACCAGAACCTCACCGACGTGTACCACACCGACCCGTACCGCGCGCGTTCGGCCACCCAGAACATGATCCCGAGCAAGACCGGCGCCGCCGAAGCGGTCGGCCTGGTACTGCCGGAACTGGCGGGCAAGCTGACCGGCATGGCCGTGCGGGTGCCGGTGATCAACGTGTCGTTGGTGGACCTCACCGTGACGCTGAAGAAAGAAGCCACGGCCGAGCAAGTCAATGCACTGCTGAAAGAAGCCAGCCAGCATTCGAAAATCCTCGGCTACAACACCCTGCCACTGGTTTCGAGCGACTTTAACCATAACCCGCTGTCGTCGATTTTCGATGCCAATCACACCAAGGTCAGCGGCAAGTTGCTGAAGGTACTGGCGTGGTATGACAACGAGTGGGGCTTCTCCAACCGTATGCTGGATAACTGCCTAGCGCTCTGCAACGCCGAGTAAACCGACCAGGTTGTTGATCGTTCCCACGCTCTGCGTGGGAATGCCGCCTCGGACGCTCCGCGTCCCGCTGCTAAGTGGCGACGCAGCATCTCAAAGTGCCACTTGCCATTTGAGTTGATGATAAGCATTATCATTAACTGCAAACCGGTCTGGTATCACTGTGAGCCAATCTCGCTTCAACCAAGTCTTTCTCACCCAGCGGGTGATTCTGCTTCGCACCTTGCAGCGGATGGTGAATAACCACAGCACCGCCGAGGACCTGTTGCAGGAAACTTACCTGCGCGTTACGCGGGCGCTCAGCGAGCGGCCGATCGATCACCTCGAACCCTTCGTCTATCAAACCGCGCGCAACCTGGCGCTGGACCATCTACGCTCGCGCCGCATCCAGGCCCGCACACTGCAAGAAGATGTGCCGCTGGACGTGCTGCAGAGTGTCGCCGCGCCGATGAGCACGCCCGAAGACGCCACCCAGGCCGAGCAATTGCTCGAACACCTGAGCGTCAGCCTGGGCCAGTTGAGCGCGCGCCAGCAGCAGATTTTCATCCTCAGCCGCCTGCACGGTTGCAGCTACCAGGAGATTGCCGATCAGTTGCAAGTGTCCTTGAGCACGGTGCAGAAGGAACTGAAATTGATCATGGCTATCTGTGTAGGAGTGGCCGAACGGCTGGATCAGCCTTAAGCTTCACCCGACAGAGGTGTCGAACCAGGCTGTAGGAAAAATGAATAGAACGTGGCGAAGACCCGAGGAACACCGTGACGGACCCGAATAAACTGCGCCCCCATGAGCTGGCTCATGAGGTGTTGCAAGACGCGGCCATGGACCAAGCTCTCGACTGGCTGATCGCCTTGCAATGCCCGCAACCGGGGCAGCAAGCCGAGTTCGATGCCTGGCTGGCCAGCGACCCGGCGCACCTGCTCGCCTTCAGCAAGGCCCAGGCCGCCTGGGGCGGCGCGCCGGTTCACAGCGCCGCCGTGGCCCTGGCAGTGCCGCGCAAACCCAGCGCGTGGCGGCGTATCAAGCCGCATTGGAAACCCCTGGCCACCGCCGCTGTGCTGCTGATCGGTCTGTTCAGCTTCAGCAGCCTGCCCGTGCGCTTGCAAGCCGACCACCTCACCGTCGTCGGTGAACGCCAGCGCCTGCAATTGGATGACGGCTCCAAAGTGTTACTGAACACCAACTCGGCGTTTTCCAGCAGCATCAAGGACCACCAGCGCGTCGCCCGACTGTTCCAGGGCGAAGCTTTTTTTGAGGTGGCGCCCAGCCGTGGTCTGCCGCTGGAGATTGACGCCGGCCCCGTGCGCGCCAGCGTGCGCGACACCGACTTCGCCGTGCGCTACCTCAATGGCGAAGCCCAGGTGCAGGTGCAGCGCGGCGACGTGGACTTGAGCAATACCTTTGACGATGCCCGCGTGCGCCTGAGCGCCGGTGAGAGTATCCGCATCGGCCCCAAAGGCTTCGGCCAACCGGCTAAACTGGATGCCGGTAAAGACTTGGCGTGGGTCCAGGGCCGCCTGGTATTCGAAAACTGCCCGATGAGCGAAGTGCTCGCCGAGTTGCGCCGCTATTACCCCGGCTGGATCGTCAACACCAACGACAAGCTCGCAAGCGTGGCCGTCACCGGCAATTACCGCCTCGATCAACCGCTGGATGTGGTGCGCTCCCTGGCGCACATCACCTCGGCCAAGCTCTCGGAATACCCGGCGCTGGTCATCTTGAACTAAATGAGAATTATTTTTACTCGATAGCTACAGGTGGTTCGTCTCGTTATAGCCAATGCAACTGATTCCTATTTGATCAGCTCGCAACTATAAGATTCGTATCTCCGGAGCGCTCTCGATGTCCTCTCGTTTCAACCGCCGGTCCTCTTCGCCCGTCCTGTCGCTGCTAACCGCCGCCATCCTGCTGGCCAGCGCGCCGGCGATGGCCGCTACTGCCGCCGAACCTGCCGCGCGCAGCCACGGCAATTACAGTTTCAGCATCGAACAGCAGCCCTTGGTGTCGGCGTTGAATGCCTTTACCAGCGTGACCGGCTGGCAAGTCGGCTTGCCGGCAGAGCTCGGCCAGGGTGTGTCGTCCCCCGGCGTACGCGGCGCACTCTCGCCGGAAAAGGCCCTGGACCGGCTGTTGCTGGGCACCAACCTGAGCTACCGCAAACTGGGCAATAACAACATCGTGCTGGAAAAGCGCCCGGCCGGCAGCACGCTCAACCTGCAACAGGTGACCATCAGCGCCACCCGCAGTGAGCAGGACGTCAACAGCGTGCCAAGCACTGTCACCGTGCATGCGCGTGAGGAGCTGGACCGCCAGAACGTGAATACCATCCGTGAGCTGGTGCGTTACGAGCCCAACGTGTCGGTCGGCGGCGCAGGCACCCGCGCCAGCAACGCCGGCTACAACATCCGTGGCATCGACGGCGACCGCATCCTCACCCAGGTAGACGGTGTGGAAGTGCCGGACAACTTCTTCAACGGCCCGTACGCCAAGACCCGTCGCAACTACGTCGACCCGGAAATCGTCAAGCGCGTGGAGATCCTGCGCGGCCCGGCGTCAGCCCTGTACGGCAGCAGCGCCATCGGCGGCGCAGTGAGCTACTTCACCCTCGACCCGGACGACATCATCAAGCCCGGCCAGGACGTCGGCGCCCGCCTCAAAACCGGCTACAGCTCCGCCGACGACAGCTGGCTAACCTCCGGCACCGTCGCCGGCCGCGTGCAGGACTTCGACGGTTTACTGCACCTGAGCCAGCGCAATGGCCATGAAATGGAGTCCTACGACGGCAACAACGCCACCGGCCTGGCCCGCACCGGCGCCAACCCGGAAGATGCGCGCACCACCAATATCCTGGCGAAAATGGGCTGGAATTATGGCGAGGACAACCGTCTTGGCCTGACCTACGAGAAATTCAAGGATGATCGCGACGTCAACTTGAAGAACGCAGTGGGCGGACCGTTTATCGGCGGTCGCGGAATGAACCTGTACCGCGCCCGCTCGGGTAACGACACCATCACCCGCGAGCGCTTCGGCCTGGAAAACACCTTCGGCCTCAACTCGCCGATGGCTGACCGTATCAAGACCAGCCTCAATTACCAGATCGCCAAGACCGACCAGAGCACCGCCGAAATCTACCAGCCGGGCCGTCGCGTCATGCGCACCCGTGACACCCTGTACGAAGAAAAACAGTGGGTTTTCGACGCTCAGTTGGACAAGGCGTTCAGCCTCGGTGAAACCGATCACCAGGTCACCTACGGCACCACCCTCAAGCAGCAGAAAGTCAGCGGTTCGCGCGAGGGCTCGGCCTACTGCCTCGCCGTCGGCTCAGGCTGCACGGCCATCGGCGCACCCAGCCCGTCTGCCGGCGACAGCGTGAAAAAGTCCAGCGACTTCCCGGACCCGACCATTAACACCTACTCGCTGTTCGCCCAGGACCAGATCACCTGGGACAAATGGACCTTCCTGCCCGCCGTGCGTTACGACTACACCCGGCTCAAGCCCAAGCTGACCCAGGAATTCCTCAACACCGTCAACCCGACCGGCGCCTACCCGGTCAGCGACAAAGAAAAAACCTGGCACCGCGTCACGCCAAAATTCGGCCTGACCTATGCGCTGACCGATCAGTACACCTGGTTCGGCCAATATGCCGAGGGCTTCCGCACCCCGTCGGCCAAGGCGCTTTATGGCCGCTTTGAAAACCTCAACCTGGGCTACACCGTCGAGCCGAATCCGAACCTCAAGCCGGAAACCAGCAAGGGCATCGAAACCGGAATTCGCGGCCAGTTCGACGAGGGCTCCTTCGACATCGCGGTGTTCTACAACAAGTACCGCGACTTTATCGACGAAGACGCCTCGGTCGCCGGCGGCGACATCCAAACCTTCGAAGCCAACAACATCAAGCACGCCACTATCAAGGGCGTTGAAGCCAAAGGCCGCCTGAACCTGGACGCGTTCGGCGCACCACAAGGCCTCTACACCCAGGGTTCGGTGGGCTACACCTACGGCCGTAACGACGACAACGGCGAGCCGCTCAACAGCGTCAACCCGCTTAAAGGCGTGTTCGGCCTGGGCTACGAGCAGGAGCAATACGGCGCGCTGGTCAGCTGGACGCTGGTGAAGAAACAGAACCGTGTCGACAGCACCACCTTCCACGCCCCGGATGGCAGCACCAGCGCGCCGTTCAAGACCCCGGGTTTTGGCATGGTCGACCTGACCGGCTTCTACAAAGTCACCAACGACGTGACCATCAACGGCGGTATCTACAACCTCACCGACAAGAAGTACTGGAACTGGGACGACGTGCGCAGCTACGACGGCGTCGGCGAAGCCGGCGTGACCGCGCCCGCCAACCTCGACCGCCTGACCCAGCCGGGTCGCAACTTCGCGATCAACCTGATCTGGGACATCTGACCGCCGCTCTTACCTCGCCGCCCTATATCAGCGGCGAGGTGAGGTTTTTTTACTGTGCCGCGTCTTCTTGTTCGTCTAGTTGATAACAGCTCTCTTTAGAGCCCCCAGGCGCTCCCCTTCTCAAGGATTTTTCGATGACCGCTTCTCCTACCGCAGAACGCCCAAGCCTGCGCTCCCAGCGCCTGAACCAGATCACCCACGCGCCACACACCAAGCTCGACGCCCTGGTCAAAGCCCACGCGCCGTTTGAAACCCCAGCCAACTTCGCCCGTTTTGTGGTGGCGCAGTACCTGTTCCAGTCGGAACTGGTGGCGCTGTACAACGACCCCGAGTTGATCAAGATCGTCCCGGACCTGGCTGAGCGCTGCCGCGCCGACGCCGCCAAACTCGACCTGGCCGACCTGGAAACCGAAGTACCGGCACCGGTTGCCGGCGCGGTAAAAAACCCGAGCAAAGCCGAAGCCATGGGCTGGCTGTTCGTGTCCGAAGGCTCCAAGCTGGGCGCTGCATTCCTGATCAAGCGCGCCGTGGGCCTGGGCCTGAGCGAAACCTTCGGTGCCCGTCACCTGGGCGAGCCGGCCGGTGGCCGCGCTGAAGGCTGGAAGCGCTTCACCCGCACCCTCGACGGCCTGGAGTTCAGCGCCGAAGAAGAAGCCGCGGCAGAAAAAGGTGCCATCGACGCGTTTGTGCGCTTCACCGTGCTGCTGGAACAGGCGTACGCTAGCGCCCCTGAACTGGCGTAACACTTGAATTGAAATGCAATCAAATGTGGGAGCGGGCTTGCTCGCGAAAGGGGTCGTTCAGCTAATAAATTTATTGACTGACACACCGTATTCGCGAGCAAGCCCGCTCCCACATTTGAAACTTATTTCGAATTGATTTTTGTGATCACCCGACCCATGACCGGCAAAACCCAATCCACCTCAAAAATCGCCCAGCTGCTCTTCGGCCTGCTGGCCTACGTCAGCCTGGGCATTGGGTTGGTGGCGATTGTCATACCGGGTTTGCCCACCACTGAATTCATCCTGCTGGCCGCCTGGGCCGCGACTAAAAGCTCGCCGCGCCTCAGCGCCTGGCTGGAAAACCACCGGCTGTTCGGACCGATTCTGTTCAACTGGCGCAATGGCAAGATCATCGCGCGCCGGGCCAAAGTCAGCGCCACCGTGAGCATGCTGCTGTGCGCCGTGCTGATGCTGGTGATGCTCGATCACGGCTGGCCGATCTACCTGGCGATTGCCGGGATGAGCCTGGGCAACCTGTGGATCTGGTCGCGCCCCGAACGGCTTGCAGCCCCCGTATAACGCGGCGTGTAGTCTTTTTCCGACCGCTCATCGCCTTTCCCTCATGAAACATCCATTTACGCCGATGTTCCGGACATAGCGCCGAATGGACTTGGCTCGCCCTGCTTGCATTTCAACGAGTCCAATCGCGAGTGAACCTATGTTCGACACCCTCTCCATCCGCTTGAAAATCGTGCTGCTGTCGGGCCTTTGTCTGCTGGGGGTGATAGCGCTGATCATCAGTATCAACCTGCACGAGACCGATCAGAATGACCATTTGATCAGCGATTCAAGCTCGCGAATGCTCACCCAAAACATTCAACACCTGCTGCAAGCCAAGGCCGCCGAACAGGCGGTGCAGTTACAGAAAACCTTTGGCGAAAACCTCGTGGTGGTCACCGCGCTGGCCGATCACGTCAAAGACCTGCGCGCCCTCGCCAACAAACGAGCGCTGGAACCCGGCGCCTTGCGAGAAGAGCTCAACCAGAGTGTCAAAACCGCCTTTGAGCGCAACAGCAAGGTACTGGGCATCTGGCTGTCATTCGAACCCAATGGCCTGGATGGCAAAGACAGCGACTTCGTCAACGACAAAACCCGCGTTTCCAATGAAAAAGGCCGTTTCGCCAGCTACTGGAGCCGCGCTGGCGGCGAAGGACTGAACACGGTGATGGTCGAGGCTGACCTGACCAAAACCTCCCTCAACCTCAGCGGCACGCCCTACAACATTTGGTACACCTGCCCACGGGACACACGCACGGTGTGCCTGCTCGACCCGTATTCCGATGAAGTGGCCGGCAAGCAGGTGCTGATGACCACTATTTCGCTGCCGCTGATCGTCGACGGCAAAGTCATCGGCGTGGTCGGTATCGATCTGGCGCTCAATACGCTGCAGGCGATGACGGACGCGGCGCAAAAAGAACTGTTCGACGGCGCGGCGCACCTGGAGATTCTGTCCAGCACCGGTTTGATTGCGGCGTACAGCGGCCAGCCGGACAAAGTCGGCAAGAATCTGATCGACACCCTCGGCAGTGAAGGCAAGGAAATCGTGCAACTGATGGCCAACGATACCCGCACGATCCGTGAGCAAGATGACACGATCCGCGCCGTGTACCCGGTCAAGCCGATTGCCGACGCCAAGGCCTGGGGCGTGGTGATCAAACTGCCCAAAAACGTGATGCTGGCCGACACCTTGAAACTGCAAGACGTGCTCGACAAAGCCCAGGCCTCGGGCACGCTCAAAGCCTTGCTGGTCGGCGCCGCTGCTGCCTTGCTCGGCCTGCTGCTGATCTGGCTGACCGCCACCGGCGTGACCCGGCCGATCAACACCGTTGCGGCGATGCTTAAAAACATCGCCAGCGGCGAAGGCGACCTCACCCAGCGCCTGACCTACGCCAAGAAGGACGAACTGGGCGAGTTGGCAAACTGGTTCAACCGCTTCCTCGACAAGCTGCAACCGACCATTGCGCAGATCAAACAGAGCATCACCGAAGCACGTGGCACGGCGGACCAGTCCTCAGCCATTGCCCGCCAGACCAGCGAAGGCATGCAGGTGCAATTCCGCGAAATAGACCAGGTGGCCACTGCCTCCAATGAAATGAGCGCCACCGCCCATGATGTGGCCAACAGCGCCTCCAACGCTGCCAGCGCCGCCCGTGGCGCAGACCAGTCGGCGCGTGACGGCATGTCGATCATTGAACAGAGCACCCGCGACATCACCACGTTGGCCGAAGAGGTCAGCAAGGCCGTGACCGAAGTGGAAGCGCTGGCGGTCAACAGCGAACAGATCGGCTCGGTGCTCGAAGTGATCCGCAGCATTGCCGAGCAAACCAACCTGCTGGCCCTGAACGCCGCCATCGAAGCGGCACGCGCCGGAGAAAGCGGGCGCGGGTTTGCGGTGGTGGCCGACGAGGTGCGCAACCTGGCCAAACGGACTCAGGACTCGGTGGAGGAAATTCGCCTGGTGATCGAGCGCATCCAGAGCGGCACCCGTGGTGTGGTGGCGACCATGCATTCCAGCCAGCAGCAGGCCCAGAGCAATGCCGGGCAGATCCATCAAGCCGTGCAGGCACTGGGCAAGATCAGTGACGCGGTCACGGTGATCAGCGACATGAACCTGCAGATCGCCAGCGCCGCCGAACAACAGAGCGCCGTGGCCGAAGAGGTCAACCGCAACGTCTCGGCGATCCGCACCGTGACCGAAACCCTCACCGGCCAGGCCACCGAGTCGGCGGCGATCAGCAGCCAGCTGAATGCGTTGGCGACCCAGCAAATGAAGTTGATGGATCAGTTCAAGGTATAAACCCGATCCTCAAAACAATGAAGATCCCTGTGGGAGCTGGCTTGCCCGCGATGGCGGTGGGTCAGTCAGTACATCCATGACTGACAGGCCGTTATCGCGGGCAAGCCAGCCTCCCACAATCAGACGCCAGTCCAGGCCTGAACGAACGCCGCTACATCTTCCTTGGCCGCCGTACGCGGAGGATTCTGCGGCGTACCGAGATAGAGGAAGCCAATCACTTCCTCATCCGCCGTCAGCCCCAAGCCTTTAGCCACATGGGCCGAGTAGGACAACTCACCGGTGCGCCACACCGCCCCAATTCCCTGCGCATACGCCGCCAGCAAAATACCGTGGGCCGCACAGGCAGCCGCCAGCAGTTGCTCGGATTTAGGTACTTTAAAGTGCTCTTGCAACCGCGCTATCACCACCACCACCAACGGCGCACGCAGCGGCCCATTCTGAGCCTTGTCGATAGCGGCTTGCGGTGCGTCGGCGTCCTGCAGGCGTGCGGCTTCGGCCAGCAACGTGCCCATCTGCTCACGGGCGGCGCCTTCTACGGTGAGGAAGCGCCATGGGCGCAGTTGGCCGTGGTCGGGCGCGCGCATGGCGGCGGCGAACAGCACGTCGCGCTGCGCCTGGGTCGGCGCCGGTTCCAGCAGACGCGGCACGGAAACACGGTTGAGCAAAGCGTCGAGAGCCTGCATTGGCCACCTCCAGAAAAAATGTGCGGTCATTCTAGCGGGAATGAATCGGATTCCACCAAACGATAATTGCTCTTATTCAATCCGCCCTGCCCTGTTAGACTTTGCGGCCTTATTTTTCGCCTTAGCCGCAGGAAACCCGATGGTCCGTTCGCCTCTTCGTCTGTGTTCAGCATTGCTGGCCTTGAGCCTGACTGCCTGCGATGACGCGCCCAGATTCACCAAGGCAGAACCGGGGGAATCACGGGCAGGCGGCGCGACGACGGTGAACAAGCGCGATCAGAACGCGTTTTCCCTGCCTTCGGCCAACCTGGCACCCACCCGTCGCCTGGATTTCAGCGTCGGCAACAGCTTCTTTCGCAGCCCCTGGGTGATTGCGCCGTCCACCACCACCGCGCGTGATGGCCTGGGCCCGCTGTTCAACACCAATGCTTGCCAAAACTGCCATATCAAGGACGGCCGTGGCCATCCGCCGCTGCCCGACGCGCCGAATGCGGTGTCGATGCTGGTGCGCCTGTCGATTCCGGCTGCGCCTGTGGATGCCAGGCTCATCGAGCAGATAGGTGTGGTGCCTGAGCCGGTTTACGGTGGGCAACTGCAGGACATGGCCGTGCCGGGCGTAGCGCCTGAAGGCAAAGTGCGGGTCGACTACACGCCCGTCAACGTGACCTTCAAGGACGGCAGCGTGGTCGAGTTACGCAAGCCAAACCTGCAAATCACCCAGCTGGGCTACGGCCCGATGCACCCCGAAACACTTTTCTCGGCGCGGATTGCGCCACCGATGATCGGCCTGGGCCTGCTCGAAGCCATCAGCGATGCCGACATTCTGCGCAACACCGACGCGAAAACCGCCGACAAGGAAGCCCTCGTCGGTCGCGCCAATTGGGTCTGGGATGACGCGCAGCACCAAACCGTACTCGGGCGTTTTGGCTGGAAAGCCGGGCAACCCAACCTCAATCAACAAAATGTTCACGCGTTTTCTGGTGATATGGGCCTCACCACGTCCCTGAGACCCTTTGATGACTGCACCGACGCCCAAGTCGCCTGCAAACAGGCGCCCAATGGCAATGGCCCCGAGGGCGAGCCGGAAGTCAGCGATAACATCCTGCGCCTGGTGCTGTTCTACACCCGCAACCTTGCCGTGCCGGCACGCCGTGGCGTCAACACGCCGCAGGTGCTCGCCGGTAAAAACCTGTTCTACCAGGCCGGTTGCCAGGGTTGCCATAAGCCGACGTTCACCACGGCGGCCACGGCCGCCGAACCTGAATTGGCCAACCAGGTGATTCGCCCATACAGCGACCTGCTGTTGCACGACATGGGCGAAGGCCTGGCCGACCACCGCAGCGAGTTCAAGGCCGGCGGCCGCGACTGGCGCACGCCGCCGTTGTGGGGCATTGGCCTGACGCAGGCCGTAAGTGGTCACACCCAGTTTTTGCATGATGGCCGCGCCCGTAACCTGCTCGAAGCCGTGCTCTGGCATGGCGGTGAAGCACAAGCGGCGCAGCAGCATGTGTTGTCCTTTAATGCCGAGCAGCGTGCTGCGTTGCTGGCGTTCCTGAATTCCTTATAAGCATTGCCACACTGACAGAAGGGAGCTCGACATGTTCCGTCCCAAGTTGCTGTTCACCAGCCTTGCCGCCCTCGCCCTCGGCGCCTGCTCGCCCCAGGACCCGCAAGCGGTGACCTCGGCGGCCATCGCCAAGCAAGTGATCCTGCCCACCTACAGCCGCTGGGTTGAAGCTGACCGCCAGCTGGCCGTCAGCGCCCTCGCCTACTGCCAGGGCAAGGAAAGCCTGGAGACGGCCCGCGCCGACTTCCTGCACGCGCAAAAAGCCTGGGCTGAGTTGCAACCGCTGCTGATCGGCCCGCTGGCCGAGGGCAACCGTTCGTGGCAAGTGCAGTTCTGGCCGGACAAGAAAAACCTGGTGGGTCGCCAGGTCGAACGGCTGGTCAGCGCCCAGCCGCAGATCGACGGTGCCGCCCTGGCCAAGTCCAGCGTAGTGGTGCAAGGCCTGTCGGCTTACGAATACATCCTCTACGACGCCAAGACCGACGTCGCCGACGAAGCCCAGAAAGCCCGTTACTGCCCACTGCTGGTGGCCATTGGTGAGCGTCAGAAAACCCTGGCCGAAGAGATCCTGGCCAGCTGGAACAGCACCGACGGCATGCTCGCGCAGATGACCAAGTTCCCGAACCAGCGCTACGCCGATTCCCACGAAGCCATCGCTGATCTGCTGCGTGTGCAGGTCACCGCACTGGATACCTTGAAGAAAAAACTCGGCACACCGATGGGCCGCCAGACCAAGGGCATCCCGCAACCGTTCCAGGCCGATGCCTGGCGCAGCCAGTCGTCCCTGCAAAGCCTGCAGGCCAGCCTCGCGGCGGCCCAGACCGTGTGGGTGGGTGTCGACAACAAAGGCCTGCGCGGCCTGTTGGGGTCCGAGCAGAAGCCGTTGGCCGACAAGATCGACGCCGCTTACGCCGCCTCGCTCAAGCTGTTCGCCAGCAACCAGCGCACGCTCAACGAATTGTTGGCCGATGATGCCGGGCGCCAGCAACTTAACGACATTTACGACAGCCTCAACGTGGTCCACCGCCTGCACGAAGGTGATCTGGCCAAGGCGTTGGGCATCCAACTGGGCTTTAACGCTAACGACGGTGACTGATGATGCTCAGGCGACAGGCTTTGGCGGTTGGCAGTGTGCTGCTCAGCGCACTGACGTTGGGTGGCTGGACGCTGTTCAAACAAAAGAAGCAGGCACCGCTGCTGCTGTCGGCCCGCGATGACGCGGACGGCAAGCACTACGCCGTGGGTTTTCGCCTGGACGGCACGCAAGTGTTTGCCACACAGGTCGGCCAGCGCTGCCATGACATCATCAATCACCCGACACTGCCGATTGCACTGTTCGTCGCCCGTCGCCCGGGCACCGAGAGTTACCTGATCGACCTGCGTACTGGCACACTGCTGCAAACCATCACGTCCAATGCCAATCGCCACTTCTATGGCCACGCAGTCATCCATAAGAGCGGCGACTGGCTGTACGCCACCGAGAACGACACCTCCGACCCCGGCCGTGGCCTGCTCGGTGTGTACAAGTTCGAGGGCGAGCGCCTGGTGCACAGCGGCGAAATCTCCACCCATGGCATCGGCCCGCACCAGGTGTCATGGATGCCCGACGGCGAAACCCTGGTGGTGGCCAACGGCGGCATTCGCACCGAAGCCGAAAGCCGTGTGGAGATGAACCTCAACGCCATGGAACCGAGCCTGGTGCTGATGCACCGCGACGGCAGCCTGATCAGCAAGGAAACCCTGGGCCAACAGATGAACAGCGTGCGCCATATGGGGATTGCCAGCGATGGCACGATCCTCACCGGGCAGCAGTTCATGGGGCCGTCCCAGGAGCGCTCCGAGTTGCTCGCGATCAAGCGTCCGGGGCAGCCGTTCGTGGCGTTCCCGGTGGCCGATGAGCAACTGCAAGCCATGGGGCATTACACCGCCAGCGTCGCCGTGCACAGCGAACTGCGTCTGGTCGCACTGACGGCGCCGCGGGGTAACCGGTTTTTTATCTGGGACATGGACAGCGGTGCGCTGCGTCTGGACGGGCCGTTGCCCGACTGCGCGGGCGTAGGCGCGGTGGCGGATGGCTTTGTCGTCACCTCAGGCCAGGGCCGTTGCCGCTTCTACGATTGCCGCCAGCCGCAGTTGGTGGCCAAGCCGCTGCAATTGCCGGCCGGGCTTTGGGATAACCATCTGCACCTGATCATTTGAGATAAAAAAAGGGCCTCGCGTCGCAAGGCCCTTTGTCGGGGGGTAAAATCTTTTCAACTCTGCGGCCTCATCCCTTGGGACATGCCGAACATGAACAACAGCAACTCATGATCCGGTTTGGCCGCCACACTGGCCTTGGCAACACGTGGCAGCAAGCATTGCCCGCTACCCTGCGCCGCACTGAGCACTTGTGTGCGAGGTTGTTCCCACGCAGCCAGCGCCAGGGCTGCAATGCCCAACGCGCCGACCAGGAACACACCTCGTGCTATTTCTAGCTTCATCTACTTAAACCCTTGATAGCGCTGCCAAACGCCGTCTCGTAAAAGTAGCTGAGTTTTTCCCAGTCGGTACTGTTCCACGACGAATGGCGGCGCAATTGCAGCATGTCATGGGAGGCGGCCCGATAAGCGGTCAGGCGCTGACGGCACTTCTCGAAATCCAGCAGCGCCACTTCCACCTTGGCCGAGTCGCCTTCGCCGGTCACGCGTACAAAAATGTGCTTGATGTACAGGCAACCATGTTGCCAGCGCCCCTTGTGCATGCGTGCCAGGGTGCCCGCCAATTCCTTGAGCATGCGCTCGTGAACCAACTCGCCGTACTGCTCACGGCCACCGGCGGCGTACCAGTTTTCGATCTCGTCGAAACCGTCGAGGGACGCCGTCACCAACAAGGCTTTCCATTGGTGCTCGGGGTCACGGCGCGCGCCGCAGAACACCAGTTCCGGAACGCGTACATCCAGCGAACGCAGACCTTTGAGGGCGTCACGTTCGCGCAACACGGTCGGGCGTCCGAACGGGTGAAGCCAACTGCGGTAAATATGCCCGGTCTGGCGTTTGCTGTAGAGCAAGCGGCCATTCGGGCTCACGACTCGCTGCACACCGCTTTCACCACCGCGTCGGCGGTTGGGTTCCTCGACCCATTCGCCCTGCTGGCGCCAGAAAAAATCAAATCGTTCTTCGGGAGCTACGTGACTGCCTGATACGCACTCAACTGCCATCCTGTTACCTCTTACGCAATACATAGACTCGCCACATGGCGTAGAGCGGCATGAAGTCCAGGGATTCCTGGACCCGGAAACCGGCTTGCTCAAATTCTGCCTCGACAGTAGCAGCCGGTAACACAAACCGGTTTTGGTAACCTTCCTGCTCACCTTTCTTGCGACGCCTGGCTTCGGCGCGCTTGCGTTTCCAAGCCTTGAAATTGCCATCCACCCACAACGAAATAATCACGCTGTCGCGGGTAACCCGCTGAAATTCTTTCAGTATTGCCAGCCTGTGCGCCGGATCACCAATGTGGTGCATCAAACGCATGCAAAAAATACTGTCGACCGCGTTATCGGGCAAATCGATATCAAAGGCAGACGTGTGCAAAGGCCGTACCCGCTTCACCACCTCCGCCGGCTGGGCGACGGTGGCGACCTTCAACATCGACTCCGAATTGTCAGCGCCGATAATCACACGGTTGGGCTTCTCCGCCAACAATGGCCAGAACCGCCCGGCACCGCAAGGCAGGTCCAGCACCAGGCCCGGCTCGCCGGCCATGGCCAGCGCACCGCGCGCCAATTGCTCGTCGCGTTTGTGGGACAGCCGGCGAGCCAGATTGTCCTGATGCTTGAGCAAATAATTCTGCGCGTGCTGATCGTCGTACTTTTCGGAAAAATCGAGCTTGATCGGGGTAGACATCAACGGATCTCCAGTAGCTGATGCCTACAACCTTAAGCAGCAAACTGTGATCAACAGGTCAACCCGTTGTGAAAAACTTGTCCTGTCCAATCCCATACATTTCAAGACTTTACAGACACAAGCAATAGCATGGGGCCATCTTCGCCGATTTAGCGGGTTCTCTGGCAGGATAGCGGCCAGGTCTACTTTCAGGGTTTGACCTGGCTCAACTCCACATGAAAACGGCAGCCATTGGGCTCCATGGTGCTCAGGCTGACGCTCCAGCCCTGGCTCTCGCAAATGCGCTGCACCAGCGACAAACCCAGGCCAAGGCCTTCGCCACGCTTCTCGCTGCCGCGCACAAAGGGCTCGAACATCGCTTCACGCTTGTCTTCGGGAATGCCGACCCCGGTGTCCTCCACCACAAAGCCGCTGGGTTCGAGTGTCAGGCGGATAAAGCCCTGCTCGGTGTAGTGCAACGCATTGCGCAGCAAGTTGCCCATCACCGCATGCAAGAAGGTGGTGTTGTAGCGAGTGTCCAACGGGTTTCCCGGGCTGAAGATCAACTCAAGGCCTTTTTGCTCGATGGGCCCGCGCCAGATGCCGAGCAGATCTTCGGCCACCTGGGTCAGGTTGACTTGGGCCGACATGCCGGAATCATCGTGCTGGGCACGCGCCAGCATCAGGAAGGTCTGCACCAGCTCGCGCATCTCTTCACACGCACGGGCGATTCGCAGCACCTGGTTGCGACCACGCTGGTCAATGGCCGGGTTTTCCAACAGCAGTTCGCAGGAGCTGGCCAATACCATCAAGGGCGTGCGCAGTTCGTGGCTCACGTCGCTGGTAAACAATTGCTCACGGGACAAGGCCGCACGCAGGCGGCCCAGGGTGGCGTCGAACGCCACGGCCAGCTCGCCGACTTCATCGGCGGCGTAGTCCGGCGCCAGCGGCGGCGCCAAGCCCAGCAATTGGTCACGATGGCGCACCTGGCGGGCCAGACGCACCACCGGCGCCATCACCTTGCGGGCCAGCACCCAACCGAGGAACACCGCCAGCGCCAGGCTGAGCACAAAGCCCACCAGCACCACGGCAAACAGCACGCGCTCACGTTCTTCGAAATCGCTTTGGTCTTGCAGCAACACATACCGTCGGCCATCTACCACTTCAACCATGGCGTGGTACGACAGCGCTTCGCGGAATACTTCGTGAAACCCCGGTTCCAGGTGCCGCAGGTCTTTGGGCAGCTCGAAATCTCCAGGCCCGCCGCTGAAGTAAAACAGCTGATCGGGCTCGGGCCGGTGGCTCCAGTCCTCAACGCTGTCCATCAACAACAGGCGCTGCAGGTCGCCGCCCAGGCCGGCCGAAATCAGTTTTTCTTCCACCAGGTGCACAGTCGCAACGATGCCCATGGCGAAGGCCCCCGCCACCAGCGCACTCATCAGCGCAAAGGCGATGATGATCCGCTGGGCAAGGCTTTGCTTAAACTCCATCACGGCCCTCGGCCAGGCGATAACCCACGCCGTGCACCGTTTGCAGCAACGGCTTGGCAAAGGGTTTATCGATTACCTGGCGCAATTGGTGAACGTGGCTGCGCAGGCTGTCGCTGTCCGGGCAGTCGTCGCCCCACAGGGCCTCTTCGAGGATTTCGCGGCGCAGTACGTGCGGGCTTTTTTGCATCAGCACCGCGAGCAGCTTCAAGCCCACCGGGTTGAGCTTGAGCAAGCGCCCTTCGCGGGTGACTTCCAGGGTATCCAGGTCGTAGCTCAAATCACCCACTTGCAGGGCACGGCGCCCGCCACCCTGGGCACGGCGCAGCACGGCTTCGATGCGCGCGGCCAGCTCGGACAAGGCAAAGGGTTTGAGCAGGTAGTCATCGGCGCCGGACTTGAAGCCCTGCAGCCGGTCATCCAATTGGTCGCGGGCGGTGAGCATGATCACCGGCGTGTCGCGGCGGGCGTCTTCGCGCAGGCGTTTGCACAGCGTGTAGCCATCGATACCGGGCAGCATGATGTCGAGCACGATCAGGTCGTAATGCTCGGTGGCGGCCAGGTGCAGGCCCGACAAACCGTCCTGCGCACAGTCCACGGTGTAGCCCTTTAGCCCCAGGTAATCGGCCAGGTTGGCCAGAATATCGCGGTTGTCTTCAACCAATAAAATTCGCATGGGCAGTGTCTCCGTACGCGGTAACGGCCTTGTTGGCTCGCGCAGCTTAAGGCCAAGTGTGGCTCAGGGATAGACCTTGGAGCCATGCCGATAAAGGTTTTCAACCAATTACATATTCCAACAAGTTTTTCACTATAGCTTCACACACTAACTACAGTGCCAGGTTGAACATCTCGCCCATCGATATAAGGAATATGGACATGGGGTTTCTCAAAAACGCGCCTATGCGTTTTCTGCTGCTCGTCACCACAACCTGGCTGGTGATTTTCCTGCTGACCCGCAGCGTGCTGCTGATCACTCATCTGGATGAAGTCGGCGGCAATTTGCTGCCGGTGTTTGGCGTGGGTTTGCTCTATGACCTGAGCTTCCTGGTGTATGCCGCCTTGCCGCTGGGCCTGTACCTGCTGCTGTGCCCGCCCGCGCTGTGGCGCCGTCGCGGCCATCGCTGGTTCCTGCAAGCGGTGCTCACCGCAAGCGTATTTGCCATGCTGTTCACGGCGGTCGCTGAATGGCTGTTCTGGGATGAATTCGGTGTGCGCTTCAACTTTATTGCCGTCGACTATCTGGTGTATTCCAAGGAGGTGTTGAACAACCTGCTGGAGTCCTACCCGATCGGCAAACTGCTCAGTTTGTTGGCGATGCTGGCGATAGTTGTGAGCCTGGCCCTGCGCAAGCCGTTCAATACGGCGATGAACGCCCCGCTCCCGCCAATGCGCGGCCGCTTGCTGAACGCCCTGTGCCTGTTGGTAGCCGCCGGTCTGAGTGTGCAATTGATCAGCCAGAACAGCCCGCGTGCCCAAGGCGGCAATGCCTATATGAACGAATTGGCGAGCAACGGCCCCTACCAATTTTTTGCCGCCTTTCGCAATAACGAACTCGATTACACGCAGTTCTACAAAAGCCTGCCAACCGAGGTTGTCGCCAAACAACTGCGCGCAGAACTCAGTGAACCCAATGCGCGCTTTATCGGCACAGACCCGCTGGATATCCGCCGCACTATCGACAACCCAGGCACATTGCGTAAACCCAACATCGTGCTGGTGACCATCGAAAGCTTCAGCGCCAAATACATGGGCAGCAACGGCGATGAGAACAACCTGACGCCCAACCTTGATGCGCTGCGTAAACAAAGCCTGTACTTCAATAACTTCTATGCCACCGGCACCCGCACTGACCGTGGGCTGGAAGCGATCACGTTGGCGATTCCACCCACGCCCGGCCGCTCGATCGTCAAGCGCATCGGCCGTGAAAGCGGTTTCGCAAGCCTTGGCCAACAACTCGGTGCCGTCGGTTACGACAGCGTGTTCGTCTACGGCGGGCGCGGTTACTTCGACAATATGAACGCGTTTTTCAGCGGCAACGGTTATCGGGTCGTCGACCAGAGCAGTGTGCCTGAAGCGGAAATTTCGTTTAAGAACGCCTGGGGCATGGCTGATGAAGACCTCTACCGGCAAACCCTGAAACTTGCCGACGCCGACTACGCCAAGCAGCAGCCCTTCCTGCTGCAACTGATGACCACGTCCAACCACCGCCCCTACACCTACCCGGACGGGCGCATTGATATCAAGTCCGGTAAAGGCCGTGACGGCGCCGTCAAATACACCGACCACGCTATTGGCGAGTTCCTCGCAGCGGCACGCCAGAAGCCCTGGTTCGATAACACGATTTTCGTGTTCGTCGCCGACCACACCGCCGGCAGTGCAGGCAAGGAAGACTTGCCGATCACCAACTACCAGATCCCGCTGTTCATCTATGCCCCCAAGCTGATCGAAGCCCGGGAAACCGCACAACTGTCCAGCCAGATCGACCTTGCGCCGACCTTGCTGGGCCTGATCAACCTGAGCTACGAGTCGACCTTCTTCGGCCGCAACCTGTTGCAGGACAACCCGTTGCCACCGCGCGTGGTGGTCGGCAACTACCAGTATCTGGGGCTGTTTGACGGCAAGGACCTGGCCATTTTAAGCCCACGCCAGGGCCTGCGTCGCCACGATCAAGCCCTGGGTGAAAGCCAAGAGTTACGCGTGGGCAGTGATGATCCGTTGATACAACGCGCCATCACCTACTACCAAGCGGCCAGCTATGGCTACACACAACAATTGCTGAGCTGGAAGGCGCCGAAGGAAGTGCCCCCTGCGATCAGCGTACGCTGACAGCTGCGCTCTGGCCCTTGCCTACCACAGGGCAAGGGCGTGACACTTGCGCCATCCTCCGGCGATGGCGCCCTTGCATGTCCGACTCCCTGTTGCTGATCGAAGATGACCGCCCATTGGCCGCGCTGACGGCCGAGTTCCTGCGCGCCGAAGGTTTTACCGTCGCCGTGGAGCACCGTGGAGATCGCGCCGCACAGCGCATTCTTGAGGAAAAACCGGCGCTGTTGATCCTCGATGTCATGTTGCCGGGCATCGACGGGTTTACCCTGTGCCGCCAGATTCGCGACAGCTACCCCGGGCTGATCCTGATGATGACCGCGCTGGATGAAAACGCCGAGCAATTGACCGGTTTCCACGTGGGCGCCGACGATTACGTGGTCAAGCCGGTCGACCCGCTGCTGTTGCTGGCCAGGGTGCGTTCATTACTGCGCCGTCACCGCCAGGCGCCCAACGCGTCTTATCAGTGGGGCGCGTTTCGATTGGACCTCAACAGTCATTTCGCCTGGCTCGACGGCACGCCGTTGCAGTTCTCGGTGGCCGAGTTCGAATTGCTGGCGATTTTCGCCCGCCACAGTGGCGTGTTGCTGACCCGCGAGAAACTTCTGCAAAGCTTGCGCGGCCTGGAATACGACGGGCTTAACCGCTCGATTGATATGCGTGTGTCGCGCCTGCGCAAAAAGCTGATGAGCCTGGCCTGCCCGGTGACCATCCAGACCATCACGGCCCAAGGCTACCTGTTTGTCGAAATCCCCCAGGCGGCCCAGCATGTTTAAACTGCGCCCCTGGATGGTGGCCGTGGCGGGCGCGGGCTGGACGAGCCTGACCCTTTATCTGCTGTGGCTGTGCACCAACGCCTCGGTGTTTGTCGGCGAAGACAGCTTTTTGCGCTTGATGGCCGGTCCGGGCTACCTGGTGGCCGAACAGCTTAAAGGCGTGCCTGCCGAGAAGCGTGAAGCGCGCATGGACATCCTGCGCGCGCACTTCCAGTACCCGGTAGAGCTGATTCCGTATGACGACGTCGAATTGCCGCCCGAAGCCATGGTCATGCTCGAACACCAGCAGCCGGCGCTGAACAGCGACGAAGACATCAGTTACTTCCCGCTGGACGACGATACCGTGATCCGATTCGGCCCTATGTGGGGAAGCGCCGAGGTCAAGGACCTGCTGAAATTCCCGATTTTCTGGATCACCGCCTGTGTCGCAGGCTTGCCGGTGTTGCTGCTGCTGGCCTTCGGTTTGCGCGCGTACCGGCGGCATAACAAGGACCTGGCCACGCTCAACAACTGCCTGGGCACCCTGGCACGCACCCCAAACGTCATGCTGCCGGCTCTGGGCAAAGAATGGACGCCGTTGCTGCTGACCTTGCAACAGCATGCGCGGGACATCAGCGCCATGAGCGAACGCCACCGCGAAGTTTCTCAGGCTGTTTCCCACGAACTGCGCACGCCGCTGGCGCGTATGCGTTTCGCCCTTACGTTGCTGAGCAAAAGTGAAGACCCGCCGACCCGCGCGCGCCTGCAAGAGCGCTTGCAAACCGATGTCGAAGAACTCGAAGCCCTGGTTCGCGCCAGCCTCGCCTTTGCGCGGATGGCCGGCGCGCCCACTGATTTGCAGCATGAGCCCATCAACCTGCGTGACTGGCTGCACCAGGAGTTCGCGTTGCTGGACGGGCACCATCGCCAATTGAGCCTGGAAACCGAGCCTGCACAGCTTGAACTGATCGGCGACCGCGCCCTGCTGCACCTGATCGTGCGCAACCTCTTGAGCAACGCCATCACCTATGCCCGTGATCGAGTGTGCGTGAGCGCCACTTATCAGGGTGAGCAGCACTTGGTGCTGCATGTCGACGATGACGGCCCCGGCATATTGGCGGAGAACCGTGAAAAGATTTTCGAGCCCTTCGTGCGGCTGGCCATGGGCGGCGACGAACCCAGTGGCTTCGGCCTCGGCCTGGCGCTGGCCAAGCGCGCAACCCAGTGGCATCACGGTGAGTTGTCGGTAACCCGCAGCCCGCTGGGCGGCGCACGCATGAGCCTGGTACTGCCGTTGCGCCCTCTTTAGAGCGCTGTTACAGCCTGTGACAGCCAAGCCATCCCATCGCCCGTAACCTCGCCAACTGAATCCCCGGTTGGAGAGCCCTTTCATGCATCCCCGTAAGAAGCATTTGCCCACCTTGATGCTGTCGCTGTGCATCGTTGCCGGCGCATTCGTGCCCGGTAATGCGTCAGCCTCGCGCCTGGCGGTTACGGACAAGCCATCACCACGGATGGAAGACAAACACGCTGGCGATCACACCGCCAATACGGCACGTCGGCCAACGGCGCAGGATGCGCTCCTTACCCCACCACCCCGGAGGTGGCCCCGAGCCGCCGGCGTTGAGAAACTCGCGCACCTGCCTGGCCCTGGCTCACTCAACCAAGCTGCTGCACCGCAACCCGTGGCACTTGTGCCGGCTGCCCAAGTAACCCTGGCGCGGGGCATGACCTTCAGGAAGCTGTTGCGGCGCCGTACATTGGGTTGAGACAGATATAGCGCGGGCCTAATGTGGGAGCGGGCTTGCTCGCGAATGCGCAGTGTCAGTCAATACATCCACCGACTGATACACCGCATTCGCGAGCAAGCCCGCTCCCACATTGGTTCTCCTACATTTTTGAATACAAAAAAGCCCCGCCTGCATCACTGCAGGCGGGGCTTTTTAATAGCCGGGTAAGGCTGGGTTACATCATGCCGCCCATGCCACCCATGCCGCCCATGTCAGGCATACCGCCACCGCCTGCGCCTTCAGCCTTTGGCTTGTCGGCGATTGCAGCTTCGGTAGTCAGGATCAGGCTACCGATGGAGGCTGCTGCTTGCAGCGCGGAACGAGTCACCTTGGTAGGGTCCAGGATGCCCATTTCGATCATGTCGCCGTATTCGCCAGTCGCAGCGTTGTAACCGTAGTTACCTTTGCCGTTCTTGACTTCGTTGACCACAACGCTTGGCTCGTCGCCGGAGTTGGCAGCGATCTGACGCAGCGGTGCTTCAACGGCACGACGCAGAACAGCGATACCGACGTTTTGGTCAGCGTTGTCGCCGGTCAGGTCAGCCAGGGCTTCCAGAGCACGGATCAGCGCAACGCCACCGCCAGGTACCACGCCTTCTTCAACGGCTGCACGGGTTGCGTGCAGGGCGTCTTCAACGCGGGCTTTCTTCTCTTTCATTTCAACTTCGGAACCGGCGCCAACCTTGATCACTGCAACGCCGCCAGACAGCTTGGCCAGACGCTCTTGCAGTTTTTCACGGTCGTAGTCGGACGAGGTTTCGGCAACCTGGGCACGGATCTGAGTGATGCGAGCCTGGATGTCCTGCTCAACGCCAGCACCGTCAACGATGATGGTGTTTTCTTTGGAGATGGTCACGCGCTTGGCGCTACCCAGGTTTTCCAGGGTGGCGCTTTCCAGGCTCAGGCCGATCTCTTCGGAGATAACGGTACCGCCAGTCAGAACAGCGATGTCCTGCAGCATGGCCTTGCGACGGTCGCCGAAGCCTGGGGCCTTGACGGCGGCGACTTTAACGATGCCACGCATGTTGTTCACAACCAGAGTCGCCAGGGCTTCGCCTTCAACGTCTTCGGAAACGATCAGCAGTGGGCGGCCGGCTTTGGCAACGGCTTCCAGCACTGGCAGCATTTCGCGGATGTTCGAGATCTTTTTGTCGACCAGCAGGATCAGCGGGCTGTCCAGCTCGGCAACCATGGTCTCAGGCTTGTTGACGAAGTACGGGGACAGGTAGCCACGGTCGAACTGCATGCCTTCTACAACCGACAGTTCGTTTTCCAGGCCAGTGCCTTCTTCAACGGTGATCACGCCTTCTTTACCGACTTTTTCCATGGCTTCGGCAATGATGTCGCCGATGGAGTTGTCGGAGTTGGCGGAGATGGTGCCTACCTGAGCGATAGCCTTGGTGTCGGCGCATGGCTTGGAGAGCTTTTTCAGCTCAGCAACGATGGCGATGGTCGCCTTGTCGATGCCGCGCTTGAGGTCCATCGGGTTCATGCCGGCAGCGACGGCCTTGTAGCCTTCGTTGACGATGGCTTGAGCCAGTACGGTAGCGGTGGTGGTGCCGTCGCCTGCGTCATCGTTGGCACGGGAGGCAACGTCTTTGACCAGCTGCGCGCCCATGTTTTCGAAACGGTCTTCCAGTTCGATTTCTTTGGCTACGGAAACGCCGTCCTTGGTGATGGTCGGAGCGCCGAAGCTCTTCTCGATAACCACGTTACGGCCTTTAGGGCCCAGGGTCGCTTTTACCGCGTCAGCCAGGATGTTGATGCCGGTGAGCATTTTTTTGCGGGCGGAATCGCCGAATTTAACTTCTTTAGCAGCCATGATCGATATTCCTTAAATACTTTGTAGTAACGGGAAAATGAGCGGGGAATCAGTCTTCCAGAACGGCGAGAATTTCGTTCTCAGCCATGACCAGCAGGTCTTCGCCGTCGACTTTCACAGTGTTGCTGCCGGAGTAAGGGCCGAAAACAACCTTGTCACCCACTTTTACGGCCAGCTCACGTACTTGACCGTTTTCCAGCGTCTTGCCCGGGCCTGCAGCGAGAATCACACCGTGGTTGGCTTTTTCAGCAGCCGAACCTGGCAGAACAATACCGCCAGCGGTTTTCTTTTCTTCTTCGCTGCGACGGATTACGACGCGGTCGTGCAGAGGACGAAGCTTGCTCATTGTCGATCTCTCCTAATTGTGTTTTTCATCGGCCGGTATCGATACCGGCAAGTTGTATTCCGGCGGTGCCGGTCGCGCCTCGCCAAGCAAGACGCGGAAGTCTGTCTGGTGTCGCCACCAGAAACCTTGCGGTGACCGTTACATAAGGGCGCATAAGCTTATTACAAGAGGCCGCGACGGAAATTTTTTATGAATGCCGGGCGGCAAAAGCAACACGGCACCCAAAGGCGCCGTGCAGGTCATGCGGTTATTTGCTGTCGCGGTGTTCGAACTCGCCTTCGATCACATCCCCTTCACGCCCCAACGGCTGGCGCGGAGCCGGGCCGCCACGGGGTTGCAGGTCATCGGCAAACGCACGCTGGCGGATCGCCGCTTCTTCGGCACGCTGGCGCATCTTGCCGGCCAACAGCTTGCGGGTGAACGGCAGCAGCATGACCAGGCCGACCACATCGCTGATAAAACCCGGCAGGATCAACAGACCACCGGCCAAGGCCATCATCAGGCCTTCAAGCATGGTCTGTGCAGGCAGTTCGCCGCGGTTCAGGCTTTCACGGGCACGCAGCGCCGTGGCCAGGCCGGCGACGCGCAGCACCAGCACGCCGAGCATCGAGCCGAGAATGATCAACAGCAACGCCGGGAAAAACCCGATGGCACTGCTGACTTGAACGAATACGAACAGCTCCAACACCGGGAACAGCAGAAAGAGCAATAAAAAAGGGCGCATCAAATGGTTCCTCAACGCAAGAATGCCTTGCCAGTCCACCTTAGATGACGTCGCCGTTTCGTGAATTCAAGCGCTGACGGCTTCTTTTTTCGGCCAGACGTCGGCGTGAGCCAATGAAACCAAGGCTTCGCGCACTTGTGTCGGCGTGTTGCAAGGCTCGGCAAACGGCAGCCAATACAAGGACTGGCCGATACGCAGGTGCATGCCCTCGCTGTCGATACCGGCCAATTGCGCAGGTTCAGTGGTCGGCAGGCCGGTCAGCTCCACATAGTGGGCGATGGCCTTGGTGTGGTCGCTGTTCATGTGCTCGATCATGCTGCGCTCGGCTTGGCCCGCAAACGGGTTGGCCAGGGTGAGCTGGTCAACCCAGTGAATCGCACCAAAGCCGCCGATGTAACGGTGACGCACCGGCTTGAGCACCCAGAAGTCGAAATCGTGGGCCTTGTGGTAGTTGGCCGAATCCGGGAAGTAGCGGTAATAGCGCTCGGCGGCGGCTTCAATCGCCGCCTCATCCTCAAGCTTTTCGGCTTCGGCCAGGTAGGTCAGGCGCCCTACCGCTTGCACGTCATCCGCCTCGCGCTCACCCACCAGCAGCGAGCACTTGGGGTCTTTTTGCAGGTTGTGGGTGTGCTGGGCGATGCGGCTGATCAGGATGATCGGCTGGCCCTGCGCGTCGAGGCAGTACGGCACCACTGAGCCGAAGGGAAAACCCGGCATGGCTTTGGACAATGTGGAGAGCGCTCCACGGTATTCCTTGAGCAACAGCTCTCGGGCGTTCTTGGCAACCTGCGTGCTCACGGTATGACTCCTCGGGTGTTCAGCCGCCCACAGCCTATGGCGTCTATGGGAATGAATCTCAACACAAGGTAATCAATATCGGCGCGGGTTGCCAGAGTGCCCGTTGCTGGTTTTACCGGGCTGTTTTACCAGGCGACGCCGAAGCCTGCGGTGTAACGGGTCTTGTCCAGGCTGCTTTGCGATTCGCCATTAATGAGGTCACGCTCGGCCTTGAGGTTGAGCGACGCCCACTCGGTGACTTTGTAGCGCAGGCCCATTTCCGCATCCAGGGAGTAATCGGACGGCCCGGCCAGCGGTTTGCCCACTTCACCGTTGGTGAAGAACTCCACGGTCTTGCCCACCAGGTAGCGGTTGTAGCTCCACTTCATGGCCAGGGAATAGAAGTTGCTCTTGCGATCGTCCGAATACTGGTAATCGGTGCGGTTGACCAGCGAGCCGAGGGAGAACGCGCCCAGCTCATCGTCCCAGAACTGGTAGCCAGGGCCGGTACCGACGGTGCGCTGGCGGGACAGGTCTTCAACCTTGTCACGTTTGTAGGTCAAGCGGCCCTGCCAGTACCAATGCTCGGTGATGAAGCGGTCCAGGTCATATTCCAGCGACCAGTTGTCGGTGGTGGTCACGTCATCCTGGAACTCGCGGTTGTATTCGCCCTGGGCGGTATGCCGCCACTGGCCGTGACGGGCGGTGGTCTTGAAGTCGATGTCATAGTCGTTGGTGTCTTTGTCGGCGCGTTTGTAGTCCAGCGCCAGGTCGACATTGCCCTTCCACACCAGGTCTTCGATCACAGGCTTTGGCTTGAGGATCTGCTGGATGCTGGCCAAGTCCACGGTTTTCGGCGCTTCGCCATTGGTCAGGGTGACCTTGCCATCCTCCGCCGCTTTCAGGGATTTGGCCTTTTCACCGGTGTAAGCGTCCTGCTTGACCAGCAGTTCCTGGTCGCTTTCCAGGGTCTTGACCTGTTTCCAGTCCACCGGGATGGCCCCTGCGTAATTGGTCTGAATCAGCAATTTTCCACCGTCGAAGACTTTGATCTTGCCGGTCAGGCGGTCACCGTTCTTCAACCATATGGTGTCGGCGAGCAGGGGCGTGGAGGCGCTGAGAACAGCAAGGCAGAGCAGGGTTCTGGACAACATAAGCGAATTCGAGGCTCGAAAATGGCGAAAAAGGGGCGTTATCGTGTTAGATAGCTTGGACTGACTCAAGGATTTATATTGAGTTCAATTCTCAACGGAATGATTACAGACGTTTCTTACAAAAACACCTCTTTATAAAGACGCGGCGATGCCCACACCCCACACACCCGAAGACGCCCCCCAAAGCCCCGCAGACATGCGCCGCACGGCCTTGTACCTGACCCTGGCGCAAGTGCCCGAAGGTTGCGTGGTGAGTTACGGCGAATTGGCGCACCTGGCCGGGCTGGGCCGGGCCGCCCGCTGGGTCGGGCGTACATTGAGCCAGCTTCCCGAGGGCACCCGCCTGCCCTGGCATCGGGTATTGGGTGCCGGTGGTCGGATAAGTCTGCCGGTGGGCAGTGCTTCAGGCGACGAACAACGTGCGCGTTTGCGCAGTGAAGGCGTCAGTATCCTGAATAATCGCGTTGATATTCAGCGTCATGGCTGGCGCCCGGTAGAGCACAGCGGTTAGAGTGCGCGCTTTGTTTCCGCAAATCTGAGGCAGACTCCAGCCCATGCCCCGTAAAACCTGGCGCGCCGCGCTCGCCGCCTATGCCAGCCCTTCGACGTTAGTCCTGTTGTTGCTCGGCTTCGCCGCCGGCTTGCCTTACATGTTGGTGTTTTCGACGCTGTCCGTGTGGTTGCGCGAGGCCGGTGTGGCCCGCGAGACCATCGGCTATGCGAGCCTGATCGGCCTGGCCTACGCGTTTAAATGGGTCTGGTCGCCGCTGCTCGACCAATGGCGCCTGCCGCTGCTCGGCAAACTGGGACGACGTCGCTCCTGGCTGGTACTTGCCCAGACGCTGGTGATCCTCGGGTTGATCGGCATGGGCTTCTGCGACCCGCAAAAGCACTTGTCCTGGCTGATCGCCATTGCCGTCATCGTAGCCTTCGCCTCGGCCACCCAGGACATCGCGGTAGACGCCTATCGCCTGGAAATCGCCGACGACAGCCGCCAGGCCGCGCTGGCTGCCAGCTATATGTCCGGCTACCGCATCGCCGCCCTGCTGGCCACCGCCGGCGCGCTGTTCTTTGCCGAAGGCTTCGGTTCCACCGGCTTCAACTATAAGCACTCGGCCTGGACCGGCACTTACGTGCTGTTCGGCGTGCTGATGATCCCGGCGCTGCTGACCACCTTCTTCATGCGTGAACCCGACGTACCACTGCGCACCCAACTGCAGGCCGGGCGCTACAGCTTTGCACATCAGCTTGTTTCGGTCTTTGTGCTGATCGTGCTGCTGGTGTCGGTCCCGGCGATGTTCACCCAGCTGTACAACACCGATTTCGCCAGCGTGCTGTTCCACGGCGTGAGCCTGTGGGAGCTGCTGATGGAAGACCGCGCGTTCCTGCGCGCCATTCTGTACATCATCCTCACCACCCTGTGCCTCTCGGCCATGGGCCGCCGGGGTTTGGCGCCGGTGCTGACGCCGGTCAACGACTTTATCCTGCGTTATCGCTGGCAGGCGCTGCTGCTGCTCGGGCTGATTGCGACCTATCGCATGTCCGACACGGTGATGGGCGTGATGGCCAACGTGTTCTACATCGACCAGGGCTTCACCAAGGACCAGATCGCCGGGGTCAGCAAGATCTTCGGCCTGATCATGACCCTGCTCGGCGCCGGTATGGGCGGCCTGTTGATCGTGCGCTTCGGCATCCTGCCGATCCTGTTTATCGGCGGCATTGCCTCGGCGGCCACCAACCTGCTGTTCGTGATGCTCGCCGACATGGGCCCCGACCTGCAGATGCTGATCTTCACCATCTCCCTGGATAACTTCAGTTCGGGCCTGGCTACTTCGGCGTTTGTCGCCTACCTGTCGAGCCTGACCAACCTCAAGTTCTCCGCCACCCAATACGCGCTGCTCAGCTCGATCATGCTGTTGCTGCCGCGCCTGATTGGTGGCTACTCGGGCGTGATGGTGGAGAAGTTCGGCTATCACAACTTCTTCATCATCACCTGCCTGCTGGGTGTGCCGACGCTGTTCCTGATTGCGCTGCACTGGTTTCAGGAAAGCCGACGGGCGCGATTGAATCCTCCCGCAGAAGACTGACCTGACTCAGTCAATGTGGGAGCTGGCTTGCCTGCGATAGCGATGGTGAATCCAACACCGCTATCGCAGGCAAGCCAGCTCCCACACAGGCTCTACTTCAACAGAAACACCGCCACGACCTCACGCCTGTACTCCAGCGACAACCGCCCGTACAATCCCAAGTCATTTCAAGTTCAAGCAACCGACAACGGCCTACCATGCGTACCAGTCAATATTTGCTCGCCACACAGAAAGAAACGCCTTCCGACGCGGTTGTGATCAGCCATCAGCTGATGCTGCGCGCCGGTATGATCCGCAAACTGGCCTCCGGCCTGTACACCTGGCTGCCCATGGGCTTGAAGGTGATGCGCAAGGTCGAAGCCATCGTTCGCGAAGAAATGAACGCCGCCGGCTCTCTGGAAGTGTTGATGCCGAGCACCCAACCGGCTGAGCTGTGGCAGGAATCCGGGCGCTGGGAAGAGTACGGCCCTGAGTTGCTGCGCTTCAAGGACCGTCATGGCCGCGACTTCTGCGCCGGCCCGACCCATGAAGAAGTGATCACCGACCTGATGCGCAACGAGCTGAGCAGCTACAAGCAGCTGCCGTTGAACCTGTATCAGATCCAGACCAAGTTCCGTGATGAAATCCGCCCACGCTTCGGCTTGATGCGCGGCCGCGAATTCATCATGAAGGACGCGTATTCGTTCCACGCAGACCAGGCGTCCTTGCAGGCCACCTACGACCGCATGCACACCGCCTACTGCAACGTGTTCACGCGCCTGGGCCTGAAATTCCGCCCGGTTGAAGCGGACAACGGCTCCATCGGCGGCGCCGGCTCCCACGAATTCCACGTGCTGGCCGAATCCGGCGAAGACGATATCGTGTTCAGCAACGGTTCCGATTACGCGGCGAATATCGAGAAAGCCGAAGCCGTGCCACGGGAAACGTCCCGCGCCGCACCGGCTGAAGAACTGCGCCTGGTAGACACGCCAGAGACCAAGACCATCGCGGCCCTGGTGGAAAAATTCAATCTGCCGATTGAAAAGACCATCAAGACCCTGATCGTGCGCGCCGAAGAAGAAGGCAAGCTGATCGCCCTGGTGATCCGTGGCGACCACGAACTCAACGAAATCAAGGCGGCCCAGCAACCTGGCGTGGCCAGCCCGCTGGTCATGGCCACCGATGCCGAACTGCGCGACGCCATTGGCGCCGGTGCCGGTTCGCTGGGCCCGCTGAACCTGCCGCTGCCGATCATCATCGACCGTTCGGTCGAGCTGATGAGCGACTTCGGTATCGGCGCCAACATCGACGACAAGCACTACTTCGGCGTGAACTGGGAGCGTGACCTGCCGGTTCCGACCGTGGCCGACCTGCGTAACGTGGTGGCCGGTGACCCAAGCCCGGACGGCAAGGGCACCCTGGAAATCAAGCGCGGCATCGAAGTCGGGCATATCTTCCAGCTGGGCAACAAGTACAGCAAGGCGATGAAGTGCGAAGTGCTGGGCGAGAACGGCAAGCCGATCACCCTGGACATGGGCTGCTACGGCATTGGCGTATCGCGCGTGGTTGCCGCTGCCATCGAGCAGAACAACGACGAGAAAGGCATCATCTGGAGCGACGCCCTGGCACCGTTCCAGATCGCTCTGGTACCGCTGCGCTACGACAACGAGCAAGTACGCGAAGCCACCGACAAACTGTATGCCGAACTGACGGCTGCCGGTTTTGAAGTGCTGCTCGATGACCGGGACAAGAAAACCAGCCCGGGCATCAAGTTTGCCGACATGGAACTGATTGGCATCCCGCACCGTATCGTGGTCAGTGACCGCGGCCTGGCCGATGGCAATCTGGAATACAAGAGCCGGACCGAAGCCTGCGCCCAACCGTTGCCGGTGGCTGACGTGCTGTCTTTCCTTCAGGCGCGTATTCGTCGCTGAAAACCAGATCAAGAGAAGTCATGTTCAAGCGAAACACCAGAGCCCTGGGGGGCGCCGCCTTGTGCGGCGCCCTGCTGGTCAGCGGCTGCGCCAATCAAATGTCGCAACGCAGTGAGCACGAGGAGCGGGTCGAGCGCAAGTTGCTCGATCACAGCCTGCAAATCGATGTCGGCGAACCCAAAGTGCTGGAACTGCCGCAACGCCGGGTTCGCATTCACGAGCAAAAGACCTTTGAGGTCACCGAGTTCGAAGTCACCCGCCGTTACGATCGCTACACCCCCTACCAAGCCTGGCGCAAACTCTATGAGATGCCGTTGGGTGCCGTTGCACTGGTAGCGGGCGCGGGCGCCAACGTGGTGAATATCTTCGCCCTCGGTAACCTGCCCACCAGCATGACGCACGACTGGCTGAGCTACGGCGTGGACGGCATCAACCCGTTCATGAACGTGCAATCCCACGGCCGTGCGCAACAGAACCTGGCGGGTATCGATGAAGTGCAGCGCGACAAGCGAACCGAGTATTCGAGCCTGCCCTGGAGCGAACGCCCGGTACAGGTCACCGCCGGCAAGCAGACCCATGAGCTGACCACCGACCGCGACGGCGTACTGCGCCTGAACCTGTTGGACAGCCCGTTTGCCGAGCAGGACCTGAACCGCGTCAGCACCTTGAAGATCAGCGTGGAAGATGGCCAGGACGATGTGCATTCCGACTCGTCGCTGGCGATCAGCAGCACACTGCGCAACAAGTTGCTCGAAGCCCATGGCCTGATCTACGACGACCTGGAAGATGACGAAGTGAGCCAATGGGTGCACCGGGTCAAACGCCTGTCGGAACTGGGCCTGGAAGAAGAGGCCAGCGAGCTGGAACAAAGCCTGATCGAATTGACGCGCAATGATCCGGAATTGCAGCAGGAGTTTCTGCAGGCACTGACCAAGGATGCGGGGCGGCTTGTCGCAGATCCTGGGGCACGCTGAGATCCTGAAAACGCTATAGATCTAAATGTGGGAGCGGGCTTGCTCGCGAAGGCGGTGTATCAGTGATGAATGTATCGACTGACACTGCGCATTCGCGAGCAAGCCCGCTCCCACATTTTTTCCGGTTTCTACCAGGAGAGCTCGAGCTGTTCATTGCCATTGCTCAGGTCCAGCAACCGCACCCCAATCCCCAACAACCGCACCGGCTTCCCGCCCCGGTTAAACGCTTGCGTCAACAGCTGTTGATAACTCTCCAGATCCCGCCCTGCCCCGGCCTGCTCCAGCGTCGTCTGGGTAAAGTCATGAAACTTCACCTTAACGAACGGCTTGCCCGCGCGGTAGCTGCTGTCGATACGCGCCATGCGCCCCGCCAGCGTTTCCATCAGCTCAGGCAGTTTCGCCAGACAGCTTGAAAGATCCGGCAGGTCTACGTCGTAGGTATTTTCCACACTGATGGATTGCCGACGGCTATCGTTCTGCACCACGCGGTCATCAATCCCCCGGGCCAGGCCCCAGAGCCGCTCGCCAAAACTGCCGAATTCACGCACCAGCGCCAGCTTGTTCCACTCGCGCAGCTGCAGGCAGTCTTCGATGCCCAGGCGCGCCAGCTTGTCGGCAGTGACCTTGCCGACCCCGTGCAGCTTTTTCACCGGCAACTGCGACACAAAGTCTTCGACCTGATCCGGGGTGATCACAAACAGGCCGTTGGGCTTTTTCCAGTCGCTGGCGATCTTGGCCAGAAACTTGTTCGGCGCCACGCCGGCCGACACGGTGATGTGCAACTGGTTGGAGACGCGCCGGCGTATGTCCTGGGCGATACGCGTGGCACTGCCGCCAAAATGCGGGCTGTCGGACACATCCAGGTAGGCTTCGTCCAGCGACAACGGCTCGATCAGGTCGGTGTAGTCGCGAAAGATCGTCTGGATTTCCTTCGAGGCTTCTTTATAGGCATCCATGCGCGGCTTGACGATGGTCAGGTCCGGGCACAGCTTCAAGGCGTGACGCGATGACATGGCCGAGCGCACGCCATAGGCCCGCGCCTCATAGTTGCAGGTGGCAATCACTCCGCGCCTGTCTGCCGAACCGCCGACCGCCAAGGGCTTTTGCGCCAGGCTCGGGTCGTCGCGCATCTCGATGGCGGCGTAGAAGCAATCACAGTCGACGTGGATGATTTTGCGCTGCGTCATATAAACAGAGGGTGTAATCCAACGGGCGGCCAGTATCGCACTCACTCCTGTATATAGCACCAGTAGTTTGAATCTGCCGTTTGAGCGGTAGGAAATTTCCCAGGTGAATTTATTTTCTCAATCGAAAACCAGCCGCCAATAGAGCTGAAACCCTTGGCCAGACTGGCCCCGAGGCCGTTTGAAGCCCACCCTGGAGAGCTAACCGATTGAACCACAAGCGCTTTTCTTCAATTCACAGGTTGACACACCTGCGTTCCTCTGTAGAATGCCGACACACAGACGCGGGATGGAGCAGTCTGGTAGCTCGTCGGGCTCATAACCCGAAGGTCGTCGGTTCAAATCCGGCTCCCGCAACCAAACATCAAAAAAGGCTACTCGAAAGAGTGGCCTTTTTTGTGCGCGCCTGTTTTAGTCCTGTATGAAAATTGTAAGACAGAAAAAACGTTGCCCACCCTGCACTTACCGCACAAGGTGGCTGTGGAGTGACTAATTTCCACTTATTTGACCCATCAGACTATTAACGGTTGACACCTCGCCGCTGGGCTGTAGAATGCCGCCCACAGACGCGGGATGGAGCAGTCTGGTAGCTCGTCGGGCTCATAACCCGAAGGTCGTCGGTTCAAATCCGGCTCCCGCAACCAAACATCAAAAAAGGCTACTCGAAAGAGTGGCCTTTTTTGTATCCGATGAAAAAGTTCTTCTGAAACAATGGCATGGCATCTTTCATGAAACCGTATACGGTTTGCAGAGTCCATGTCATTGCAAGCTATGCTCAGTACTCAAGCACGACCCTCTACGACCAATGGCCGCTGTCGCCGCCCCCGGCGATAAGCGTTAATATTTGTAATTATTTTGTCCATAGGGATTGGTAACTTGGCTGGATACCTCCATCCTGTCGCGCACAATCCACGAGGTGATTGATGCGCGCCAACTCGTCTGAACCACAAGACACCGTCACAGCGGAACAACCGATTACTCCCACCCGTTTGCGTTGGCTGGATCTGTTGAGCAAATACCGTCAACCCATTGGGCTGGCCGTCACTCTGCTGTTGTTCGCTATCGCCCTGATCGCCTGCCGACACCTGCTGCTGGAACTCGATCTTTACGCGCTCCACGACTCGATCCTGGAAGTGCCCAAGCCTGCCTTGCTCGGCGCATTTGCCGCGGCGGTCGCCGGTTTCGTCATTCTATTGGGCTATGAATTCTCCGGCGCGCGTTATGCCGGCGTAAAGCTGCCGGCCAAAACCCTGGCCATGGGCGGCTTCACCGCCTTTGCCATCGGCAATGCCATTGGCCTGTCGATGCTCTCCGGCGGCTCGGTGCGCTACCGTTTATATGCACGCCACGGCATCGGCGCCTCGGAAGTGGCGCACATGACCGTATTTGCCAGCCTGGCCCTGGGCACCGCCCTGCCGCCGCTGGCTGCACTGGCCACCTTGAGTAACTTGCCGGCGGCCTCGACCTACCTGCACGTGTCCCAAGGCCTGCTCGGCGGCATTGCCGGCGTGGTGCTGCTGCTGTCAGTTGCGCTGTGCATCGGCATTTATCGCCGCCGCCTGCCGGAGCAGCCTTACCCGGACAACCTGCTGGTCAAGGCCGGGCGTCGCACGCTGCGCCTGCCCGGCCGCCGCCTGACCTTCCTGCAACTGATCATTACCGCGCTGGATGTGGCCGCTGCCGCCACCGTCCTTTATATGTTGCTGCCCGAAGCGCCGCCATTCGGCCCGTTCCTGCTGGTGTACCTGCTGGCCCTGGCGGCCGGTGTACTCAGCCATGTGCCGGGCGGCGTGGGTGTGTTCGAGGCAATTCTGCTGGCCGCGTTTGCCGACAAACTCGGCGCCGCGCCATTGGCCGCGGCCCTGCTGCTGTACCGGATGATCTACGTGGTGCTGCCGCTGCTGATCGCCTGTATCTTCCTGCTGGTCAACGAAGCCCAGCGCCTGTTCCAGACCCAGCAAAGCCTGCGGGTTGCATCGGGCCTGGCGGCGCCGGTGCTGGCCGTACTGGTTTTTTTGTCCGGCGTGGTCCTGCTTTTTTCCGGCGCCACGCCGGAAATCGACTCACGCCTGGAAAACATCGGGTTCCTGATTCCCCACCGCCTGATTGATGCCTCGCACTTCGGTGCCAGCCTGATCGGCGTGTTGTGCCTGCTGCTCGCCCAAGGCCTGCGTCGACGTTTGTCGGCGGCCTGGATGCTGACCATGGTGCTGCTGCTGACCGGCGCCCTGCTCTCGCTGCTCAAGGGTTTTGACTGGGAAGAAGCCAGCCTGATGACCATGACCGCCGTGCTGCTGGCGATCTTCCGTCGCTCGTTTTACCGCGCCAGCCGCCTGACTGAACTGCCGTTCTCGCCGCTGTACCTGGTGGCCAGCGTCTGCGTGCTGGGCGCCTCGATCTGGCTGCTGCTGTTTGCCTATCAAGATGTGCCGTACAGCCATCAACTGTGGTGGCAGTTCACCCTGGACGCCAACGCCCCACGGGGCCTGCGTTCGTTGCTGGGTGCGGCGGTGTTGCTGGTCATCGTGTCGTTGACCTGGCTGTTGCGCACCGCCCGCCCGGTGATCCACCTGCCGACCCCGGATGAGCTGGAGCGCGCCACCAAGATCCTGATGGCCTCCTCGCAACCTGACGGCGGCCTGGCGCTGACCGGCGACAAGGCGTTGCTGTTTCACCCCAATGATGAAGCCTTCCTGATGTACGCCCGTCGCGGGCGCAGCCTGGTGGCCTTGTACGACCCGATCGGCCCGACTCAGCCCCGCGCGGAGATGATCTGGCAGTTCCGTGACCTGTGCGACATCCATCACGCACGCCCCGTGTTCTACCAGGTACGCGCCGAAAACCTGCCGTACTACATGGACATCGGCCTCACCGCGATCAAGCTGGGCGAAGAAGCCCGCGTCGACCTCAAACGCTTTGACCTGGAAGCCAAGGGCAAAGAGATGAAGGACCTGCGCTACACCTGGAACCGTGGCACCCGGGACGGCTTGTCCCTGGAGATCTGCGACCCGGGCCAGGCGCCGATGGATGAGCTCAAAGTCATCTCCGATGCCTGGCTGACCGGCAAGAACGTGCGGGAAAAAGGCTTCTCCCTGGGACGTTTCAGCGACGACTACCTCAAGCACTTTCGCATCGCGATCATTCGCTTCGAAGGTCGCCCGGTAGCCTTCGCCAACCTGCTCGAGACCTACAACCATGACCTGGCCAGTCTCGACCTGATGCGTGCGCACCCGGACGCGCCGAAGCTGACCATGGAATTCATGATGGTTGGCCTGATTCAACATTATAAGAACCACGACTACGCCCGCTTCAGCCTCGGCATGGTGCCGTTGTCGGGCCTGCAACCGCGCCGTGGTGCGCCACTGACCCAACGCTTGGGCTCGATGGTGTTCCGCCGTGGCGAGCAGCTGTATAACTTCCAAGGTTTGCGCCGCTTCAAAGACAAGTTCCAGCCTGACTGGGAACCTCGTTATATGGCCGTGCCCGCAGGACTTGATCCGCTGGTGGCACTGGCCGATACCGCCGCCCTGATTGCGGGCGGCTTGACTGGATTGGTGAAACGCTGATGATTCGACGCTCCTGGCGGTATGTATTGGCCTTAGTAGTGCTGCTCGCGCTGATCGCGGCGGGTGGCTTTTGGTACTGGAACCGCCCTGCCCCGCAACCGACCCTGGAACAACTGCCCCAGGCCGACGGTTCGGTGATGACCCGTGTGACGCCTAACGGCTCGGCCAAGGCCCGCGTGGCCGTGGCCGTAATGGCCGACGAAACCTTGAGCGACAGCCAGCTGATTGCCCTGAGCCAGGGCGGCTCGGCGCAGATCGTGCAAGTGATCCTGCCAAAAGATGACTGCAAGCTGCAGGAACAAGCCCTGCAAAGCGCCCTGGCCCAGCTTAAAGGCCCGGCGACGCTGGTGAGCGGTATCGGCCCTGGCGCCGCGCTCGCCTGGCGCTGGCTGGCGTCACAGAACGACGACAAGGCCAACGCCATCTCCGTCGGCTTCGCCCTGGTGCAGGAAGGCTGCAAGGACCCACTGCCGAAAACCTCCGCCCACGGCAACTGGCTGGTGGCGTGGAACGATAACCCTGACGATGAAAGCGCCAGTTTCGTCCGCGATACACCGCGCGCGACGACCAGCATCAGCGACTACGACATTCACTACCCGCAAGTGTTGAACAACGAACTGCGCAAGCAATTGGTCGGTTCGGATAACGGCGGCCTGGCGATTCCGGTGGTCGAAGTACCGGCCGGCCAAGCCAAGGACACCGTTACCCTGTTCCTCTCCGGTGATGGCGGCTGGCGTGACCTGGACCGCGATGTAGCCGGTGAAATGGCCAAGATCGGCTACCCGGTGGTCGGCATCGACACCTTGCGCTACTACTGGCAGCACAAGACCCCGGAACAAAGCGCCAAAGACCTCACCGAGCTGATGCAGCACTACCGCCAGAAGTGGGGCACCAAACGCTTCGTACTAACCGGCTATTCGTTCGGCGCAGACGTATTGCCGGCGATCTACAACCGCATGCCGGAAAGCGAACAGCAACGTGTCGACGCCATCATCCTGCTCGCCTTTGCACGCACCGGCAGCTTTGAAATCGAAGTGGAAGGCTGGCTGGGCAACGCCGGCAAAGAAGCCGCCACCGGCCCGGAAATGGCCAAGCTGCCGGCGGACAAAGTGGTGTGCATCTACGGTGCTGAAGAAGTCAACGAGAGTGGCTGCACCGATACCACGGCTGTGGGCGAGGCGGTGAAGCTGCCGGGCGGGCATCACTTTGATGAGAACTACCCGGCGCTGGCTCAGCGTTTGGTGGATATCATTGTGAAGCACCAGGCGAAGGACAAGGCCGAGTAATCCGACCTGTACGCGGATTAAAACTGTGGGAGCCAGCTCCCACAGTTGTTTTGCGGTGTTAATAAGCGCTAGCGCGGTTCGATATGCGCAATCATCAGCTGCACAGTTTCATTGCCACGAAACTCGTTCACATCCAGCTTGTAGGCCAACTCCACCCAACGCACCGTCGGGTTCGGCCAGACTTCACGGTCCACACCAAACGCAATGCCATCGAGCTTCACTGACCCGCATTCGCTCTTGAGCACCACTTTAAGGTGCCGCTCGCCAACCACACGCTGTTCCACCAGCTGAAACACACCGTGAAACAACGGCTCGGGAAAGTGCTGGCCCCATGGCCCTGCATGTCGCAGGGCACGCGCCAGTTCCAGGTGAAACTCTTCCACCGCCAACGTACCGTCGGTCAACAGGCGACCGGTGAGGTCTTCTTCACACAGTTGCCGGCGCACTTCGGCATCAAAGGCTTCGGCAAACAGTGGGAAGTTTTCCTCGGGCAAGGTCAGGCCGGCGGCCATGGCGTGGCCGCCGTATTTGGCGATCAGGTTGGGATGCTGGCTGGCGACCACCGCCAGGGCATCACGGATGTGAAAACCCTGTACAGAGCGCCCTGAGCCCTTGAGCAGGCCATCACCGGCGTCGGCGAAGGCGATGGTCGGGCGGAAATACCGCTCTTTCATGCGCGACGCCAGAATACCGATCACACCTTGGTGCCATTCCGGGTCGAACAGGCACAAGCCGTAAGGCATCGACTCCACCGGCAAGTCCTTGAGCTGGGCCAGGGCCTCGCGCTGCATGCCTTGCTCGATGGATTTGCGGTCCTGGTTCATGCCGTCCAGTTGCGCGGCCATTTCCCGTGCCGCCGCCACGTCACTGGTGAGCAGGCATTCGATGCCCAGGCTCATATCATCCAGGCGCCCCGCCGCATTGAGGCGTGGCCCGAGGATAAAACCGAGGTCGGTGGAGGTGATACGCGCGTGGTCACGCTTGGCCACTTCGAGGATCGCCTTGATCCCCGGCCGCGCACGCCCGGCACGAATACGCTCCAGGCCTTGGTGCACCAGGATGCGGTTGTTGGCATCCAGCGGCACCACGTCAGCGACGCTGCCCAGGGCGACCAGGTCGAGCAGCTCGCCGATGTTCGGCTGCGGTTTGTTGTCGTACCAGCCCAGGCTGCGCAACCGCGCGCGCAGGGCCATCAGCACGTAGAAGATCACCCCCACGCCGGCCAGCGCCTTGCTGGGGAACTCACAGCCAGGCTGATTCGGGTTGACGATGGCATCCGCCGCCGGCAATTCATCGCCCGGCAAGTGGTGGTCGGTGACCAATACCTGCAACCCGGCGGCCTTCGCCGCCGCCACGCCTTCAACGCTGGAGATGCCGTTATCCACAGTGATCAGCAGCTGCGGCTCGCGCTGCAGCGCCACCGCGACGATTTCCGGGGTCAGGCCGTAGCCGTATTCGAAGCGGTTGGGCACCAGGTAATCGACATGGGCCGCACCCAGCAAACGCAGGCCCAACGTGCCCACGGTACTGGCCGTGGCACCATCGGCGTCGAAGTCACCGACGATAAGGATGCGCTGGCGCTGCTCCAGGGCCGTCACCAGCAGGTCTACCGCCGCGTCGATGCCCTTGAGTTGCTGGTAGGGAATCAACCGCGCCAGGCTCTTGTCCAGCTCAGCCTCAGACTGCACACCGCGTGCGGCGTAGAGACGGGTCAACAGCGGTGGCAATTCACCGAGAAACGGCAGGACAGCGGGCAACGGGCGAGGATCGATACGCATGGGACGAAGGGGAATTCTCTGTAGTGGATATTAGTAATGAGCTGCAAGATTCAAGCTTGCCGCTTGAAGCTGTACCTCTTCAGCCGCGTTCGCCAACCAGCCATTGCAATTGCACTTCATGCTGGCCACGGTCGTCAGTCACAAAAATGGTGCCTTCGCTGATCATCACGTCCCACTTGATCACGCGCGGCATGTCCTTGGCCAGGGTCTCGAGGACTTCCTGCGGCACGGCGGCGATGTGGACGTTCTTGAGGTTATTGGCCACCGGCACCACCTTGCCTTCCCATACACGCAAGCTGCCATAGGCCAGCAGGCTGGTGCGCTCGGTACGGCGTGAGCACCAGGTCAAGCGGTCGGCGTCAGGCTGGCCGACTTCAATCCAGTGCAGCACCCGATCATCCAGGCTTTTTTCCCACAGGGCCGGCTCGTCTACATCTGACAGGCCACGCCCGAACGCCAACTGCTCGTTGTACCAAAGGGCGTAGGCCAGCAGCCGCACGGTCATGCGTTCTTCGGTTTCCGAAGGGTGGCGGGCGATGGTCTGTTTGACGCTCTCGTACACCGAACGGTCGAGGTCGGTGAGGTTGAGTTCGAATTTGTAGGTCGTGGACGGCTGGGCCATGAACGGGCTTCTAAAGACAGGGAAAGGTCGCCAGTCTAACCGATGGGGCAGCCATTGAACGAATACTGCGCTGCATCATGCTTATCCCTGGGCCGCTCGCCTATGTTAAAAGGCATGACACCACCGCCCCTGCTTGCTAAGGATCCTCATGTCGTTTAATGCCAAACCGCTCGCCGGCCTGAAAGTCATCGAACTGGGCACCCTGATCGCCGGCCCGTTCGCCTCACGCATCTGCGCCGAATTCGGTGCCGAAGTGGTCAAGGTCGAATCCCCCGATGGCGGCGACCCGCTGCGCAAGTGGCGCAAGCTGTACGAAGGCACCTCGCTGTGGTGGTTTGTGCAGGCGCGCAATAAAAAGTCGCTGACCCTGAATCTCAAACACCCGGATGGCCTGGCGATTCTTAAACAGCTGCTGGCGGACGCCGACATCCTGATCGAAAACTTCCGCCCCGGTGTACTGGAAAAACTCGGTTTGAGCTGGGAAACCCTGCACGCGCTGAACCCCAAGCTGGTGATGGTCCGCCTCTCCGGTTTCGGCCAGACCGGGCCGATGAAAGACCAGCCGGGCTTTGGTGCGGTGGGCGAGTCCATGGGCGGTTTGCGCTATATCACCGGCTTCGAAGACCGCCCGCCGGTGCGCACCGGAATTTCCATCGGCGATTCCATTGCGGCCCTGTGGGCGGTAATCGGCGCGCTGATGGCGCTGCGGCACCGGGAAGTCAACGGCGGGCTCGGCCAAGTGGTGGATGTGGCGCTGTACGAAGCCATCTTCGCGATGATGGAAAGCATGATCCCGGAGTTCGACGTGTTCGGGTTTATCCGCGAGCGCACCGGCAACATCATGCCCGGCATCACGCCTTCTTCGATTCATACCAGTGCTGACGGCAAGCATGTGCAGATCGGCGCCAATGGCGATGCGATCTTCAAGCGCTTCATGAGCGCCATCGGCCGCGACGACCTGGCCAACGACCCGGCCCTGGCCAGCAATGACGGGCGCGACAGCCGCCGTGACGAGCTTTATGGGGTGATTGATCGCTGGGTCAACTCGCTGCCGCTGGAACAAGTGGTCGAACAACTGAACAAGGCCGAAGTGCCCGCCAGCCGTATCTACAGTGCCGAAGACATGCTCGGCGACCCGCAGTTTCTGGCCCGGGAAATGTTCCTCAAGGCGCAGTTGCCAGGTGGCAAGGACTTCAAAATGCCCGGCATCGTGCCCAAGCTCTCCGAGACGCCAGGCAGTTGCGAATGGGTTGGGCCGCAGTTGGGTGAGCACAACAGCACGGTGCTCAATGAGCTGGGTTACGACGCCGCCGCCATTACCCGTTTGCGTGAGGATGGCGCGATCTGATGGTTCGCCCGTACATCCGCTTGCTGCTTGTAAGCATATTGCTCGGCAGTTGGTCGCTCTCGGCACGGGCCGAGAACACAATGACCTGGCTGCTGCGCGACCTGCCGCCAATGACCATCTTCGAAGGCCCGCAAAAAAACCAGGGCGCACTCGACCAACTGTTGCCGCTGCTCATGGAGCACCTGCCGGAGTATCGGCATCAAGTGATGCACGTCAACCGCGCGCGCGGCATTCAAATGTTGCGTGCTCAACCCCTGACCTGTGATCCATCGCTGCTGTGGACGCCAGAGCGCGCCCAGTACGTGGTGTTTTCCGCCCAGGCATTCGTGGCGGTCAGCAATGGGGTGACGATCCCGCGCAGCCAACAGGCGGCCATGGCGCCCTATATCGTCGAGGGTCAGTTTGACCTGCAAGCCTTTCTCAAAGCCCATAAGGCGCGCATCGGCGCCACCGCCGAACGCAGCTACGGCCCCACCGTCGATGAACAGCTCAAGCACGCTGACCCGCACACCCTGACCCTGCATTATGGCAATGACGCCCTGGGCAGCCTGTTGCAGATGCAACGCCTGGGGCGACTTGAGGCCGTGCTGGGCTACCCGCCGGAAATCCGCTATCACGCCCAGCAACAGGGGATTGCGGCCCAGGACCTGCTGTTCTTTCCCATCAAGGGTTCAGCGCCTTACCAGCGCACGCATATCGGCTGCTCCAACACGCCTCAAGGTCGCCAGGCCATACAGCGAATCGATCAGGCGTTGGGTGAGATCCCACTGGAGCAAGTGCAACAGTCCTACGCTTCGTGGTTAGACCCAGCAATGCGTGAACAGTATTTGTTGGATAACCCGAGCTTTTTCCTGAACTCCCCCGAGCCTTGAGCCTGTGCCGGATAAATCCCAGGCAAAAAGAAACCCCGAAGAGTGGGGAGACACTTCGGGGTTAAACGTGGCCTACAAAGACCAGTACAACAAGCCACAAACACCGGAGCACAATGTTTGCTCTTGTTGTTAAAAAATCTGACCGGGCATGGCGTAGGAAGTTTCGCCAATTAAACAATTCTTCATGCGAGCGCGCTGCCGCGAGTCTGTGCGGCGTTGCGCAAGGCGGCAATCACCGACGGTTCCAGGCGCCCTTCGGCGATTTTAAGGTCGCGCAGCAGGCAATCGACCACATCCACCAGCACGCGCTTATCCGTCAATTGCGCCCGATCGACTTCCCGCTCGACGACAATAGCGCCAGCCGGATTCTTCACGGTCACCAGGCACTCGTCCTGCACACCCGAGGTGGTCAACGTAACCTGATAAGGGCTCAGTGCTTCTTCGAGCAATAGGCTGATACTTTCCATCTCGATCACCACTCAATCATTCGAATAAAGTTCGAAAAACAAAAATGTCACTAAGATGCTGACATTCAAGTGACCCGTGCCCGCAGCAGAAAGTTCGACCTTTTGTGTCGTCACCTGCCCGAGTCAATCGAGCATGCACGGCAAAGATGACAGAGAGAAAACAACCACCCACAAGCTGGAACCCCAGGATGCCCCTCGGCGCCCGCCTTGAAAGCCGCGTCTGGCGCTGTGCCGACGACCGCCCGATGTTCCTGATGGGCTGGCGCGTGACGAGCGGGCACACCCTCTATGGCCAGAATGAAAAAGCCCGTCACGAAGACGGGCTTGATCTGCTGCGCAATAACCGGCGGGTCAGAGTGGCTTGCCGCGATTGCCATGCTGGCTGACAAACGCCTGCACGGCTTTCAGGTCATTGGCCAGCACGGTGCAGCGCTCTTCGCGCTCGAACAGGTCAGCCAGGTGCTGAGGCAGTTCCAGCGCCTTGCCAACACCGGCCTTCTCCACCGCTTCCGGGAATTTGACCGGGTGGGCGGTGCCCAGAATCACCATCGGGATGTCCAGGCTGCGACGGCATTCGCGTGCGGCCTTCACACCGATGGCAGTGTGCGGGTCGAGCAGCTCGCCGGTCTGCGCGTAGACCTCGGCGATGGTTTCGCAGGTTTGCGCATCGTCCACGGCCAGGGAGTCGAAGAGCTTGCGGGTTTCGGTCCAGCGCTCTTCATCAACGCTGAAACCGCCACCGCTCTTGAAGGTGTCCATCAAGCCGGCAATCGCCGAACCGTTGCGACCGTGCATGTCGAACAGCAGGCGTTCGAAGTTCGACGAAACCATGATGTCCATCGACGGCGACAGCGTGGCGTGCAGGGTTTCCTTGACGTACTGGTTGCCGCTCATGAAGCGGTGCAGGATGTCGTTGCGGTTGGTGGCGACGATCAACTGATTGATCGGCAAGCCCATGTTGCGCGCCAGGTAACCGGCGAAGATGTCGCCAAAGTTTCCGGTCGGCACCGAGAACGACACCGAACGCGCCGGGCCGCCCAACTGCAGGGAGGCGTGGAAGTAGTAGACGATCTGGGCCATGATCCGCGCCCAGTTGATCGAGTTCACCGCCACCAGACGCGTACCTTTGAGGAAGCTCTGGTCAGCGAAGCTGTTCTTGACCATTTCCTGGCAGTCATCGAAGTTGCCTTCGATGGCGATGTTATGGATGTTCTCGCCGAAGATGGTGGTCATCTGGCGGCGCTGCACTTCCGACACGCGCTTGTGCGGGTGCAGGATGAAGATGTCGACGTTCTCGCAGTGCTTGCAACCTTCGATGGCCGCCGAGCCGGTATCACCGGAGGTGGCACCGATGATCACCACACGCTCGCCGCGTTTTTCCAGCACGTAGTCGAGCAAGCGACCCAGCAGTTGCAGGGCGAAGTCCTTGAAGGCCAGGGTCGGACCGTGGAACAGCTCCAATACCCATTCGTTGCCATTCAGCTGGCGCAGTGGCGCGATGGCGTTGTGGGAAAACACGCCATAGGTTTCTTCCAGAATCTTTTTAAAATCGGCATCCGGAATGCTGCCGGTAACGAACGGGCGCATCACCCGGAACGCCAGTTCGTGGTACGGCAGGCCGGCCCACGAAGCGATTTCTTCCTGGGTGAAACGAGGCAGGTTTTCCGGCACATACAGGCCGCCGTCAGTGGCAAGGCCGGCGAGCAAAACGTCTTCAAAGTTCAGGGCCGGTGCCTGGCCGCGGGTGCTGATATAACGCATGACTGGCTCCTCTAGAGCATTCTGAACAAGGGCCGCCGAACTTGTGGGGCCCTTGCCGCTAAACGATTAGTTCAGGTGTTCAACACGGATGCGCACCACCGGCCCAACCACGCCCTGCAACGCTTCAAGCGCGGCGATGGCATCGTTGATGTGCTGCTCGAGCACGCGGTGGGTCAGCAGGATCATCGGCACCAGGCCGTCTTGTTCCTCGACTTCCTTCTGCATGATCGACTCGATGTTGATGCCGCGCTCCGAGAGGATGCTGGCCACCTGGGCCAACACGCCTGGATGGTCCTTGGCCTGAATGCGCAGGTAGTAGGCGCTTTCGCAGGCTTCGATCGGCAGGATCGGGTGGGCCGACAGCGAATCCGGCTGGAAGGCCAGGTGCGGCACGCGGTTTTCCGGGTCGCTGGTCATGGCGCGAACCACGTCCACCAGGTCGGCAATCACCGACGAAGCGGTCGGCTCCATGCCGGCGCCGGCGCCGTAGAACAAGGTGGAACCTGCGGCGTCACCGTTGACCATCACGGCGTTCATCACGCCATTGACGTTGGCGATCAGGCGGTCGGCCGGGATCAGCGTCGGGTGTACACGCAACTCGATACCGGCCGGGGTGCTGCGCGCCACACCGAGGTGCTTGATGCGGTAGCCCAGGGCTTCGGCGTAGTTCACGTCGGCGGTGGTCAGCTTGGTGATGCCTTCGGTGTAGGCCTTGTCGAACTGCAGCGGAATACCAAAGGCGATGGACGCCAAAATGGTCAGCTTGTGCGCTGCGTCGATACCTTCCACGTCGAAGGTCGGGTCGGCTTCGGCGTAACCCAAGGCTTGGGCTTCGGCCAGCACGTCTTCGAAGGTGCGGCCCTTCTCGCGCATTTCGGTGAGGATGAAGTTGCCGGTGCCGTTGATGATGCCGGCCACCCAGTTGATACGGTTGGCGGACAGGCCTTCACGGATCGCCTTGATCACCGGGATGCCACCGGCCACGGCGGCTTCGAATGCGACGATCACGCCCTTCTCGCGCGCCTTGGCAAAAATCTCGTTGCCGTGCACGGCGATCAACGCCTTGTTGGCGGTGACCACGTGCTTGCCATTCTCGATGGCCAGCAGTACCAGGTCACGGGCCACGGTATAGCCGCCGACCAACTCGATGACGATATCGATTTCAGGGTTGGTGGCCACGGCGAAGACATCGTTGGTAATCGCAATACCGGTCGTTTGGAACTGAGGCTTTGGCGTACGCGTGGCAATTTGCGCCACTTCAATCCCACGCCCTGCACGGCGGGAAATTTCTTCAGCATTACGCTGAAGTACGTTGAAGGTGCCGCCACCGACGGTCCCTAACCCACAGATGCCTACTTTGACCGGTTTCACTGAAGAACTCCCCATGAAACGGCCGACGCTAGGTCGGCCGTGGAAAACAGCCGCACAACTGCGGCTTTCAATTTGATGGCCCGTCGAACGGTCGGCGGGCCATGATCGTCAAAGGTTCGACGATGCTGGTTTACTTGGCACTGAGCGCCAGTTTGGCAACTTGTGGTGCCGGCTGGTAGCCCGGAATCACCTGACCGTCAGCCAAAACGATGGCCGGTGTACCGTTCACGCCAATCGACTGGCCGAGGGCGAACTGCTTGGAAACCGGGTTGGCACATTTGGCTGCCTTGATTTCCTTGCCATCGACCATTTTGTCCATGGCCGATTTCTTGTCGGCCGAACACCATACGGCTTGCAGCTGCTCGTCACCCGGCGAACCCAGGCCCTGGCGCGGGAATGCGACGTAGCGCACTTCGATACCGGCCTTGTTCAGCGCAGGCACTTCGGCGTGCAGCTTGTGGCAGTACGGGCACGTGGTGTCGGTGAACACGGTAATGTGGGTCTTGGTCTCGCCAATGGCCGGGTACACCACGGTTTCAGCCACCGGAATGCCGTTGATCAGCTTGGACACGCCCAGGCGCTCGGCTTTCTCGGTCAGGTTGACCGGCTTGCCGTCTTTAAGCTGGAACAGGTAGCCCTGAACGATGTACTGGCCATCGGCGCTGGCGTACAGCACACGGCTGCCCTTGAGCTTGACTTCATACAGGCCGGCCATGGGGCTGGCGCTGATGCTTTCGATCGGGGTGTCGAGCTGCAGGTTGGCCAGGCTCTTGCGAATGGTTTGCTCGGCGGCGTCATCGGCGACAACAAAGGTGGAAACCAACGCAATCGCTGCGGCGGCAATAATCTGGGTCAAGCGCATGGGAACTCCTGAAGGCAGATGCAGGGACGGCTGTGGAACACCGCTTGGAAACGCGGGCAGTGGCCGTCCCCTTTGCTAACCGGCAAAGCCTACCACAGTTGGGCCCAAGGGCAGGCTTCAACGGGCAAATTGGGGTTTTTCCGAGGTGATTTTATCCGCGCGGGTGGTGCTTGGCGTGCATTTCCTGCAAGCGTGCGCGTGCCACGTGAGTGTAGATCTGGGTTGTGGATAAGTCGCTGTGCCCCAGCAGCATTTGCACCACGCGCAAATCCGCGCCGTGGTTGAGCAAATGCGTGGCGAATGCATGACGCAAGGTATGCGGCGACAGCGCCTTGCCGATCCCGGCAACTTTGGCCTGGTGCTTGATACGGTGCCAGAAGGTCTGGCGGGTCATCTGCTCGCCGCGCAGGCTGGGGAACAGCACATCACTGGGCCGCCCGCCGAGCAGCTCATTGCGGGCGTCACGCATATAGCGCTCCACCCACACAATCGCCTCCTCGCCCATCGGCACCAGTCGTTCCTTGCTGCCCTTACCCATCACGCGCAGCACGCCCTGGCGCAGGTTGACTTGCTCCAGGGTCAGGCTGATCAGCTCGGTCACGCGCAGGCCGCAGGCATACAAGACTTCCAGCATGGCGCGGTCGCGCTGGCCGATGGCTTCGCTCAGATCGGGCGCGGCGAGCAAGGCGTCCACGTCAGCTTCCGATAAGGATTTAGGCAAGGGCCTACCGAGCTGAGGCATATCGATTTGCAGGGTCGGGTCGACGGAAATCTGCTTTTCGCGCAGCAAATAGCGATAAAACCCACGCACACCCGAAAGAAATCGCGCCGTGGAACGCGGCTTGTAGCTCTGTTCCAAACGCCAGGCCAGGTGATCGAGGATCAACTCACGGCCGGCATTGATCAGCTCGAGGTTTTTCTCCTGCAACCAGCCATTGAACAAAGCCAGGTCGCTGCGATAGGCCTGCCGGGTGTTGTCCGACAGGCCTTTTTCCAGCCACAGGGCGTCGAGGAAGCGGTCGATCAGAGGGTGGTCGATGGCGGGCATAGAGGCTCAGGTTGATGACTGGAGTGTTTGGTAGATCCTATCGCAGGCAAGCCAGCTCCCACATGGGTTTTGTGTGTTGCCTGATAGCATGATCAACACCGATTAAATGTGGGAGCTGCCTGCGATAGCAGTCTCGGGTCAGTCCACAAACCCAGGCAGCACCGGCACAGGGCGTTTGTCGGCATCAATCGCGACAAAACTGAACACGCCCTGGATCGCCTTTTCACGGCCATCGGCACTCATGCTCTCGACGAACACTTCAACCTCGACCTTAAGGCTGGTGTTGCCCACTTTGATTACGCGGCCGATCAGCTCGACGATGGAGCCGGCGGGGATCGCGTGATTGAAGTCGATACGGTCGGTGGACACCGTCACCAGCGGCAAGCGGCAAAAGCGCGTGGCGGTGATGAAAGACACTTCATCCATCCACGCCAGCGCAGTGCCGCCGAACAGCGTGTTGTGGTGGTTGGTGGTCGGCGGGAACACGGCTTTGGTCACGTGGGTCACGGACAGGTCAGTGCGTCGCTGGATTTCTTCGAGGCGGGTGGTCATGGCCAAATACCGGCAAATAGACAAATTTCAGGCACAAAAAAGCAGCCCGCAGGCTGCTTTTTTCTGCATCGGGAAGCTGGACTTAAGCCAGTTTTTCCTTGATGCGAGCTGCTTTACCGGACAGGTCACGCAGGTAGTACAGCTTGGCTTTACGTACGTCACCGCGACGCTTAACGGCCATGCTGTCGATTTGCGGGCTGTAGGTCTGGAAAGTACGCTCTACGCCAACACCGTTGGAGATTTTACGAACAGTGAAAGCACTGTTCACACCACGGTTACGCTTGGCGATTACCACGCCTTCGAACGCTTGCAGACGCGAACGGTCGCCTTCCTTCACTTTCACCTGAACGACAATAGTGTCGCCCGGGGCAAAGGTAGGGATCTCTTTGGTCATCTGCTCTGCTTCGAGTGCAAGGATGATTTTGTTAGTCATGCTGTGCTCCTAAGGTAAGTCAATGGACCTACCATCGATACGTTGTTAACTATCGTCCCGCGCGAGGATGTATTCCTCGAGCAGCTTCTTCTCTTCTCCAGAAAGCGAGCGGCTTTCCAGAAGATCGGCGCGTCGTTCATAGGTCCGACCAAGGGACTGCTGTAAACGCCAACGCCGGATGTGTGCGTGATTGCCACTTAGCAATACGTCGGGAACACGCTGATCCGCATACACCTCCGGTCGGGTGTAGTGCGGGCAATCCAGCAAACCATCCGTGAAGGAATCTTCCTCCGCAGAGTCCGCATGCCCTAAAGCTCCAGGCAGCAGTCGTGTAACCGCATCTATCAGGACCATCGCCGGCAGCTCGCCGCCAGACAGGACATAGTCCCCAATCGACCACTCTTCATCGACATGCGCTTCAATAAAACGCTCGTCAATGCCTTCATAGCGACCGGCAATCAGGATTAAGGCCTCCTCATTCGCCAGTTCGCGCACGCCAGCCTGTTTCAGCTGACGGCCTTGAGGGGACAGGTAAATTACCTTCGCCTTCTCCCCGGCGGCTGCCTTGGCCTCGACCAACGCATCTTCCAGGGGCTTGATCTTCATCACCATGCCCGGGCCACCGCCAAATGGGCGATCGTCCACAGTGTGATGTCGATCCGTCGTGTAGTCTCGCGGGTTCCAACAGGTAAGCTGCAACAGCCCCTGTTTCACCGCCCGACTGGTGATGCCGTACTCGCTGATGGCGGAGAACATCTCGGGAAACAAACTGATCACTTCAATGCGCAAATTAGCCACGCTTAGAAGTCCGCGTCCCATTCCACCTTCATCTCGCCCGCGGCCAGGTCGACGGCCAACACGCATTGCCCGGTATAAGGCAACAGGCGTTCGCGATCATCCAGGCTGCCAGCGCAAGGCTTGACCACCATTACATCATTGGCGCCGGTTTCCAGAAGATGATCGATTTTCCCGAGCAATTGCCCCAGTTGATCAATAACCTTCAGACCTTCCAGCTGGTACCAGTAGTACTCGCCGTCGGTCAATTCAGGGAACAGGTTGCGCGGCACGCAGATCTCATAACCGGCCAGAAGACGAGCTTCTTCACGGTCATCAAGACCCTTGAGCTTTGCGACCAGGAACTTATCGCTCCCGCGTCCACTGACCAGCTCGACCTGTTTCACACTACCTTCGCGCTTGAGCGTCCAGGTTTTGTACTGCAACAGGTTTTCAGTCGGATCAGTAAAGGAATACACCTTCACTTCGCCGCGAACGCCATGAACAGAGTAAATCTTGCCGATAACGATCAAATCATCAGCAACAGCTGGCGTCGCGTTCATATTGCTCAGGCTGCGGCCTTAGCCGAGTCCTTCAACAGTTTTGCAACGCGCTCGGATGGCTGTGCGCCAACGCTCAGCCAGTAGGCTACGCGCTCTTGGTTCACGGACAGACGAACTTCTTGACCACGAGCAACAGGGTTGAAGAAACCAACCTGTTCCTTGTGCGAACCGTCGCGCGGGTTGCGGCTGTCGGTTACGGTCAAGTGGTAAAACGGGCGCTTTTTGGAGCCGCCAAGGGCAAGACGGATTGTTAGCATGTGAACATCGTTCCTGTAGTCGGTGCTGCAAATCTAAATGCACAGCGGGCATAGGTGCCCGAAAGGCCGCATATTCTAAGGAATATCCGGACTTTTGCAAATGTCTTTTTCTGGCGCCTATCAGCGTGCCACTCAGATCTGCTATAGAGCCGTCGGTTAAAACGGCGAGTCAGCTCCCGCTAACCGCGGGTTTGCTGGAGATCCCACGTCCCTGTGGGGCGGAGCGCAAGCAGACTTGCGCTCGAATTCTTTACATTTTCGGCATGCCGCCGCCGGGCAACATACCGCCCATGCCGCGCATCATCTTGGCCATTCCGCCTTTGGCGGAGAATTTCTTCATCATCTTCTGCATCTGCTTGTGCTGCTTGATCAAGCGACCGATGTCCTGCACCTGGGTGCCGGAACCCATGGCGATCCGGCGTTTGCGCGAACCGCTGATCAGCTCAGGGTCGCGGCGCTCGGCCGGGGTCATGGAGTTGATGATGGCTTCCATCTGCTTGAACTGCTTCTCTGCCGCGCCCTGGGCGTTGCCCATTTGCGCCAGGTTCACACCGCCGATGTTCGGCAGCTTGTCCATCAGGCCGCCGAGGCCGCCCATGTTCTTCATCTGTTGCAGCTGGTCACGGAAGTCTTCGAGGTCGAAGCCCTTGCCCTTCTTCAGCTTCTTGGCCAGCTTGTCGGCCTTGTCCTTGTCGAGCGTGGCTTCGGCCTGCTCGATCAGGCTGAGCACGTCGCCCATGCCGAGAATGCGTGAGGCGATACGCTCCGGGTGGAACGGTTCGAGCGCTTCGCTCTTCTCGCCCATACCGATGAACTTGATCGGCTTGCCGGTGATGGCGCGCACCGACAGCGCAGCACCGCCACGGGCGTCACCGTCGACCTTGGTCAGGATCACGCCGGTCAGCGGCAGTGCGTCGCCGAAAGCCTTGGCGGTGTTGGCCGCATCCTGGCCGGTCATGGCGTCGACCACGAACAGCGTCTCGACCGGGTTGATCGCGGCATGCAGCGCCTTGATCTCGCCCATCATCTCTTCATCGATGTGCAGGCGACCGGCGGTATCGACGATAACCACATCGATGAATTTGAGCTTGGCTTCTTTAATAGCCGCGTTGGCGATGTCGACCGGCTTCTGGCTCAGGTCGGACGGGAAGAAGGTCACCCCCACTTCGCCCGCGAGCATTTCCAGCTGTTTGATCGCAGCCGGACGGTACACGTCCGCCGACACAACCATTACCGACTTTTTCTTGCGCTCTTTAAGGAAGCGCGCCAGCTTGCCGGCGGTGGTGGTTTTACCCGCACCCTGCAGACCGGCCATCAGCACGACGGCCGGTGGAACGGCGCTGAGGTTCAAGTCTTCGTTGGCTGCGCCCATCAGGCTTTCGAGTTCGGCCTGGACGATCTTCACAAAAGCCTGGCCCGGCGTCAGGCTGCGGGACACTTCGGTGCCCACAGCGCGCTCTTTGACCGAGTTGACGAAGTCCTTGACCACAGGCAAGGCCACGTCGGCTTCCAGCAACGCCATGCGCACTTCACGCAGGGTGTCTTTAATATTGTCCTCGGTCAGCTTGGCCTTGCCGGTGACATGGCGCAGCGTCTGCGAGAGACGGTCAGTCAAGTTTTCAAACATGCGCGATCCTTTCAGGCCCTATTCATCGAAATGCAGTGGTGACCGAGGTAATGGCGGCCCAGGCTGTGGTAAACCGCTGTTAAAAACAGCGCTCAGCACGCCTGTGGCGTGGGCAGGTCGCGGATTATAGCGAAGACTGCGCCGCTGCACACGCGCTGTCTGGCCCGGGAGTCTTTCGTGCAGCGCAGGTGTGTGCCAAACTCAGCGCCTTTCGGGCTTGTCTATCAGGATTTATGGTCCCCTTGTCACCCAGTTTGCTACCCAGCCTCGCCGCCGCCCTTTTATATGCCGCTGCGACTCTCTATCAGGGCACTCGTCTGGCCCAAGGCACTAAAGCGGACAAACGTCTGCTGGCAGGCCTGGGCGTCGTCGCCCTGCTGGCCCACGCCGCGAGCCTGTTCAACCACCTGATGACGCCGGTCGGCCTGGGCCTGGACTTTTTCAGCGCCGCCAGCCTGATCGCCGCTGCCGTCATCGCGCTGACGCTGCTGGCCTGCTACCGCATCCCGGTCGAAAACCTGCTGGTGCTGCTATTCCCGCTGGGAATACTGACCGTGCTGCTGGCGCAATTCACGCCCACCGGCACCGTGCAGGTCATCGACGAAGAGCCGGGCATCCTTGCGCACATCCTGTTGTCGATCCTGGCCTACGGCATGTTCACCATCGCGGTGTTCCAGGCCTTGCTCGTGCTGCTGCAGGATCACCAGCTTAAAAACAAGCACCCTTCCGGGCTGATCAAGAACTTCCCGCCGCTGCAAACCATGGAAAGCCTGCTGTTTGGTTTCCTCTGGGCCGGTTGGACGTTGCTGTCGCTGTCGCTGATCTCCGGCTGGCTGTTCGTCGAGAACCTGTTCGCCCAGCACCTGGTGCACAAAACCCTGCTGGCGTGCCTGGCCTGGGTGGTGTTCAGCGTGCTGTTGTGGGGGCGTAACCGTCTCGGCTGGCGCGGGCACAAGGCAATCCGCTGGACCCTGGCCGGTTTCTGCCTGCTGATGCTGGCCTACTTCGGCAGCAAGCTGGTTCGCGAATACATCCTGCATATCTGACGGGCAGTAATAATGGACAACTTGCCCCTTGGGCCGATGCTCGCGGTAATCGCCCTGCTGATCTTATGGGCGGCGCTGTTTACCGCCATCGAAGCCGCACAACAACACCTGCTGGCCATACGCCCCGGCACACGCCAAGGGGACAAGGCTGCCGCCCGTCTGAACTTCCCACGTAACAGCCTGATCCTGTGCAACAGCCTGTGCCGCGCGGCCGTGGTGATTCTGTGCACGTTGCTGGCAATTTATGCCTGGGCGCAAAACGGCCCGTGGCTCGGCTGGCTGATCTCCTGCGCCATCCTGCTGATACTTGCCGACTACCTGCCCCGCGCCCTGGCCGTTCGTCACCCCCAGGCCGTGCTGGGCTTCGGTAACACGCTGCTGGGCGTCCCGCTGAAAATCCTTTATCCACTGGCCTGGCTGCTCAATGGCATCAGCCTGTTGCTGTTGCGCCCCTTCGCGCGCAAATCCGGCGTGGTGAAAAAGAGCGACGAGCCGTTGCCTGAGCATGACGACGAACCGGAGCCCGAGGCCAACGACAATCGCACGCCCGGCCTGCCCGGCATCCACGCCCTGGACAACATCACGGTCAACGACATCCTGGTGCCGCGCAGTGAAGTGGATGGCATCAACCTGGATGACTCGGTCGAAGAAATCATCGAGCAACTGCGCACGTCCCAGCGCACGCGCCTGCCGGTGTTTCACAGCGACATCAACCAGGTGCAAGCGGTGCTCAACACTCGCCAGATCCAGCACCTGCTGCCCGACGCCAGCCTGACCAAAGAAGCCTTGCTCGCCGCCTGCCACGAACCCTACTTCGTGCCGGAGAGCACGCCGCTGCAATTGCAGTTGCTGAACTTCCATAAACAGCAACGGCGCCTGGGCATGGTGGTGGACGAATACGGCGAAGTGCTGGGCATCGTTACCCTGGAAGATATCCTCGAAGAAATCGTCGGCGAATTTGAAAGCGACCAGGCTGTGGATAACCCGCACATCGAAGCCCAGCCTGATGGCCGCTACATCATCGACGGCGCCGCCTCGATCCGCGAACTGAACAAAAGCCTGGGCTGGCACTTGCCCAGCGACGGCCCCAAGACCCTCAACGGCCTGGTCACCGAGGCGCTGGAGACTATTCCGGACTGCGCGGTGTGCCTGAAAATCGGCCGCTATCGCCTGGAAATCCTCGAGACCGAGGACAACCGCGTGAGCAAGGTGCTGATCTGGCATACCAGCCGCGTGCCGGTGGCTGCCTGACCTACTGGCGTCATACATATCCAATGTGGGAGCGGGCTTGCTCGCGAAAGCGGTATATCAGTTAAAGATCAGCTGACTGACCCACTCTTTTCGCGAGCAAGCCCGCTCCCACATTTCGATTTGCAGCGTGTCAGCCCCCTTGTTGTATGTTCAAACCCCTTCCTATAATCGGCTCGGCTTACCCAAGCCCCGCCCGACCGCGTGCTACCCGCACTCAGCGCGTCCAGGCACCGCCTTACCGTGTCTGACCGGTGTTTGCTCCCATCCCGAGCCGCCCCGCTTAAAACCCTGATCCATGGGTGTTCGACCAATAAAAATCCGCGTAAAAACGCGCAATGACCGTCAGGGATACCTCAATGAGCACCACCTATAACGAGGCCGCCACCGCCGCCCCGCTCAACTCGACCGCACGGGTCGCCACGGCGAGCATCGTCGGCACCGCCATCGAGTTCTACGACTTCTATATCTACGCCACCGCGGCCGCACTGGTGATTGGCCCGGTGTTCTTTCCGCAGACTTCCGGCACCGCGCAGATGCTGGCGTCGTTTCTGACCTTCGGTATCGCCTTTATCGCCCGCCCGCTGGGTTCGGCGCTGTTCGGCCACTTTGGCGACCGCATCGGGCGCAAATCCACGCTGGTGGCCTCGCTGCTGTTGATGGGCGTGTGCACCACGCTGATCGGTTTGCTGCCGGGTTATGACAGCATCGGGGCCTGGGCGCCGATCCTGCTGTGTGTGCTGCGCTTCGGCCAGGGCCTGGGCCTGGGCGGCGAATGGGGCGGCGCGGCGTTGCTGGCCACCGAGAATGCGCCCAAAGGCAAGCGCGCCTGGTTTGGCATGTTCCCGCAACTGGGCCCATCGATCGGCTTTTTGGCGGCCAACGGCCTGTTCCTGATCCTGGCCATGAGCCTCAACGACGAACAGTTTCGCAGTTGGGGCTGGCGCATTCCATTTATCCTCAGCGCAGCGTTGGTGATGGTCGGCCTCTATGCGCGGCTCAAGCTGCATGAAACCCCGGTATTCGCCAATGCCGTGGCCAAAGAGGCGCCGGTGAAAGTGCCGCTGGTAGAGTTGTTCAGCCAGCATTGGTTGCCGGTATTGCTGGGCGCCGCGTCGATGGTGGTGTGCTATGCGCTGTTTTACATCACCACCGCGTTTTCCCTGAGCTACGGGGTTTCGACCCTGGGCTACAGCCGTGAGATGTTCCTCGGCTTGCTGTGCTTTGCGGTGCTGTTCATGGGCTTGGCCACGCCGTTGGCGGCCTTGGCCAGCGATCGTTACGGGCGCAAGCCGGTGCTGATCGTCGGCGCGGTGCTGGCGATTTTGTCGGGTTTCACCATGGAGCCCTTGCTGACCCACGGTTCAACCTGGGCCGTGGCGTTGTTCCTGGCGCTGGAGCTGTTCCTGATGGGCATCACGTTTGCCCCAATGGGCGCCATGCTGCCGGAGCTGTTTCCGACCCGCGTGCGTTATACCGGCGCTTCGGCCGCGTATAACCTCGGTGGGATTGTCGGCGCGTCGGCTGCACCGTTTTTCGCAACCAAGCTGGTGGCGATGGGTGGGCTGAGTTATGTCGGCGGGTATGTGTCGGCGGCAGCGTTGCTCAGCTTGATTGCTGTGCTGTGCCTGAAAGAGACGCGGGATAATGATTTGAACAAGGTCGCCTGAAGCCGATCGTTCCCACGCTCCGCGTGGGAATGCCTCTTGTGACGCTCCGCGTCACGCTTTGGGACGCAGAGCGTCCCGGGCTGCATTCCCACGCAGAGCGTGTGAACGATCGGGTTGGGGTTACAGCTCTACAACAACAGCCTTGGAAGCTCGGGTCGCTTTAGCCCGAGCAGCCTCAATCGACTCATCCCGCGCCAACGCCACGCCCATGCGGCGCTGACCATTCACTTCCGGCTTGCCAAACAGACGCAATGCCGTGTCCGGCTCGCTCAAGGCAGCGCCAAGATTGGCGAACGCCGTCTGAGTCGACTGCCCTTCCACCAGAATCACCGCCGAAGCCGAAGGCCCGAACTGGCGGATCAACGGAATCGGCAGGCCCAGGATGGCGCGCGCGTGCAGCGCAAACTGCGACAGGTCCTGAGAAATCAGGGTCACCAGACCGGTGTCATGGGGGCGCGGCGACACTTCGCTGAACCACACCTGATCGCCCTTGATGAACAACTCCACGCCAAACAGGCCGCGACCACCCAACGCCTCGGTCACGGCCTTGGCAACGCGCTCGGATTCAGCCAGGGCAATCGGGCTCATGGCTTGCGGCTGCCAGGATTCCTGGTAGTCGCCCTTCTCCTGACGGTGGCCCACTGGCGCGCAGAAGGTGGTGCCGCCGATGTGGCGCACGGTCAGCAGGGTGATTTCGTAGTCGAAGTCGATAAAGCCTTCGATGATCACGCGACCTTTGCCGGCACGCCCGCCTTCCTGGGCGTAATCCCAAGCCTTCTGTACGTCGTCGGTGCTGCGCAGCAGGCTCTGGCCCTTGCCCGACGAACTCATCACCGGCTTGACCACACACGGGAAGCCCAGGTCTTGCACGGCCTTGTTGTAGTCTTCGAAGGTGTCGGCGAAGTGGTACGGCGAGGTCGGCAGGTCCAGCTCTTCGGCGGCCAGGCGACGAATTCCTTCGCGGTTCATGGTCAGCGAGGTGGCGCGCGCGGTCGGGATCACGGTGAAGCCTTCGGCTTCCAGTTCCACCAGCGTTGCAGTGGCGATGGCTTCGATTTCCGGCACGATGAAGTGCGGCTTTTCGACCTCGATCACGGCACGCAGGGCGGCGCCGTCGAGCATGTTGATCACGTGGCTGCGGTGCGCCACCTGCATGGCCGGCGCATTGGCGTAGCGATCCACGGCAATCACTTCAACGCCCAGGCGTTGCAGTTCGATTACCACTTCCTTGCCCAGCTCACCGCAGCCACACAGCAAAACGCGGGTCGCGGTTGGCGACAATGGAGTTCCGATTCGGGTCATCTCAGGTCCTCAGGGGAGCGGATCATGGGGAGAAAGGCCGGCATTTTACATGAACTGTAAAAATTGGCCTCAGTTGGCGACAGCCCGTTTGCGCATGCGCCAGGCCATGATCAGCCACACCGCCGTGACCCCGGCAAATTTCGACACCAGCGCGGTGCCGGCCACTGCCGGTGTGAGCGCGCCGATCAGGCCGAAGAAGATAAAGGTATCCAGGGGAATACTCAGCGCCGAACTTATCCACAGGCGGTCGTGCAGCGGGCGCTTGGTGATGCTGAACACCAGCCAGTCGATGCACTCGGACACCGCAAACGCCGTGGCGCTGGCCAGGGCGATGGACGGGTCGGAGGTGATGTACGACAGCACCAGCGCCGCCAGCATGGCGATGATCGCGCCATGGCCGAAGCGGGTTTGCACCATGTCACGCAGGATAAACACCAGGCCACCCCAGGCGGACCAGATGACATCCAGGTGCGGGGCGGTGGAGAAAGCGAAGTTGATCAGCACGACGCTGCTGATGTAGGCGATCAGGAAGAGCATGGGGCGAGGACCTGTGGGCAAGGGGCACAGGGTACTTCACATTTGGAAATATGTCGTCTGGGCGGGCCTCATCGCAGCGATGCGGCGGCCCGACAAGCCAGCTCCCACATTTTGACCACATTCCTACAGGTTATACGCGGTCAAATGTGGGAGCGGGCTTGCTCGCGAAAGCGGTCTGTCAGGCGCCAGATTTGCCCGGAACCATCCACACCAACCCACTCGCCATCGCCCGCTCATGGCACAACCCCAACACCACCCGGCGCTCGGCATTGTCCATGCGGCTCCAGCGCGTAATCTCATCCACCGTACGCTGGCAGCCGGTACAAATATCGTCATCGTCCAGCGCACAAATGCTCACGCACGGCGAGGCGACGGGGCGTTCAACCGGGTTCATTCTTGCTGCTCAACCAGGTCACGCGCATAGCGCTGCGCGTTATGCACATAGTGCGCGGCGCTGGCTTCGAGCATGCGCTTCTGGGCCTCGGTCAGCTCACGTACCACCTTGCCCGGCGAGCCCATCACCAGCGAGCCATCGGGGATTTCCTTGCCTTCGCCAATCAGCGAATTGGCGCCGATGATGCAATGTTTGCCGATCCTGGCGCCATTGAGGATCACCGCGTTGATGCCGATCAGGCTGTAGTCGTCGACGGTGCAGCCGTGCAGCATGGCGTTATGGCCGATGGTCACGCCGGTGCCCAGGGTCAGCGGGTAGCCCATGTCGGTGTGCATCACGCTGCCATCCTGCACATTGCTGTTCTTGCCGATCAGGATCAGCTCGTTATCGCCACGCAATACCGCGTTGAACCAGACGTTGGCGCCCTCTTCCAGCTTGACCTTGCCGACCAGCGTGGCATTCGGCGCCACCCAGCTGTGCGGATGCGTCTCGACGCGGGCGTCGCCCAGGCGGTATTTCATGGTGTGTCCTCACGGCTGGCCATTCAAGCGATGGCTTAGATATTGATAAAGCTTTTAGGCGGCTGGTGCAGGCTGATCTGGGCATCGTCATAGAGCAGGTTGATCAGCTCGACAATCATGATCGCCGTCAGCCCCCAGATCTTGTATTCACCAAACCGATAACTGGGCACATACCAGCTGCGGCCCTGGTAATCGATGCGGTGAGTGTGTTCGCGCGGGTCCTGGCGGAAAAACTCCAGCGGCACGCTGAACACGGCGGCGATCTCGGCATCGTTGGCCAGGTATTCGACGTAATCGGGGATCACACCGACGTAGGGCGTAACCCGAATACCGTGCAGGGAAATCAACGGACTTAAGGGGCCGATCACTTCCACCAGACCGGGCGGCAGGCCGATTTCTTCTTCGGCTTCGCGCAGTGCGGTAAAGATCAGGTCCGGGTCTTCGGGGTCACGCCGCCCGCCGGGAAACGCCACTTCGCCACCGTGGGTCGACAGGCCGCTGGCGCGCAGGGTCAGGATCAGTTCGGGTTCGTCGCTGCGGGTAATCGGCACCAACACCGCGGCCTCGGGGAAACGCCCATCGGTTTCCAACGTGTGGGGGGTGTGATTGCTTACCCGGCGAAGTAGCTCGTCCAGCATGAGTCATCTCGATCTGTTGGCTACCATGCATCATGCACCAAAGCAGGCGGGCGCCCAACCCCAAAACCACTGGCGTGTCGCTAAACGACAACTTGCAGGGCCCTGCCCGCCACGCCAAGATAGACGCACTTTCCAGGAACCCCAGCATGAATTTCTGCAGCCAGTGCGGTAAACCGGTTACCCAACGCATTCCCGAAGGCGACGGGCGCCTGCGCTACGTGTGTGATCACTGCTCGACCATTCACTACCAGAACCCCAATATCGTCGCCGGCACCGTGCCGGTGTGGGGCGACAAAGTGCTGCTGTGCCGCCGCGCCATCGAGCCGCGCCTGGGTTACTGGACCCTGCCCGCAGGCTTTATGGAGAACGGCGAAACCGTCGAACAGGCTGCCATGCGCGAAACCCTGGAAGAAGCCTGCGCCCGCGTGCGCAACCTGAGCCTCTACACCCTGATCGATGTCCCGCACATCAGCCAGGTGCATATCTTCTACCGCGCCGAGCTGGTTGACCTGGACTTCGCCGCAGGCCCCGAGAGCCTTGAAGTGAAGCTGTTCGATGAAGCCGACATCCCTTGGTCCGAGCTGGCTTTCCGCACGGTCGGGCGTACCTTAGAATGCTTCTTCGCTGACCGCAGGCAACAGCTGTTCCCGGTGCGCAGCGAGTCGGTGCCGCCGATGACGCGGCCCGCCAAATAACTCCAGGCAGCACCGTCTACAAGGGAAACCGTTTTAATGCGTTGGTTGCTCGCTCTGATCTGCCTGTCGTTCGCCAGCCTGTCTTGGGCCTCCACAGTGGAAACCCTCGGCGGCAAACCGGTCGAGAAAATCCTGGTGCTCAAGTCCGCCCATCAGTTGCAACTGATCAATGACGGCAAACCGCTCAAAACCTACCGTATTTCCCTGGGCAAAAACCCCAAGGGCACCAAACTGATGGAAGGCGACCGTCGCACGCCAGAGGGCTTCTACTGGATCGACTGGCGCAAGACCAGCGACCGCTTCAACCTGGCCATGCACATCTCCTACCCCAATATCAGCGACTCGGCCCGCGCGCGCCGCGAAGGCGTGAAACCGGGCAGCATGATCATGATCCACGGCACCCCCGACACCGAGGAATACCCGGAACAGTGGTTTCACACCCTGGATTGGACCGACGGTTGCATCGGCATGCGCAACGTGGACATGCGCGAAGTGTGGAACCTGGTCAAAGACGGCACCCTGATCGAGATTCGGCCGTAATCGCCTACCGCTCGTAAAATAAGTCAAAAATAATTCAAAAAAAATCCTGCCCATGGCAGCGCCTGCCGGTGAATACCAGTTCACTGCGCGGGCTGCGCAATTCTGCGCGCATTCAAGACCTCTCTAATACCACTTGATACCAGGCACCTTTACTGTGCGCTGAAACAGGCTGCTGCACTGTTTTCGCTGCATTGACATGGTATTTAAGTGGTATTAATTTCCGGCCAATACCGGGCGACAACACTCCAATAACGCATCGGAAACCTGACAGATGAATCCCATACTGGCGCTGCGCCCCGACGACAAACAGTCCACGCCGCTGTACCTGCAATTGGCCCGCAAACTGGAAGCGGCGATCCATGCCGGCGAGTGGAAATCCGAGCAGGCCTTGCCGTCGGAACGGGTCCTTAGTGAGCAACTGAATATTTCCCGCGTCACCGCGCGCAAAGCCCTGGAAGTGCTGTTTGCCCAAGGCTTGATTCGCCGCAGCCAGGGTTCCGGGACCTTTATCACCCCGCGTCTGGAACAGCCGCTGTCGCGCCTGTCGGGGTTCAGCGAGATGTTGCGGCTCAAGGGCTTTGTGCCCACGTCCCAGTGGCTGGAGCGCGACATCACCCCGCCGACCCACGAAGAACTGATCCGCCTGGGCCTGTCGCCGACCGACAAAGTGGCGCGGCTCAAGCGCCTGCGTAAAGCCGATGACACCGTGATGGCGATTGAAATGACCGCCATGCCCGCCTCCGTGCTGCCGAACCCGCAAGCCATCGGCAATTCGCTTTACGAATACCTGGAGAGCATCGGCCAACCGGTGGTGCGAGCCCTGCAACATATCCAGGCAATCAATGCCTCCGATGAGTTCGCCAAGCTGGTGGGCATCGCCCCCGGCACCGCCATGCTGCTGATGACCCGGGTCGGCTATACCGCCGACAACACGCCGATTGAAATCACCGACACCTACTGCCGCAACGACTACTACGACTTCGTCGCAGAGCTGCGCCGTAATGACTACTCCGCTGAACTGCGAGTTTAGAGAACTGCCCATGTCCGAAGACAACATCCTCACGCCCGGCGGCTGGATTCGCGGCCGCCTGGTGCACGAACACGGCAAGGTGGTCGCTATCGACGGCACGCCGTGCGACCCGAGCGACAATGACCTGCCCTACTTGCTGCCAGGCTTTATCGACCTGCACGTTCACGGCGGTGGCGGCAAAGACATCATGGAAGGCACCGACGCTTTCGAAACCATCACCCGCACCCACGTGCGCTTTGGTACGACCTCGCTGCTGGCTACCACCATGACCGCACCGGTGGATGAAATCTCCCGTGTGCTCGGCGAACTCGGCACGTTCTGCGAGCAGCGTGCTACAGGCAGCGCTCGGGTTCTCGGCGTACACCTGGAAGGCCCCTACATCAATCCGGGAAAACTCGGCGCGCAGCCCAACTTTGCCCACACTGCGTTAATGGCCGAAGTCGAAGCTTACCTGCGCCTGGCGCCGATCCGGGTGATCACCATTGCTCCGGAAATCGCCGGCCACGATGCCCTGATCCGCGCCCTCAGCGAACGCGGCGTGCGCATGCAAATCGGCCACACCCTGGGCAGCTACGAAGAAGGCGTCGCTGCCCTCGCCGCCGGCGCCACCAGCTTCACGCATTTGTATAACGCCATGAGCCCGCTGCATCACCGCGAGCCTGGCATCGTCGGCGCCGCGTTGGCCCACGCCAAGTACGCAGAATTGATCCCGGATTTGCTGCACGTGCACCCCGGCGCCATACGCGTGGCGCTGCGCTCGATCCCGTGCCTGTACTGCGTCACCGATTCCACCGCCGCCGCCGGCATGCCCGACGGCGAATACAAGCTGGGCAGCCACACCGTCACCAAATGCCTGGGCGGCGTGCGCCTGGCCGACGGCACCCTGGCCGGCAGCACCCTGACCATGGACCAGGCGCTGCGCAACCTGGTGAAAATCGGCCTGCCCATCAGCGAAGCCTCACAACGCCTGTCGCAATTTCCTGCGGACTATTTGGGCCTGGAAGAACGCGGGCGCCTGCAACCCGGCAGCTTTGCCGACTGCGTGCGTTTGGACCGCTCCCTGACACTCACCGACGTAATGGTCGAAGGAGAAACCATTGACTTCAAAAATGCTTGAAGAGGCCCTGGCCTCCTGTGACGCCGTTGAGGCCCAACTGCAGCGCCTCAACCCGATGCTGGAGGAAGTGGCCGGGCGCCTGCGCCGTCAGCCGCCGCAAGTGGCGATGACCATCGCCCGTGGCAGTTCGGACCATGCCGCCAGCTACTTTGCCTATCTGGCCATGCAGCATGTGGGCATTCCGGTGGCGTCGTTGCCGATGTCGGTGGTGACCCTGCTGCAAGCGCCGTTGAAGGTCAGCGGCCAGGTGGCGTTCGGTTTCTCCCAGTCGGGGCAAAGCCCGGACCTGGTCAACAGCCTGCGCCTACTGCGCAAACGCGGGGCCTTGAGCATTTCGATGGTCAACGCCGAAGACTCACCGCTGGAAGCCGCGTGCGAATTCCATGTGCCACTGTGCGCCGGGCCGGAGCAGAGTGTCGCCGCGACCAAAAGCTTTATCGCCACTTTAAGCGCCAGCGCGCAGTTGATCGGCCACTGGAACCACGACCTGTTGCTGCTGCAAGCCTGCCAGGCCCTGCCCGACGGCTTGCGCGAAGCCGCCACCCAGGATTGGACGCCGGCCATCGAAGCCCTGCGCGCCAGCCAACGACTGATAGTGATCGGCCGTGGCGCCGGTTTTGCCATCGCCCAGGAAGCCGCGCTCAAGCTCAAGGAAACCTCGGCAATCCAGGCCGAGGCCTTCAGCAGCGCCGAAGTGCGCCACGGGCCGATGGCCTTGATCGATGAAAACTACCCATTGCTGGTGTTCGCCCCACGCGGCGCCGAGCAAGCCGGTTTGCTGAGCCTGGCCGCCGATATGCGTCAACGCGGCGCCCGCGTCTTGCTGGCGGCGCCGGACGATATCGCGGAACGCGACCTGACCCTGAGCCGCGCCGAACACCCAAGCCTGGACCCGATCCTGGCGATCCAAAGCTTCTACGTGATGGCCGCCGGCCTGGCGGAGGCCCGGGGCATGGACCCGGACCAGCCGCGCCACCTGAGCAAAGTTACCCGCACTCACTGAGTCGCGTTTTCCTGATGAGTACCGTGCCCATGTCCTACAACAATAATGAATTGACCCTAAGCGCCCCACTCAGTGGCCCGGTGCTGAGCCTGGGCAACGTTCCCGATGAAGTGTTCGCCAGTGGCGCCATGGGCGACGGTATTGCCATCGACCCGCTGAACGACTGCCTGCACGCGCCCTGTGATGGCGTGATCATCCACGTCGCGCGCACCGGGCATGCACTGACCATTCGCGCCGACAACGGCGCCGAAGTGTTGATGCATGTGGGCATCGACACCGTGGAATTGAACGGCGAAGGCTTTGCCCTGCTGGTGAAGGAAGGCGCACGGGTGAGCCAGGGCCAGGCACTGGTGCAGTTTGATCTGGACCGCATTGCGCGCCAGTGCAAAAGCCTGGTCAGCCTGATCATCCTGACCAATGGCGAGCGCTTTGAGCTGCGGCCCGTGGCAGGAAAATTCGTTAAGGTGGGTGAGCCGTTGCTGCACATTGCCGCGCGTTCGGCAGCGCCGTTGCAGGCGGCTGTGGATAACGCGGTCACCGAAGTGCGCGCCAGCGTGCGCATTACCCACCGTGGCGGCTTGCATGCCCGCCCCGCCGCGCTGGTGCGCAAGGCCGCGCAAGAGTTCAATTGCCATGCAGAGCTGCACTTCGCCGGCAAGTCGGCGCCCTGCGACAGCCTGATTGGCTTGATGGGGTTGGGCATTGGTGAAGGTGATGAAGTACGCATCACCTGTCGCGGCACCGATTGCGAGGCGGCGTTGCAGGCGTTGGTGGCCGCACTCTCGGTTGCTGTGAGTGAAGAGCACCACGCGCCGGTAGCCGTGGCTCCGCGTCGGGCGAACACCGAAGCCGGTGTGTTGCAAGGCGTGTGCGCCGCGCCCGGCCTGGTCTGTGGGCCGCTGTTTCGCCTCACCGGTATCGAACTGCCGCAAGACACGGGCACGCATGTCGCCGACGAACAACTGCAGCGCCTGGACACCGCGCTGGAGCAAGTGCGCGGCGAAATCCGCAGCACCCTGGCGCAGGCGCGCCAACGCAAGAACGTCGAAGAAGAAGACATCTTCGCCGCCCACCTTGCGCTGTTGGAAGACCCTACCCTGCTGGACGCCGCCACCGGTGCCATCGAGCAAGGCAGCGCCGCCACCCACGCCTGGCGCGACGCGATCCAGGCGCAATGCGCGGTGTTGCTGGCGTTGGGCAAACCGCTGTTTGCCGAGCGCGCCAACGACCTGCGCGACCTGCAACAACGGGTGCTGCGTGCGCTGTTGGGGGAAGCCTGGCACTTCGAATTGCCGGCCGGCGCGATTGTCAGCGCCCATGAACTGACCCCCTCCGACCTGCTGCAACTGAGCGCACAAAATGCCGTGGGCATTTGCATGGCCGAAGGCGGCGCTACGTCTCACGTCGCGATTTTGGCCCGAGGCAAAGGCTTGCCCTGTGTGGTCGCGCTGGGCGCCGAAGTGCTCGACGTGCCCCAAGGCCAACGCGTGGTGCTGGACGCGGCCAACGGTCGCCTGGAACTGGCACCCAGCGAGGCGCGCCACGCCGAAGTGCACCAGATTCGTGATGCGCAAAAGTTGCGCCGTCAGCAACAACAGGCCCAAGCCCGGCAAGCGGCGCACACCCGCGATGGCGTGCGCATTGAAGTGGCGGCGAATGTCGCCTCCAGTGCCGAGGCTAAAGTGGCGTTTGAGAACGGCGCCGATGGTGTGGGCTTGCTGCGCACCGAATTCCTGTTTGTCGACCGTCGCACCGCGCCGGATGAACAAGAGCAACGCCAGGCCTACCAGGCCGTGCTGGATGCCATGGGCGACAAGTCGGTGATCATCCGCACCATCGACGTGGGCGGCGACAAACAGCTCGACTACCTGCCGTTGCCGGTTGAGGCCAACCCGGTGCTGGGCTTGCGCGGCATTCGCCTGGCGCAAGTACGCCCGGACGTGCTCGACCAACAACTGCGCGCCCTGCTGCAAGTGTCCCCATTGGAGCGTTGCCGCATCCTGCTGCCGATGGTCAGCGAGGTGGATGAACTGCTGCAGATCCGCCAGCGCCTGGATGAATTGTGCGCGGAGCTGGAACTGACCCAGCGCCCGGAACTGGGCGTGATGATCGAAGTGCCCGCCGCTGCGCTGATGGCCGAGCAATTCGCCGAACACGCAGACTTTTTATCCATCGGCACCAATGACCTGTCCCAGTACACCCTGGCCATGGACCGCGACCACGCGGGCCTCGCCGCACGGGTGGATGCCTTGCACCCGGCGCTGCTGCGCTTGATCGCGCAAACCTGCGCCGGCGCCGCCAAGCATGGGCGTTGGGTGGGTGTGTGCGGCGCCCTGGCGTCCGACCCGCTGGCCACGCCGGTGCTGGTTGGCCTGGGTGTGAGTGAACTGTCGGTCAGCCCGCCGCAAATCGGAGAAATCAAGGACCGCGTCCGCCACCTGGACGCGGCGCAATGCCGGCAATTGAGCCAAGGCCTGCTCGACCTGAGCAGCGCCAAGGCCGTTCGCCAAGCCTGTCAACACCACTGGCCGCTGAGCTGAAAACAACAAGAATAGGGAGACACGCCATGTACCAACATTTCATCGAAGGCCTGCAACGCCTCGGCCGTGCGCTGATGCTGCCGATCGCGATTCTGCCGATCGCCGGCCTCTTGCTGCGCCTGGGCGACACCGACCTTTTGAACATCGCGGTGATGCACGATGCCGGGCAAGCAATTTTCGCCAACCTGGCGCTGATCTTCGCCATCGGTATTGCCGTGGGTTTTGCCCGTGACAATAACGGCACGGCGGGTTTGGCCGGGGCGATTGGTTACCTGGTGATGATTTCCACGCTCAAGGTGATGGACACCACCATCAACATGGGCATGCTCGCCGGTATTGCCAGCGGCTTGATGGCCGGTGGGCTGTATAACCGCTTCAAGGACATCAAGCTGCCGGAGTACCTGGCCTTCTTTGGTGGGCGACGGTTTGTGCCGATTGTCACCGGCTTTTCGGCGGTCGCGCTGGGCGTGATCTTCGGCCTGATCTGGCCGCCGATCCAGCACGGCATCAATAGCTTCGGCGTGCTGCTGATGGAAAGCGGCAGCTTTGGCGCATTCGTGTTTGGCGTGTTCAACCGCCTGCTGATCGTCACCGGCCTGCACCATATCCTCAACAACATGGCGTGGTTTGTGTTCGGCAGCTTTACCGACCCAACCACCGGTGCCATCGTCACCGGCGACCTGACCCGTTATTTCGCCGGCGACCCGAAAGGCGGCCAGTTCATGACCGGCATGTTCCCGGTCATGCTGTTCGGCCTGCCCGCTGCGTGTTTGGCGATGTACCGCAATGCACTGCCGGAACGGCGCAAGGTCATGGGCGGGATTTTTCTGTCGATGGCGCTGACCTCGTTTTTGACCGGCGTGACCGAGCCGATCGAGTTCGCGTTCATGTTCCTTGCGCCGTTTTTGTACCTGATCCACGCGGTGCTCACCGGCCTGTCGATGGCCGTGACCAATATGCTCAATATCCACCTGGGCTTTACCTTCTCCGGTGGCTTTATCGACATGGTGCTCGGTTGGGGCAAGTCCACTAACGGCTGGCTGGTGTTCCCGGTGGGGTTGGCTTATGCGGTGATCTACTACAGCGTGTTCAATTACTGCATTCGCAAGTTCAACCTGAAAACACCGGGGCGTGAAGACATCCAGGTGGTGCAGGCTGAGGTGATGACCGATAACCAGCGCGCCAGTGCCTACATTCGTGCGTTGGGTGGTGCGACGAACTTGCTGAGCGTGGGTGCGTGCACTACACGTCTGCGGCTGGACATGGTTGATCGCAACAAAGCGGTGGATGCGGAGCTGAAAGCACTGGGCGCGATGGCCGTGGTGCGGCCGGGTAACGGCGGGAGTTTGCAGGTGGTGGTTGGGCCGATGGCCGACAGCATTGCCGATGAGATTCGCCTGGCGATGCCATCGTTTGTTGCCAGTGCGCCAGTGGCCGCCCAGCCTGTGGATAAACCGGTTGCGGTGAATATACAGGAAGCCGAGAAGTGGCTGAGTGCCTTGGGTGGCCGCGCGAATGTGCGCCAGCTGGAAGCGGTGGCGATGACCCGGTTGCGGGTGGAACTGGGGGACGATTCAGTGCTGTCTGAAGCGAACCTGACTGCACTGGGTTGCCAGGGTCTGAGCCAGCTGGACAGCGGGGTTTGGCATTTGTTGATTGGTGACAAGGCCACTGGATTGGGCGAGGCACTGGAGCGGCTGGTTACCCGACCAATCAACGCCTGAACGATCGTTCCCACGCTCTGCGTGGGAATGCCGCCCCGGACACTCCGCGTCCACGCCGTCGCGCATGACTCAAGCCCTGCACAAGGGTGACGCGGAGCGTCACAGGATGCATTCCCACGCGGAGCGTGGGAACGATCAATGTGGGAGCGGGCTTGCTCGCGAATAGGCCGTTACAAACAACAAAAAACCCGCTGACCAAACTGGCCCAGCGGGTTTCTTGTTTAAGCAACCAACGAATCAAAAATCCGCCAACTGCCACACTTCATAAGCCGGTGTTTCGTACGGATGGCTCAGTTTCAAAGCAGCCACAACAGCCACAATCAACTCATCGGCCACCACCAACTCAACCTTCCACTCTTCAACCACTTCAACCTGGCCCACCTGCCCGAGAAACGGCTGGCTGCCGTCCAACGCGCGGAATTGGCCCTGGCCCAGCACTTGCCAGGCGCAGCTGTCGTAGTTGCCGATGCGCCCGCCGCCGGCGGCGAAGACGGCGGTTTTCACCGTCTCCACATGGCTGGCAGGTACAAAGAAGGCAAGTTTGTACACCGCCTTAGTTCACCCACACACGGGCGTTGCGGAACATGCGCATCCAGGCGCCGTCTTCGTTCCACTCTTCAGGGCGCCACGAGTTTTGCACGGCGCGGAATACCCGCTCCGGGTGCGGCATCATGATGGTCACGCGGCCGTCGCGGCTGGTAAGGCCGGTGATCCCGCGCGGCGAGCCGTTCGGGTTGGCCGGGTAGCTTTCGGTGACTTTGCCGTGGTTGTCGACGAAACGCATGGCCACGCAACCGGACAGGTCAGCTTCGAGCAAGGCTTCTTCGCTGGAGAATTCCGCGTGGCCTTCACCGTGGGCGATGGCGATTGGCATGCGCGAACCGGCCATGCCTTGCAGGAAGATCGAGTTGGACTCTTGCACCTGCACCATGGCAACACGGGCTTCGAACTGTTCGGAACGGTTGCGCACAAAGTGCGGCCAGAACTCGCTGCCCGGGATCAGTTCGCTGAGGTTGGACATCATCTGGCAACCGTTGCACACACCCAGGGTGAAGCTGTCGTTGCGCTCGAAGAAGCCCTGGAACGCATCGCGGGCACGGCTGTTGAACAAGGCCGATTTGGCCCAGCCTTCACCGGCACCCAGCACGTCGCCGTAGGAGAAACCGCCGCAGGCCACCAGGCCTTTGAACTCATTGAGGTCAACGCGACCGGCGAGGATGTCGCTCATGTGCACGTCGATCGCATTAAAGCCGGCGCGGTCGAACGCGGCCGCCATTTCCACCTGGCCATTGACGCCCTGCTCACGCAGTACGGCAACTTGTGGGCGAATGCCTTTTTTGATGTAAGGCGCGGCGATGTCCTGGTTGACGTCGAAGCTGAGCTTGGTGCTCAGGCCCGGGTTGTCTTCTTCCAGGATCACGTCGAATTCCTGCTCGGCGCAGTCGGCGTTATCACGCAGGCGTTGGATCTGGTAGCTGGTCTCGGCCCACTGGCGTTGCAGCAAGCGGCGCTGGCCGGCAAACACGGTATCGCCATTGAAGGAGATATTGATTTCACCGTTGTTGATCGGCTGGCCGATTACGGCTACGCAGTCGTCCAGGCCGGCGGCGCTGAATTGTGCGAGCACGTCCGGGGTGGCGTCCTGGCGAACCTGGATCACCGCGCCCAACTCTTCGTTGAACAGGATGCCGTTGATTTCGGCGGCATCCTCGGCAACGCTGTCGAGCACGATGTTCAGGCCGCAGTGACCGGCAAACGCCATTTCGACAACGCTGGTCAGCAAACCGCCGTCGGAACGGTCGTGATAAGCCAGCAGGTGGCCGTCGGCGTTCAAGCCCTGGATCACGGCGAAGAAGGCTTTGAGGTCTTCGGCGTCATCCACGTCCGGCGCGTGCTTGCCGAGTTTGCCGTGGGTTTGCGCGAGGATCGACGCGCCCATGCGGTTCTGGCCACGGCCCAGGTCGATCAGGATCAGATCGGTGGTGCCCTTGTCCATGCGCAGTTGCGGGGTCAGGGTTTGGCGGATGTCGGTGACCGGTGCAAAACCGGTAACGATCAGCGACAGCGGCGAGGTGACGCTCTTGTCGGTGCCGTCTTCGTTCCAACGGGTGGCCATGGACATGGAGTCCTTACCCACCGGAATGGTGATGCCCAGCTCCGGGCACAGCTCCATGCCGACAGCCTTGACGGTGTCGTACAGGCGCGCATCTTCACCCGGGTGACCGGCAGCGGACATCCAGTTGGCCGACAGTTTGATGTCGGACAGCTTGCCGATGCGCGAAGCGGCGATGTTGGTGAGGGTTTCACCAATGGCCATGCGGCCCGACGCCGGGGCGTCCAGCAGGGCCAGCGGCGTACGCTCGCCCATGGCCATGGCTTCACCGGTGTACACATCGAAGCTGGTGGCGGTGACGGCAACGTCGGCCACCGGAACCTGCCATGGGCCAACCATTTGGTCACGGGCAACCAGGCCGGTGATGGTGCGGTCGCCAATGGTGATCAGGAAGCTTTTGCTCGCCACGGCCGGGTGGTGCAGCACGCGTTCGATGCTGTCGGCCAGGTCCAGCGTGCTTGGGTCGAAGTCATCGCCCAGCTCGGTTTCACGCACCGCCGAACGGTGCATGCGCGGGGCTTTGCCCAGCAGCACTTCCAGTGGCATGTCGACCGGGCTGTTGCCGAAGTGGCTGTCGGTGACCGTCAGCTGTGGTTCGGCAGTGGCTTCGCCGACCACGGCAAACGGGCAACGCTCACGTTCGCAGATGGCCTGGAAGCGCGCGAAGTCTTCAGGGCCAACGGCCAGTACGTAGCGTTCCTGGGATTCGTTACTCCAGATTTCGTGCGGGGCCATGCCCGGCTCGTCGTTTGGAATGTTGCGCAGTTCAAAACGGCCACCACGGTCGCCATCGTTGACCAGCTCGGGGAAGGCGTTGGACAAACCACCGGCGCCGACGTCGTGGATGAAGCTGATCGGGTTCTTGTCACCCAACTGCCAGCAACGGTCGATGACTTCCTGGCAGCGGCGTTCCATTTCCGGGTTTTCGCGCTGTACGGAAGCAAAATCCAGGTCTGCCGAGCTGGTGCCGGTGGCCATGGAGGAAGCTGCGCCGCCGCCCAGGCCGATCAACATCGCCGGGCCGCCGAGGACGATCAGCTTGGAGCCGACCAGAATCTCGCCTTTCTTGACGTGCTCTTCGCGGATGTTGCCCATGCCGCCGGCCAACATGATTGGCTTGTGGTAGCCGCGCACTTCATCGCCACGCGGGGTGGTGATGGATTGTTCAAATGTACGGAAGTAGCCGGTGAGTGCCGGGCGCCCGAATTCGTTGTTGAACGCGGCGCCGCCCAGCGGGCCTTCGATCATGATGTCGAGTGCGGTAACGATGCGCTCAGGCTTGCCGTACGGCACTTCCCACGGTTGTTCAAACCCTGGGATCTGCAGGTTGGACACAGTGAAACCGGTGAGGCCGGCCTTGGGCTTGGCACCACGGCCGGTGGCGCCTTCGTCACGGATTTCGCCGCCGGAACCTGTGGCTGCGCCCGGGAACGGGGCAATCGCGGTCGGGTGGTTGTGGGTCTCAACCTTCATGAGGATGTGCACCGGCTCCTGCACCGCGCCGTACTGGCGGGTTTCAGGGTCCGGGAAGAAACGCCCGGCAACGGAGCCGACGATGACCGAGGCGTTGTCCTTATAAGCCGACAGAACGCCTTCGCTGTGCATCACGTAGGTGTTCTTGATCATGCCGAACAGGCTTTTTTCCTGGCTTTCGCCGTCGATGTCCCAACTGGCGTTGAAGATCTTGTGACGGCAATGCTCGGAGTTGGCCTGGGCAAACATCATCAGTTCGATGTCGTGCGGGTTGCGCTTCAAGCCATTGAAGGCGTCGACCAGGTAGTCGATCTCGTCTTCGGCCAGCGCCAGGCCCAGTTCGGTGTTGGCCTTCTCGAGGGCGGCGCGGCCACCGCCGAGCACGTCAATCGCGGTGAGCGGCTTGGGCTCGGCGTGGCTGAACAGGCCGGCAGCCTGTTCCAGCTGGCTGACGATGATCTGGGTCATGCGGTCGTGCAGGCTGCTGGCGATCAGCTCGGCTTCGGCGTCGCTGAACTGGCCAGCCACGTAGAAGGCGATGCCACGCTCAAGGCGCTGGATGCTCGACAGGCCGCAGTTACGGGCGATGTCGCTGGCCTTGCTCGACCAGGGCGAGATGGTGCCGAACCGCGGCAGAACCAGGAACAAGCGGCCGGTGGGCTCTTGAACGGGAACGCTGGGGCCGTACTTCAGAAGGCGTGCGAGCACTTGCTGTTCGTCGGCGGTCAAGACGCCGGTAACGTCGGCGAAGTGAGCAAATTCAGCATACAAGCCTGTAACCGCTGGAACCTTTTGGCTCAGTTGCTCAAGGAGTTTGCTGTGGCGAAAGGCAGAAAGGGCAGGAGCGCCGCGCAGGATCAACATCTTCGGGACAGCCTCGGGAAGGGGGTGTGCTTTGAGGCCGTGCATTCTAGCGTAAACCTGCGCCAACGGCACCCGAAACGGCACGGCTGGCCGCTGCCGAACGTCAGTTGGCAGGGATTGCACGCTTTCGGGGCGAAATCCTGGGGTTGGCGCGCAGTTATTTTAACCGTCACAAACCCTCGCCAACCCACGTTTCTGCGGGCTGCAGCCCGGTTTTGCGGGTGCTAGCAGACAAGTCCGCTGCTGTCGAGATATGGCGCCGAGGGTCGTTTGCGTATACTGCGCAGATGTTCTCCCCTACTGCTTTACGCCCGCGATGCGCCAAATGGCTGATCGCAACCGGACTCTTCCTGATGCTCAGCGCCTGTGTTGATAAGCCCAGCACGCTCGAGCGAATCAAGGAGGATGGCGTATTGCGGGTGATTACCCGGAACAGCCCCGCCACGTATTTCCAGGACCGCAACGGTGAAACCGGTTTCGAGTACGAGCTGGTCAAGCGCTTTGCCGATGACCTGGGTGTAAAGCTGGAGATCGAGACCGCCGATAACCTCGATGACCTGTTCGGCCAGCTGGGCAAACCCAACGGCCCGGTTCTGGCGGCCGCAGGTCTAGTCAGCAGCGAGCAGCGCGCCCAGCAGGTGCGTTTCTCCCATCCATACCTGGAAGTCACGCCGCAGATCATCTACCGCAACGGCCAGTCGCGCCCGACCGGCCCGGCAGACCTGGTGGGCAAGAAGATCATGGTGCTCAAGGGCAGCACCCACGCCGAGCAGTTGGCGGCGCTTAAAAAGCAGAACCCTGCGATTGAATACGAAGAGTCAGACGCCGTTGAGGTCGTGGACCTGCTGCGCATGGTGGACGAGGGCCAGATCGACCTGACCCTGGTGGACTCCAACGAAGTGGCCATGAACCAGGTGTATTTCCCCAACGTGCGCGTGGCCTTCGACCTCGGCAATGCCAGCAACCAGAGCTGGGCCGTGGCGCCGGGGGAAGACAACAGCCTGCTCAACGAGATCAACAGCTACCTGGACAAGGTCGAGAAAAACGGCACGTTGCAGCGGCTTAAAGACCGCTACTACGGGCACGTCGATGTACTCGGCTATGTGGGCGCCTACACCTTCGCCCAGCATTTGCAGCAACGCCTGCCCAAGTACGAGAAACACTTTCGCACCTACGCCAAGGAAGAAAAGGTCGACTGGCGCCTATTGGCGGCCATCGGCTATCAGGAATCGCTGTGGCAACCGGCCGTCACCTCCAAGACCGGCGTGCGCGGCCTGATGATGTTGACCCAGAACACGGCCCAGGCAATGGGTGTGTCCAACCGCCTGGATGCCAAGCAAAGCATCATGGGCGGCGCCAAGTACCTGGCCAAGATCAAGGATGAGCTGGACGACAGCATTGCCGAGCCGGACCGCACCTGGTTCGCCCTCGCCGCCTATAACGTCGGCACCGGCCACCTGGAAGATGCGCGCACGCTGGCCAAGAAAGACGGCCTGAACCCGAACAAGTGGCTGGACGTGAAGAAGATGCTGCCGCGCCTGTCGCAGAAGCAGTGGTACAGCAAGACCCGCTACGGTTATGCGCGCGGTGGTGAGCCGGTGCATTTTGTCGCGAACATCCGCCGGTATTACGACATTCTCACCTGGGTGACCCAGCCGCAGCTGGAAGGCAACCAGGTGGTCGAAGGCAATCTGCATGTGCCGGGTATCGACAAGACCAAGCCGCCGGAAGATAACCCGCAGTTGTAAACCCAGTCTCCCAAACACCCTAAGACTCATGTGGGAGCGGGCTTGCTCGCGAAGGCGGTGTATCAGCAACAGATATATAGCCTGACACGCCGCCTTCGCGAGCGAGCCCGCTCCCACATTTTTGATCTGCGCCTGGCTTCAGAGGCCAGTGAGCAAATGCACCACGCCGCCGCCCAACACCATCACCCCTGCAACACCTGCCGCCTTCAGCGCCTGCGCATCCAGCCGCCCCGCATCCTGCAACTGCACCCGCACCCGCGTCAGTGCCACGCGCTGTTGCGACTTGAGGTTATCCACACCGCCCAATGCGTTCAGCACCTCGGTCGACAACAGGCCCTGCGCCGGCGGCACCACCGCTTCGGCAATCAGATCCGGGGTCAGGGCCTTCCAGAACGCCCTTTGCAATTTCTCGAACATGCTCAGTGCTCCACGACAGGTGAGGTTTCAACGGTGGCCGCGTGGTACAGGCGCAGGGCCTCGCGGACTTGGGCGGCTTCTTCGAGGCCGAGCACCTGGCGGGCGATGATCTGGCAGTCGGCCAGGTCCAGCTCGCGCACGGTGGCCTTGATGGTCGGGATCAACGGCACGCTGACCGACAGCTCATCCACGCCCAGCCCGATCAACACCGGCACCGCCAGTGCTTCAGACGCCAACGCGCCGCACACGCCGACCCACTTGCCATGGGCGTGGGCGGCCTTGACCGTGGTGGCAATCAGGCGCAGCACCGACGGGTGAAAGCTGTCGGCCTGGCTGGCCAGACGCGGGTGGTCGCGGTCCATGGCCAGGGTGTATTGGGTAAGGTCATTGGTGCCGATGGAGAAGAAATCCACATGCGGCGCAAACACATCCGCCATCAGCGCCGCAGACGGTACTTCGATCATGATGCCCAGCTTCGGCAGCTCGGTAAGGCCCAGCGCCGTGGCTTCCTCTTCAAGGATCTTGCGCGCCAGGTGCAGCTCCGACAGCAGGCTGACCATCGGCAGCATGATATGCAGCCGTGCGAAGCCGGCACTCGCCAGGATCGCGCGGAACTGCTCACGCAGCAATTGAGGGCGCTCAAGGCACAGGCGAATACCGCGCAAGCCGAGGAACGGGTTGGTCTCGCGCTCCATCGGCACATAGGCCAAGGGTTTGTCGCCGCCCACATCCAGGGTACGCACCACCAGATTGCGCTGGGTGCCCAGGGCTCGGGCGATGGCGCTGTAGGTGCCGGCCTGTTCCTCGGGGCTGGGCGCGCGGTTGCGGTCCAGGTAGAGGAACTCCGAGCGCAGCAGGCCGACGCCTTCACCGCCCAGGGCCAGGGCTTGTTCCACCTCCTGCAACGAGGCGACGTTGGCGGTGACCTCGACGTGATGACCATCGCGTGTGATGCCGGGCAAGGCGGCCTGCTCCACTTCACGCTCACGTCGCAGTATGTGTTGCTTGCGCGTAGCCGCCAGTTGTTCGACAGCGGCCAGGTCAGGCTCCAGGTGCAGCTCGCCTTTGTCGGCATCGAGCAGCACCTGCTTGCCGTTGGCCAGCGCCAGTGCCTGTGCCGGAACGCCGCACAACGACGGCAAACCAAGGGCACGCGCCAGGATCGCCACATGGCTGGTAGCGCCGCCGCCGACGGTGACGAACCCCAACACTTTGCCCGTATCGAGGCCGGCGGTTTGCGAGGGGGTCAGTTGCTCGGCAATCACGATCGCACGATCCGGCAATTCCCAGGCGCTGTCCTCAATACCAAGGATCAACTTCAGCACACGCTGGCCAACATCGGCCAAATCCGCTGCGCGCTCAGCCAGCAACGCACTGCCCAGGCCGAGAAACAGCTTGGCGGTCGCGGCCGTGGCGCTGTTCCAGGCAAAGGCGGCGCTCTTGCCTTCGGTGAGCAGGCGATGGGCCTGCTCCAACAGGGTCGGGTCTTCAAGCAGTTCCTGATGGGCACGGAAGATCTCCGCCTGGGCGCTGCCAACCGCTTTGTCTTGCAACACTTGCAGCGCTTCGGTGGCTGCCAGTAAGGCGCGGGTCAGTGCGGCGTGTTCAACCGATTCACCCGCGCCTTTTTCCTCGATGTGCAGCTCAGGCTCCGCCACTTGAAACACCCGGCCAAACGCGGAGCCGGGCGAGGCACATACGCCGCGCAACAAGGTCGCCGATGACTCGGGCGGCTGTGTTTCAACCGGCGCAACAGACTCCTCGACCGTCTCGCCGCAACCTTGCGCCAGCAGGGTTACCAACGCCTTGATGGCGGCGTCGGCGTCCTCTCCCGCCGCACTCACTTGCAAGGTATCGCCCTGCACGGTTTGCAGCGCCATGATCGCCACCAATGACTTGGCGTTGGCGCTCTGGGTTTGCTTGTGCAGGTAAATGCTGGCGTTGAAACCTTTGGCCGTTTGCGCCAGTACGGCGGCCGGGCGTGCGTGCAAACCGTTGGCATTGGGCAACGTCAGCGGTTTGGAGAACAGTGCGTCGCCCGCCTCCTCGCCCGTGGTTCCAGAGGCCTCACCGGGTGAGACGTGCAACAGCGGCTGGCCCACGCCCACCGCGCCACTGCCCTGCATCAGCCACACAAAGGGCTCGCCGCTGACCACCAGCATCAAGGTCAGCAAACTGCGCGCATTAAGCGCCACGTAGTCGGCGTCGAACTCGATCAGGGGCTGCCCGACCTCGACCCGCTGGCCTTCCTCGACCAGGCGGGTGAAGCCCTTGCCGGCCAGGTGCACCGTGTCCAGGCCGATATGCATCAGCACCTGTACGCCATTGTCGCCGGTGACGCTGACCGCATGCCCGGTGTCCTGGATATTACTGATCACCCCGGCCAATGGCGCGCACAGGGTCTGGGAGGTGGGATCGATGCACAGGCCGTCGCCGATCATGCGGCTGGCAAACACCGGGTCAGGCACCTGGTCCAGGGCCAGCAGTACCCCGGACAAGGGCGCCAGCAGTTCCAGGGGTTGAGTTGTGGTCATGACTTCACCTGCTGTTTTGTTCTGTAAAAATCATAGGGCGAATGCAGAACCCAAAGCTGACGACGATCCAATGTGGCAGCGGCGGTGCGACGATTCGACTTGCTCGCGAAAGCGCTGTATCAGGCAGCACATGTATTGAATGACCCACCGTATTCGCGAGCAAGCCCGCTCCCACATTTGGTTCGTGTACACCCAAAGGTTTACTTCCACCAGTATTCGACTTGCACACCCACGTTCGAGCCATGCCGCGCCGTGCCGTAGGCGCCGGTGTCGGACAACGCCGAGCCCGCCGCCAGTTCATTCGCCGCACGCTTGGCCGCTTCGTTCCAGCTTGCATAGGTGTAGTACAACCGCACTTCCGGCCGTGCCCAGAAATCCGGGCCGTTGGGCGACCAGGTCGGGGCGAAGGTGAATTTGCTCAGCTTGCGCGTGCCGCCGGCAGCCTCGACTTGATCATGCCCAAGCTCGGTGACCAGTTTGAACTGTTCGCTGATGGCGTAGGCCGGGCGCACGCCGATGGACATCCAGGTCTGGTCCTGGCTGCCGGGGCGAATATCCTTCTGATACACCGCCTCGACCTGCCCGCCGAAACGCGGCGTTACCTGCCAGTCGAAAAACTCCACGGCGCGGTAGCTTTTGCTGCTCTTGTCCAAGGCGGTATCGCCGGTATAGCCCAAGCCCGTGCCGGGGCCTTCGCCGTACTGCAAGGCGAATTTGTTCTTGCCGCCGAGAAACGCTTTTTGCACATGCTGCGCAGTGATCGCCCAACCGCTGTTGGCCTCACGCCCACCGGCTTTTTCTATATAGCTCAAGCCAAATTCCAGCTCACCGCCGGGGTTGGTCTTGAAGCCCGCCACGTTGAAGTCGTGACGGGTGGCGTATTCCTTCTGGTACAGGTTGTCCTTGCGCGACAGGGCGTAGCTGTATTTGAGGTCGCCGATTTTGACGTCCTCGACACCGCCGCCCGTGGCGCTCTGGTTCCAGTAGTAGAAGTCGGAGATATGGATGTCGTTACGCTTGTAGTAACGGCGCCCCGCCCACACCGAGCCGCCATTAAGGCTGGGCAGGTTGGACCACTGCGCATACATCTGCGGCATGCGCGCCGAGCCGTTGTCTTCTCCCTGAAACTTCAGGGCTCGGTCGTATTTGTTGTACAACGAGGCCATGGCATCGACGCTCAGCACCGAGCCGTCGTCGAGGGTCAGCAGGTCCTGGCGCAATTCGAATTCGGCGTACTGCTCGCATTCGTTGCCCAGACGGTATTTGGATTGCGCCCCCGGCAGTTGGAAACATTGCTGTTTGCCACTGCCCGTTGAAGTCCCCGCGCCGCTGCGCAAATAGCCGGCAAACTCCAGGGCTTGAACGGCAAAAGGTGCAGTAAGGCATGACGTAATGAGGCCCAGCTTTATTGTTGTTTTCATGAAGCACTCCGGTATTTTTATTATGTTTTTGGGTGAAGCGCCCCCGCACTCCCATACGGGGGTTGCAGCGGGTCTCAGTCCTTGAGGTGCAACACAAACGATTCATACGGGCGCAACAGCACCGTGCTCGCACGCACAGGGCAGTCGGGGTAGTTGCTGATCAGCAGGCGTTGCTCGCTGGCCGCGCTGATGACGCCTTCGGGCAGTTGGATTTCGCAGGGCTTGCCATAAAAGTTGTTCAGCACCAGCAAGCGCTCGCCCTGGCCTTCGCGCAGGTAAGCCCAGACTTGCAGGTGGTCCTGCAGCAACTGGCGATAAACTCCGTTCTGGATCAGCGGTTCGTTGCGGCGCATGGCGATGAGTGCGCGGTAGTGATGCAGCACCGAATCGGGGTCATCCAACTGGCTTTCGACGTTGATCTGCGCCGCGTTGGCCGGGATGCCGATCCACGGTTCGCCACGGGTGAAACCGGCATTGGCCTGGGTGTTCCACTGCATCGGCGTGCGGCTGTTGTCGCGTGACTTCTGCATGATCGCCGCCATGCTCGACGCCTCGGACTCACCGGCATCACGCTTGAGGCGAAAGATGTTCAGGGTCTCGACATCACGGTACTGCTCAATCTTGTCGAAACCCGGGTTGGTCATGCCCAGCTCTTCGCCCTGGTACACATACGGCGTGCCCTGGAGGAAGTGCAGCGCGGTAGCAAGCATCTTGGCCGAGACCACACGGTACTCGCCGTCGTTGCCAAAACGCGAGACCACCCGCGGCTGGTCGTGGTTACACCAGAACAGTGCGTTCCAGCCGCCACCGGCCTGCATGCCCAGTTGCCAGTCAGAGAAAATCCGCTTGAGTTGCAGGAAGTCGAAGTCGGCCTTCACCCACTTTTGCAGGTTCGGGTAATCGACTTTCAGGTGATGAAAATTGAAGGTCATCGACAGCTCTTTGGACGCCGGATTCGAATAACGAATGCAGTGCTCAAGGCTGGTGGATGACATCTCGCCGACATTGATCAGGTCGTGCCCTTCGAAGACTTCGCGGTGCATTTGCTGCAGGTATTCATGCACGTTCGGACCGTCGGTGTAGAAGCGCCGGCCATCGCTGTGGTCTTCGGGGAAATCGGCGGGTTTGGAGATCAGGTTGATCACGTCCAGGCGGAAGCCGCCCACGCCCTTGTCACGCCAGAAGCGCATCAACTTGAACACCTCGGCGCGCACCTTGGGGTTGTCCCAATTGAGGTCAGCCTGGGTGTGGTCGAACAGGTGCAGGAAGTACTGGCCGGTTTGCGCTTCATACTCCCAGGCCGAGCCGCCGAACTTGGATTCCCAGTTGTTCGGCTGGTCGCGCCAGATATAGAAGTCACGGTACGGGTTGTCGAGGCTGCTGCGCGCCTGCTGGAACCACTCATGCTCGATGGAGGTGTGGTTGACCACGATGTCGAGCATCAGCTTGATGCCACGCTTGGCCGCTTCGCTGATCAGCAGGTCGCAGTCGGCCATGGTCCCGTAGCTGGGGTCGATGGCGTAGTAGTCGCTGATGTCATAGCCGTTGTCGCGTTGCGGCGAGCGCAGGAACGGGGTGATCCACAGGCAATCCACACCCAGCCACTTGAGGTAGTCGAGTTTGTCCACGATGCCCAGCAGGTCACCGGTGGCGTTACCCGCGTGGCTGTGGAAGCTTTTGGGGTAGATCTGGTAGATCACCGAGTGTTGCCAGGCTTGCATGGTGGGTTCCTTCAATTGAGTTGTGGGCTGGCTTTGAGGGCCTCATCACGGGCAAGCCCGGCTCCCACAGTTGCAATGCATTCCAACCTGTGGGAGCTGGCTTGTCCGCGAAAGCGGTCGATCAGGCGACCCGATATCCCGGCCGAACGATCTTCATGCTCAACGCACAGGTCAGAACAAACGGCACGACCATGGCGATGACCATCCCGATCACAAAACTGGGGATGAACTGCGGAATGATCGAGATAAACCCAGGCAAGCCACCCACGCCGATGGCCGAGGCCGTCACCTTGTTCAGCGACAGGAAAATGCTGCCCAGCGCCGAGCCGAGCAGCGCGGCATAGAACGGAAACTTGAAGCGCAGGTTCACGCCGAACATCGCCGGTTCCGTGATGCCGAAGTAAGCGGAAATCGCCGAGGTCGAGGCCATGCTTTTGTCCCGCGCGTTGCGGGTCATGTAGAACACGCCCAGTGCGGCGCTGCCCTGGGCCAGGTTGGACATCACGATCATCGGCCAGATAAAGGTGCCGCCCTGGGTGGAGATAAGTTGCAGGTCTACGGCGAGGAACATGTGGTGCATGCCGGTGATCACCAGCGGCGCGTACAACAGGCCGAAAATCGCCCCACCGACCATCGGCGCCAGGTCAAACAGGGTGACCACGCCTTCGGTGATGAGGATGCCGAGGTGACGGGTCACCGGGCCAATGATTGCCAGCGCCAGCACGCCGGTGACCACGATGGTGGTGATCGGCACCACGAGCAGTTGGATGGCATTAGGCACGCGAGCCCGCAGCCATTTCTCGATCACGCTCATCACATAGGCCGCCATCAGGATCGGCAGGATCTGCCCCTGATAACCCACCTTCTCAATCTTGAACCAACCGAAAATATCGAAGTACGGCAGGCTCTGGCCATCGAGCCCGGCCACGGCCTTGCCGTAGTTCCAGGCGTTGAGCAGGTCCGGGTGCACCAGCATCAGGCCGAGCACGATGCCGAGGATTTCACTGCCGCCAAAACGCTTGGCCGCCGACCAGCCCACCAGCGCCGGCAGGAACACGAATGAGGTATTGGCCATCAGGTTGATCAGGCTCCACAGGCCATCCAGGTTCGGATACGCCTCCAGCAGCGTCTGGCCCTCGATGAACATGCCCTTGGCGCCCATCAGGTTGTTCACGCCCATCAACAGGCCGGCGATGATCAGCGCGGGCAGGATCGGCATGAACACGTCGGAAAATACCCGCACCAGACGCTGCATGGCGTTGGTCTTGTCGGCGCCCTTCTGCTTGACGTCGGCAATGGTCGAAGCCGCAAGCCCCGTCTGCTCACGCAGGGCGGCATAGACCTTTTCCACTTCGCCGGGGCCGATCACCACCTGGAACAGGCCACCGGTGAAGAACGAGCCCTTGACCAGATCGACCTGGTTCAACGCGCTGCCGTTGACCAGGCTCGGGTCCTTGAGCGCCAGGCGCAGGCGCGTCACGCAATGGGCGGCTTGCTCAACGTTGTCGCTGCCCCCGAGGTTCTCGAGAATCTCGCGGGCAATATTGGAATAGTCGTGGCTCATGCTTGGTTTCCACTTTGGTTTTTTTATTTGAGGGCAGTCATTGGCAGCACGCCGTGGCCAAAAGTACTCGTATGTACGAGTTAAATCAACAACTCGTCTGTACGAGTTACATTAAGTTTAATTTTCCGAATTGGAAGTCAGACATTTCCCTGATTCCACGCAGGTCCAATGGACAAAGCCCACCTCTGCCACTAAGGTTCCTGCCTTGAACGCGCCGTTCACCTTCATCAAGCCGGCACAGAGCCATCCCCATGAGCAAATACAACCAGATCTATACGGATCTGCTTGCCAGCATCACCACTGAACGCCTGCAACGCGGTACGCGCCTTCCCTCTGAAACCGAACTGATGGACGCCTACCAGGCCAGCCGTGGCACGGTGCGCCGCGCCATCGAGCAGTTGCAGGAGCGTGGGTTTGCGCAAAAAATCCACGGCAAGGGCACCTTTGTGTTGTCGCCCAACCCCATCGAGTTCCAACTGGGCGGCATCGTCAGCTTCCACGAAACCCACGCTGACCTGGGCGATGACGTACGCACCGAGGTGGTCGAATTCAGCCAGTTCCCGCTCGAAGGCACGCTGCTGCAACACATCGAAGCCGCCCCCGGCACCTTGATTACCCGCATCAAACGGGTACGGCGCATTGGCGGCAAACGGGTGATCCTGGACATCAACCACTTTGTGGCTGACCTGATTCCAGGCCTGGACCGCGACATCGCCGAGCAGTCGATCTATGCGTTTATCGAACAGACGCTGGAGCTGCAGATCAGCTACGCACAACGCACCATCGAAGCCCTGCCGCGCAGCAAGGACGACCAGGCGCATCTGGATCTGGATGGGCAAAGCCATGTGATTGTGGTGAGCAACCAGACGTTTTTGCAGGATGGAAGGCAGTTCGAGTACACCGAGTCGCGGCATACGCTGGATAAGTTTTACTTTTCGGATATTGCCCGGCGGTGACGGCTGATCTAACTATGTAGCACCTGACACCCTTGCAACTTTGGGACCCTCGCCGTTCTTTATCGACGGATGAGTCCCATGAGTACCGCTAACTCCCTGCCCAACGCTGCCGACAAGGCGGCCCTCAAGGCCTTGGCCACCCAAGTGGTGCAGGCATGCCCCAGCCTGCACGACAGCGCCCATGAAACCGCCTGCGGCATCCTGAAAAAGCACGGCGTGACAGACCTGGATCCGGACGATGTTTACTACCATCGATTCAAGTCCGCCCAGAGCAGCACCAAGACCTTTACCGGCTGGGAGCACATTCTGGAAAAACCCTACGAATCGACCACCCTGACACAGTTGGTGATTCGGCGCTTTCGCGCCACCGACGTCGACAATGCCGACTTGCTCGACCTCTATGGAGGCTTTTACACCCAAGGCCCGGTGTATGGCGATTTTAACGAAACCAACGAAGTGCACCTGCATGGCAATGAGGTGCTGAAAGACTTCTGGAACCTGCAATTCGACAGCCTGTATACCCATACACTGGATGATTTCTGGCACACCCATGCCGACGACTTTCGCGTCCTGGCCAAGTGCAACTTCCTCAGCAAGGCCATCCAGGCTCTCGACGTTAAGCAACTGACGGCCGACGACTTCCAGACCTGCATCAGCGCAGTCGCCTCCAATGTAACGTGGCCGATTACCCGCCAGATGCTGCAGACCGAAGAGACGCCCACCCAAGGCCTGCAGGTCTATGCCCTGGACGTGGACGGCCATGTGGCGTTCAACCTGCTGCGCATCGTCGACCCGAAGGGCCGACAGATTCTCTATACCCCCGGTGACACCCCAGCGTTCCAAGTACTCGAAACCCCGGCAGACATGCACTGGTGGGTTCTGGGCAAACTGAACAATGAGCAAAGCCGCAGTGCCTTCCTCTGTCACTTTCCGCTGTCTGACCGCCAGGCCATGCAGGACAACCTCACCGACTTGATGAATCGCCTGGTCGGCACCTGGGGCCAGTCCGACCATCATCTGATCAATCGCAAAAACCAGGCGATCACCGCCGATGCCTTCACCTGGCTGAGGGATCGTACCCGCTGGTCAATGTACGACGAGGCGCAGCAACTGCTGACCACTCAGACGCAGCTGCAAAAGAAACTCTGGATAGGCTACCTGAGTGCCGGTTTGAAAGTGTTCGGCCCAATGGCGGCAATCGGCTGGGTGGTGGCATTGCCGGTATTGGGTGCCAGCATTGCGCTCACGGGGCTGAATATCGATCAGGCCGTCAATGGCCGCACTCGCGCAGAGCGCAAGGCCGGCGTGACGGCGGCCGTGCTTAACGGCATCGCCATGCTGTTCAACGTGGTGGCCCTGACCGGGCCTGGCCCGATCACCGAAGTGGGCGCAGAGGTCGATGCCACAGAGGCGGCCGAAATGGCCACGTATAAAGAGGCGTTGCAACCTGATCCTGTCGACGCGCCGAGCGTGGCAGCGACGAGCGGAGAAACAGCTCCGTTGCCAGGCCCCGTGGAACCCGCTGCGCCAGAACCTCAAATACCCACAGCCTGGAAACGCCAGCAAGGCTTGGAAGGGGCTACGCCGATGAGTGAAGGAGGACGCTATCGCAATATCTACAGCGTCAAATCCAACCCTTCGACCGTGATCAAATTCAAGGATGCCGTCTATTACGTGCGCTACGAAGCCGACGTCAATGGCGATGGAAGCTGGGCGATCATTGATCCGCAAAACCCTCACGCTTTTTACGGCTCACGCCCCGTACGACTGAACGCCGCAGGTGAGTGGGAACTCGCCCCGCGCCCCTCCGACACCGTCAGGGGAGGCACCCCTGTCGACACGATCACGGCAAGCGAGGACTCAGCCGTGGCCAAAGAAACCATGCCAACCGCCTATGGATCACCCACCTACAGGCACTCACACTCCAGCCTGAGCACACCCTACGACCTCAACAACCTCAAAAACTACGAGGTTGAGATCGCAATGGGCGGCAGGGATGATCGCTTCAAGCGCATCCCCAAGCCTGACGGCGGCTTTACTGAGTTCTATATGTCAGATTACTCAATCAACCCGGCGCGCACTGGAATACTCACCGCGGCGCGTAACTTTTTTTCCCGGCCTTTTTTCATCCATACCTTGCCTGAACGTCCTGCTCTTCCCACGCTCACGCCAGAAATGTCCTCCGTCGAGCTGATCGAAAAGGTCTTCAAAACCACGTCAGGCCTGGTGGTCGCTGAAAGCCCCGGCCGCGTCGCCAGCTTGTACCTCCTGATCAAGGACATGCCCGCCCTGGCGCGACAAGGGGTCAAGACGCTGTATCTGAACCGGCTGTTCAACGACCTGCATCAACTGGACCTCGATACGTTTGCCAACACCGGGGAGCTGTCCGACAACCTGCAAGTCTATCTGCGTGAGATGGACGGTCAGTTGCCTGTACGCTTCAACACCCAGACGCTGCTCACCGCTGCCAGGGATTACGGGATACGCGTCCAGGCCACTGGCTGCCTGGCCAACTACAAGTCCTTCCCTGTCGTGGTGGATGAGCAAATGGCCAAGAACTTTTTGACCAGCGAAATCATCCGCCTGGACCAACTTAAAAACGGCGTCGGCAAATGGGTGGCGCTGACTGAAGCACAAAATACCAACACATTCCGGGGGGTAGCCGGTATCAGTGAAATAAACGGTGGTATCAGCCTGCGCACCGTTGAGGAACTCAATGCCGCCAGCCCCGCGATCAAAATGCGCCTGGGTCCCAAAGTGGTAAATAACGCCGGGGCTATACCTCCACGGCATCCGAAGCCGGGCGTTCTGGACACGGACTTCGCCCTGCAGGTGCCAGTGACGGAAGTGGCGCTGCCACACCGTTACGCATTCAATGCGCAGGAGATTGAGCGTGTACTCAAAACTCCCGGCGATTATCTTCTGGAGCAAACCCAGTCGGTACTGACACTGATCCACCGCAACCGGCTCAACGCGTTGGTGCGCAGTACCCTCCAGAGTACCGCCGACAATGGTTACTTTATTGATGCGACCCAGTTTCCCCGGCTCAAGGGCACCGTCTACGGCTCGTTGACCGAACTGCTCCAGGCCCTGGACAACCAGGGCATGAAGCTCAAGGGGATGCCGTTGATCAAACTGCAGGTTCCGGCGGCGGAGGTGGGCACCAACGCTTTAGCGGCGTCCACCGAACTCTCGGTTTCAGGAACGAGCATGGCTGCAACGGGCAATTCCCAGGCGATGCTGCCGGCGACCAACGCCCCTGAAATCCCGGCAGCGTGGGAAGCCAATGAGATTCTGGAAAGCCAGACCCCTCTCAACAGTCCTGGAAAATATCAAGGCATCTACCGTCTGAAATCCGACCCCTCAGAGGCGATACTGCACGATGGCAAGCCGTACTACGTGCGCTATGAAACCTATCGCAACGGCACCAGCGGCTGGGCGATCATCAACCCCCACGCGCCCAACGATGCCGCTGACTCAATTGCGGTTCGGCTCAACGCCTATGGGCTGTGGGAAACGTTTTCACGATAGTCATTGACCAGCACCCTGAAACAACAAAGCCCCGGCAATGCCGGGGCTTTGTTTATTTACGATTCCAGGGGCGGGCCAGGAATCATTCCCACTCGAACATAAACCACCATAAAAAGTCTTTACAAATCATATTCTTATTTTAATTTTTCAGCTGATACCACGAGAAATGCCAGTAACGAAAAGCTGTTTTCGCACGCACTGCATGACTCATGTGGTGCGGTCATCGGTCAGGAGCAAAAACTTGCGTTCCATATTTTTCCGTAATTGGAGTTGATTGGTGACCATCTCTACGCCTCCGTCCCATTCAGCCAGGACTTCGGCACCGCATGCGGAGCAGGCCTTAGTCACCTTGGGTGATGATTAAGGCAGATGCAAGTTACCAGCATGGCCATACACGGTGCAGCTATACACGCATAGCACAAGCGGATTTGTGCTGGACGACATGGCTGACTTTTCCCGAATTACTGCGCGGCCAGCCGCACGTCCAGCCCCGACTCGTCATTAAGGTCGAGTTTGCGCAATGCTTCAAGCACTGCCTCGGAATGGTCGCGGGCCTGAACACCTTCAAACCGTTTGCCTTCCTGGTACACCTCCCAACGTTTCATCGTATTGCCTCTTCTTTCCTCTTTCAGTTCAAATAGCCCTTGCTGGAGCGCAAGCCTGACGGCATGTAGGAAAACCTCCTGCAACACCGTCGACAGCGGCGTCAGATCTACCGGGGCATTTCACTGGCGAGACCATAAGACCGTGCGCCGCATCAACAGGGCAAATGCCTCGTGCGCTACGAGGCCCCTAAGATCAGCACAACCCCGCTAAGGAGGCGCGAGCATTCTTGGATATGCTCGATCTAGGTATTAAGATCTAGCAAACTATCTGATTCGCTTGCCTCGGCACTCGCAATACGCGTGAAGATCGTCACATTCCTGAGCGTTGTTATCGTCGCCTTGCCCATCACGGAACTTTCGGACTAAGCCTCCATCAGAGCGTATGACTGAATGTAGGAAATTTCATTTTCTGCTCGTCGAAACCCTTACATTTTTCTATTTTCTTCAGTGCCACTGCCGTTCCAGGCCGTGCACTTATTGCGCCTCTGATTCTGATCACAAGGATGTGAAATGCCCGCGGACTCACGCTGCCCACTGCACAAGCCAGGCCCCTCTCGATATGTCGTGGGGCTGGCCCGCTTGTCGTCGACGAATGCAAGACACCTCGCGCTGACGGCGCTGGCAGTGTGGACACTCTTTACGACCGCCACCGCTCAGGCTGCCGGGCCTGAAGAGGAATTACTGCGTCAGCAGGAGCGTGAGCGCGCGCTGCGTGATCAATTGGAATCGCGGCCCGATGTGCGTCTTCAGGCACCTGCGCTCGACGAAGGCGGCTCTCGTCTTCCTGTAAAAGAAGCGCCCTGCTTCGCCATTAAAGACATCCGCCTGATTGGCGACGCATCCGAGAAGTTTCAATGGGCGCTGAAGGCCGCCAACCCCGAGGAAGACCCCGCCGTGGGGCGTTGCCTGGGTGGCGCGGGCATCAACATGACGATGAAGCGCATGCAGAATGCGATCATCCAGGCGGGATTTGTCACCACCCGCGTGCTTGCCGAAGCGCAGGACCTCAACAGCGGGATTCTGGTGCTGACAATCGTGCCGGGGCGCATCCGCGAAATCCGCTTTGCCGAAGGCACCAGCCGTCGCGCCACCCTGTGGAATGCGATGCCTGCCAACCCCGGCGACCTGCTTAACCTGCGCGATATCGAACAGGCGCTGGAAAACTTCAAGCGCGTGCCCACTGCCGACGCCGACATTCAAATCACCCCCACCCTGGCGGCTGATGCCAAGCCCGGCGAAAGCGATGTGGTGATCAAATGGAGCCAGCAGTTTCCGGCCCGCGTGAGCCTGTCCGTCGACAACTCGGGCAGCAAATCCACAGGCAAGTATCAGGGCAATGTGTCGCTGTCGCTGGACAACCTGCTGTCGCTCAACGACTTGTTCTACGCCAGCTTCAACCACGACCTGGGCGGCGGCGAGTCCGGCCGACACGGCTCCAATGGCAATACGCTCCACTACTCGCTGCCGATGGGTTACTGGCAACTGGCGTTCACCACCAGCGAGTATAACTACGAGCAGTCGGTCGCCGGCGCCACCCAGACGTACCAGTATCGAGGCGAAAGCCGTACCAACGATCTGCGCCTGTCTCGCCTGCTTTACCGCGATGCCGTGCGCAAGACCACGGCGTGGGGTGGCCTGTGGACACGGTCTTCTGAAAACTTCATCGACGACACCGAGATCGGCAACCAGGATCGGCGCATGGCGGGCTGGCAGCTCGGCCTGGATCACCGGGAATTTATCGGCACCTCTATTCTGGACCTTGGCGTCGCCTACCGTCGCGGTACCGGCGCACATGACTCGCTGCCGGCCCCCGAAGAAGCCTCTGGTGCCGGCACATCCCGCTCGCAGATCATCACCGCCGACGCCCAGCTGCAAGTGCCATTCGCCCTCAGCGACCAGCGCCTGCGCTATATCGGCAGTTGGCGGTCGCAATGGAACCGCACACCGTTGGTGCCGCAGGACCGCTTCTCGATTGGCGGACGCTACAGCGTGCGCGGGTTTGACGGCGAAAACATTCTTTCTGCCGATCGCGGCTGGACACTGCGCAACGAAGTCGGCCTGGCGCTGGGGCAAACCGGCCAGGAGCTTTACACCGGTGTCGACTACGGCGAAGTCAGCGGTCAGGCCAGTAAGTTCCTGATTGGTAAAAGACTGGCGGGGGCTGTGGTGGGTGTGCGTGGTGGTTACAAGGGCCTGTCTTATGACTGGTCGGTAGGCACGCCGCTCAAGAAGCCCGATGGCTTCAAGACCGCCAACGTGACCAGCGACTTTACCGTCATCTGGTCGTTCTGAGGGGTAATGCCATGCGTTTTGAAACCCTGGACATCACGGCGCCCGGCCTGATCGACGAACCTTGGAACGAGGCGGCGGTGCTGGGCTCGGTCACTTGGTTGTGGATGCACTCCAGCGCTCACCGTGATGCGCCACTGCACAGCTTACCGACACTTCTGCTGCCGGCGCTCAAGCATCGCCAATTCGTGCTGGGCAGCGAGCACGGCAAGCCGGTGTGCTACCTCTCTTGGCTTAACGTCGATGAGGCAGCGGAACAGCGCTATTTGCAGCAATCACCGATGACATTGAGCGACGCGGACTGGAATTGCGGCGAGCGCCTCTGGCTCAACGACTGGGTCGCACCGTTTGGCCATACAGCCACCTTTACCCGAATCCTCCAGCGCCACCTGTTCGCCAACCGATGCGGTCGCGCGCTGTATCACCGGGGCGACGAGCGAGGCCTGCAAATCAAGACATTCCAGGGCATCGGTGTGATCCCTGAACAGGCCAGAGCCTGGTTTGCAGCTCACCCGGTTGCCACAGCACCGTAACTTCAACTTTTGTATCGCGGGCCGGCTCCGCAAATGGAATTGCTATGAACAAGCACCTGTACCGAATTGTTTTCAACAAGGCACGCGGGCTGTTGATGGTGGTGGCGGAGAACGTCACCAGCCAGGTCAAGGCGCCGGGCACTCGCGTCAGCCTCACCACCGCCTCCGCAGGCTGCACGGCAACGCTCGGGCCGATGCGTTTTGCATTGATGATCGCGCTCGGGCTGGTGTCCTGGAGCGCTGTACCGGCGTGGGCGGCGGGCACGATTGTGGCCGATCCGGCCGCCGCAGCCGGCCAGCGTCCGACGGTGATTCAAAGCGCCAACGGCACGCCGCAGGTGAATATTCAAGCGCCCAGCGCGGCCGGGGTTTCGCGTAACACCTACAATCAGTTCGATGTCGACCCGCGCGGCGTCATCCTCAACAACAGCGGCGCCAACACCCAAACGCAACTGGGTGGCTGGATCGAAGGCAACGCGGCGATGGCCAAAGGCAGCGCGCGGGTCATCCTCAATGAGGTCAACGCCAGCAACCCCAGCCAGTTACGCGGCTATGTCGAAGTCGCCGGGCAACGCGCCCAGGTGGTCATCGCCAACCCGGCCGGCATCACCTGCGACGGTTGCGGCTTCATCAACGCCAACCGTGCGACCCTGAGCACCGGCCAGGTGCAGCTGGAAAACGGCAGCATCAGCGGCTACACCGTGAACGGCGGCACCCTGAACATTCAGGGCAAGGGCCTTGATAGCCGCGACGCCGATTACACCGATCTGATTGCCCGAACCGTGCAGGTCAATGCGGGTATCTGGGCCAATGACCTTAAGGTCACTGCCGGACGCAATCAGGTCAACGCCGACAACACCCAGGCCAAGCCTCAGGCCGGCGCCGACGGCGACAAGCCAGCCGTCGGCATCGACGTGGCGCAATTGGGCGGAATGTACGCCGGGAAGATCGTGCTGGTGGGGACCGAATCGGGTGTCGGCATGCGCAATGCCGGGCAAATTGGCGCCATGGCGGGTGAAGTGGTCGTCAGCGCAGACGGCAAACTGCACAACATGGGCACAATCAGCAGCACCACGGCCACGCGTATCACTGCCACAAGCGTTGACAATAGCGGCTCACTTTACGCCAAGGGCGATTTGAACCTCACCAGCTCCGGGGATATCGACAACAGCGGCACGATTGCCAGCCAGAATCAAACAACCCTCAGCGCCAAATCGATTCGTAGCACCCAGGGCTCAAGCCTGGCGGCGGGCGCAGGCGTGGACGGCAAACTAGGCAGCAGCGGCAACCTTGCGGTGCGCGCCACCCACGTAAAAGCGCAGGGTCAAAACCTGGCGGCAGGCGATGTCAGCATCCAGGCCGATGATCTGGACCTCAGCGGCAGCCAGACTCAAGGCCGCAATGTCACCCTGACCGCCAACAACGGCGATAGCAATCTCAGTGGCAGCCGCGTGGATGCCAGCCAGACCCTCGCGGCCAACGCGACAAAAACCCTGCGCACAGACAGCGCCAGCGTCAACGCCGACAACCTGCAACTGAACGCCAGTGATCTGTCCAACGTCGGCGGCGAGCTGGTGCAGACCGGCGTCGCCGACACCTCGATAAACGCCACCGCGACCCTCGACAACCGTAGCGGACGAATTGCCTCAAACGCGACCAATACCCGGATCAGCGCCGGTCGCATCGACAACAGCAGCGGCAGCATCGAACACGCAGGCAAGGGTTCGCTGGGCATTCAGGCCAACCACCTCGGCAGTACCAAAGGCAGCATTGCCAGTAATGGCAGCGTGTCGATCAAGGCTGACGACGTGGTGCTGGATGAAGGTCTGGCCCAGGGCCAACAGCTCACGCTTCAGGCCCGCACTCTGTCCAATCAATACGGGCGCATTCTGCAAACGGGGCTGGAGCCTTTACAGATCAATGTCAGCGAGCAATTCAACAATCAGAACGGCCAGGTCAGCAGCCCTGGCGCTGTGGCGATCAACGTTGGCACGCTGAATAATCAGAACGGCAAAGTTGTTGCAACCGACGGCGGCCTGCTGACGGTGACCGCCAGTGATTTGATCGACAACAGCGGCGGAACGCTGGCTGCCAGCGGCGGCGCTGAACTGAGCGGCGCGCGCCTGGAAAATGCTCAGGGCACCCTCAGCGCCAGCAGCACGCTGCAAGCCCGCTTCGGTCAACTGAACAATATCGGCGGCACGCTCGCCTCGACCCAGCGCATGGCGATCATCGCCGGGCAATTCAACAACACCCATGGCGTGCTGGGTTCGGTGCAGTCCGGGCTGTCGGTGAACGTGACCGATGGCGCACTGAACAACGACGCAGGGCGTCTCGAAGCCCAGGGCGACATCGCCGTGGCGGCGCAAGGTGTGAACAACCACAGCGGTGTGATCAGTGGTCTGGCACTGGACCTAAACAGCAACAGCAATCTGTTTGACAACAGCGATGGCACGCTCGACGCACGCGCCACGCTCGACTTGCGCAGCGGCGAATTGCGTAACGCGGCGGGCTTGATTCAGTCTGCAGGCAAACTGTTTATCGACACCGCAAATCAGGCCCTCAATAACCTCGACTCCGGCACCACCAAAGGCATCAGCGGTCAGGATGCCGTGGAAATCCGCAGCGCCAGCGTCAATAACAGCACCGGTTTTTTGAGTACCAAGGGCAATCTGTTGCTCACCGCCAGCGACGTGGTCAACACCAACGGCGGCCAAATCATTGGCGAGAAAACCGTACACGTCGACGGCGCACGCCTGGATAACCGTGGCGGCCAGTTGCAAAGCCTCGGCGACGTCGAGCTGGCACTGGGTCAGGCCCTCATCAATCAGGGTGGGCTGGTCCGCAGTGCAGGCGCGTTGAACCTGAGCACCGATGTGCTCGACAACAGCGCCACCCAGGGCACCAACCTGGGCCTTGAAGGCCGCAGCATGAACCTGGCGGTCAACACCCTCAACAACCAGACCGGTGCCGTGCGCACTGATGAAGGCCTGCTGCTGGGCGTGAGCCAGACGCTGAATAACCAGAGCGGGCTGATCTCTTCGACCGGTGACCTGACCATCCGCGACCGCGACACAGCGCAGCGTCGCCAGTCGGTGAACAACCTCGACGGTACGCTGATTGCGGGCAAGCTGCTGTCGCTCAACGCGGCCTATTACAGCGGCACGGGCCGGGCCCTGAGCTTGGGCGACATCAAGTTCAGGGTGCAGAGCGGCCTTGATCTGAGCGGGCAGATTCAAGCCAACAACGGCGTTGATCTGAGCACCGCCGGAGCGCTCAACAACACCGGGCGTTTGCTGGCGGGCAAGTCCCTGCTGGTCAGCGCGCAGACGCTCGACAACAGCGCCAACGCCGAAATCAGCGCGGGCCAGGTTCGTCTGAACGTCGCTGACACCCTGACAAACCGCGGGCTGATCGACGGCCAGCAAGTCCGCGTGCAGGCAGCGACGCTGAATAACCTCGGCACCGCGCGCCTGTATGGCGACCAACTGGCGATAGCCACCTCGACGTTGAACAACCTCGATGAAAATGGCACCGCAGCGACGATAGCAGCCCGTGAATCACTGAATATCGGCACCGCAACCCTGAACAACCGCGAGCAATCGCTGGTCTTCAGTGCTGGCGATCTCGCCATTGGCGGGACCTTGAGCACGCTCGACACCGCCGAGGGTCGCGCCCAATTGCTGACCAATGCCAGCGCGACCCTCGAAGCGCTTGGCGATCTGTCATTGAACGTACAAAGCGTGCGCAACACCAACGAACATTTCAGCACGCGCGATGTTGAGGTCAGTCGAACGCCTGAGCAGGAATTTCAACTCACCGGCTCGACCAACCGCTACCAAGCCAACGAGATCTCCCTGCGCCACGATGAGGTGAATTACCTGGTCACCCCCGAGGGCCAGCGTGACAACTGGAACCGCTACGACTACACCCGCGTCGTCAACGAAACCCAGATCGCCACCTCGGCCCCGGCGCAGATCCTGTCTGGCGGGACAATGCAGATCAGCGCCGGCGACGTGCTCAACGACAAGAGCCGCATCATCGCCGGCGGACTATTGCAGGCAGACGTCACCAGCCTGACCAACACCGAAGTGTCGGGCCAGCGCACCACCGTCGACAGCGGCAGCGTCACCAATTTCTACCGCATCCAGCGCAAGGGTCGCGACCGGCAAGGCGCGAACACCGCAGCCTATACCCCTGCCCCGCTGATTCAGGATATTTCCCTGCAGCCTACCGTCTTCGCGCAGAACACAGCGGTCAGCGGCACGGGCACCCAGATCAGCGCACGCGGGACTCAGGCCGTCGGCCAGCAGATCGCTTCCACCGGTACGGTCAGCGCTCCGGCCGCCCGTACCTTTCAAGTAGCTCCGATCGTTCAGGTTGCAGCGCAGACCACCCAGAACGCACAAGGCGTGGCCGAGCAAATTCGCACCGGGGGGCCGTCCCTGGAATTGCCGAATAACAGCCTGTTCACCACCCATCCGCAGACCACCAGCAATTACCTGGTCGAAACAGATCCGCGTTTCGCCAGCTATCGCACCTGGCTGTCTTCGGATTACATGCTGGAGCGCTTGCAAGTCGACCCTGCGCTCACCCAGCAGCGTCTCGGCGATGGCTTCTATGAGCAAAAACTGATTCGCGAACAGGTTGCACAACTGACGGGGCGACGCTTTCTCGACGGCTACGCCAACGACGAAGCGCAGTACCGGGCGCTGATCGACAATGCCGTCACCCTGGCCAATCAATGGCAACTGGTGCCGGGCATCGAGCTGTCCCCCGAGCAGATGGCGCAACTGACCAGCGATATCGTCTGGCTGGTACAGAAAAAAGTCACCCTCGCCAGCGGCGAAACCCGCAACGTGCTGGTGCCGCAGGTCTACGTGCGCGTGCAGGAAAGCGACCTTAACGGCTCTGGCTCGCTGATTGCCGGGCAACGCCTGAACCTGAACATTGCCGGTGATCTGGTCAACAGCGGCAGCCTGGCCGGGCGCAGCGTGATGGCGATTACCGCGCAGAACATCGAAAACCTCGGCGGCCGCATCCAGGCCGACAAGGTTTCGCTGACGGCACGGGAAAACCTCGACAACCTCGGCGGCCTGATCGGCGCGACAGACAGCCTCGCCATCAACGCCGGGCGAAACGTCAACGTCGTGTCCAGCAGTCGTGACAGCAGCAGTGCCCAAGGCACCCGCACCAACCTGTCACGGGTGGCCGGGCTGTTCGTCAGCGGCGCTGGCGGCACCCTCGACGTCAGCGCAGGCAAGGACCTCAACCTGACCGGCGCCCAAGTGGTCAACGCCGGCACAGGTGGTAGCACATCGCTCAAGGCAGGCAACACCATCAACCTGGCGACGGTCGGCGAGGCCCATCAGCAATCGGTGAGCTGGAACAGCAGCAACTGGCGCAAAGACGCCAGCCAGACCGAAGTCGGCTCAACCATTCAAGGCCAAGGCGATGTGCGCCTCAGTGCCGGGCAGGACCTCAATGCCCGAGGCGCAAGCGTCACCAGTCAGCAAGGTGCAATCATCGCCGACGCCGGGCGCGACGTGAACCTGACCGCAGCGCAAAACACCCAGTTCGCCGATGAAGCGCACAAATTCAAAGGCAGCAACGGCCTGTTCTCCAGCAAGACCACCACCACACGCGACACCGTCAACCAGACCCAGGCGCAGGGCTCGACGCTGAGTGCCGAGAAAACCTATGTGCAGGCTGGCCGCGACATCAACGTGAACGGCAGCAGCGTGGTGTCCACCACCCAGACCATTCTGGCGGCAGACAACAACATCAACATCGAAGCGGCGACCGAGAGCAGCAGCGAACGTCACGACAAGTCGGTGAAGACAAGCGGCCTGTTCAGCGGCGGCGGTATCGCGGTCACCCTGGGCACACAGCAGCAGAGCGTCAAAGACCTCACCCTCCGTCAGACGGCGGCGGCCAGTACCGTGGGCTCGACCAGTGGCAATGTGCTGATCGATGCGGGTAAAGGCTATCGCCAAGTGGGCAGCCACGTCTCTGCGCCCGAGGGCAACGTCGACATCACCGGGCAGACCGTCGACATCGTCGAGGCACGCAACACCAGCAAGCGCGAACGTGAAACTCTGTTCAAACAGACCGGGTTCACGCTGACGGTGACTAACCCTGTCATCAGTGCAATCCAGACCACCCAGCAGATGAAGCAGGCATCGGAGAAAACCGATGACGGGCGCATGAAGGCGCTGGCAGCGGCCACGGTCCTGCTGGCCGGTAACAACGCCGCTACGGCGGTGGCAATGGACCCTGGCGCGGCAGGTGGTATCAACATCAGCCTGTCGCTGGGCACCAAGAAGAACGAAAGCAAAACCACCCAGACCAGCGACAGCGCCGCCGGTTCGACCATCACCGCCGGTCAAGATGTGCGCCTGCGCGCGACCGGCGCAGGTGCAGACAGCAACATCACGGTCCAAGGCAGCCAGATCAAGGCCGGGCGTGACGCCAGCCTGATGGCCGACGGCGACATCAACCTGCTCGCCGCCAACAACACCAGCCAGCAAAACACCGACAGCAAGGGCAGCAGCGCCAGCATCGGTATCGGCCTTTCGCTGGGCGGTAGCAGAAACGGCTTTACCCTGGACCTGGGTGCCACCGGAAACCGGGGCCAGGCCGACGGCGACGAGCTGACCCATACCAATACCAAAGTGGAGGCTGGCAACCAGTTGCTGCTGTCATCCGGCGGCGACACGCAGCTTAAGGGGGCGGTGGCCAGTGGCAAAAAAGTCATCGCCGACGTCGGCGGCGATCTTAATATCGAAAGCCTGCAAGACACCAACACGTACAAAGTCGATGAAAAGAGCCTGGGCATCGGCATCAGTCTTTGTATTCCACCGTTCTGCTACGGCATGAGCTCGATAAGCGGTGCCAGCGCAAACTTTGGCGCAACCAACATCGACTCCAACTATGCCAGCGTCACCGAGCAGTCAGGCATCAAGGCCGGTGATGACGGTTTCGACATCAACGTGCGGGGCAACACCGATTTGGTCGGCGGCGTGATCGCCAGCAGCGACAAGGCCGTGCAGGACGGCAAAAACAGCCTGGTCACATCCAGCCTCACCAGCCGCGACATCAAGAACAAGGCGGATTACGACGCCAATACCGTCAGCCTGGGCGGCGGCTACAACAAAGTCGGCAAGGACCAGAAGGGCAACGCGCAGACTGGCGGCAAGGTTAACCCGGGCACCGACCTGGCCAAAAACGAGAACAACATCGGCGCCAATATGCCGATCGCCATCAGCGCCAGCGACAAGGCAAGCAGCCTGACACGCAGCGGCATCAGTGGCGGTGCCGTCGTCATTACCGACGACGCCGAGCAGCAGAAACGCACCGGCCAGACCGCTGAACAAACCGTCGCCAGCCTCAACCGTGATGTGTCCAGTGATCGCGATGGCAGCAACTCGCTCAAACCGATCTTCGACGAAGATGAAATCCGCGCCGGTTTTGAGATCGTCAGCGCATTCTCCAACGAAGCCAGTACCTTCCTTGCGAACAAAGCCAGGGAAGCGGACCTCAAACGCCAACAGGCAAAAGAGCTGCAGTCAAAAGCAGACAATCGTGACACGCCAATGAGTGACGCTGCGCGCCTGCAACTGCAGCTCCAGGCGCGGGAGTACTCGGCACAGGCCAACGCGATCTCCGAAAACTGGGGCGCAGGCGGCACCTATCGCCAGATCACCACCGCCCTGATCGGTGCTGCAGGCGGCAATATCAGCGCGGGCAACGCTGCCTTCGTGCAAGGCCTGGTGGTCAATTATGTGCAGCAACGGGGCGCCGGCTACATCGGCGACCTGGTGGCCAAAGGCGAGCTCACCGAAGGCTCGCCACTGCACGCGGCACTGCACGGCATCGTCGCCTGCGCCGGTGCCGCCGCCAGCAGTCAAAGTTGCGGCAGCGGCGCGGCAGGCGCGGCGGCATCAAGCCTGCTCACCGGCCTGTTCTCACAAAGCAGCCCCGACGAAAGCGAAGAACAACGCGAAGCCAAGCGCAACCTGATCGTCAGCCTGGTGACCGGCCTGGCAGCGACCAGCGCCTCCATCGACCCGACCACCGCCAATACCGCGGCGGGTGCGGCGGTGGATAACAACTGGCTGGCGACTCAGCAGATCGTGCAGTTCAAGAAGGAGTATGACGAAGCAAAAGGCCTGATTGCCGCCGGCAAAGTCGTTGCCAAATGGTCGTACATCAGCGGCCGGCAGGATGTTCTGACCCAGTTCGGCATCGGCAAGGGGTTGGCCCAGTCAGGCTGGAATGACGTCACGGGCCTCGCCGAATTTGTCGCGCACCCCATCGAAGGGCTTACCGGCCTTGGCCAACTGATTAATAACCCGGAGGCCAGAAAGCAGTTTGGCGACAGCGTCGTCAACGAACTCAACGTTAAGATAGAAACGATCAAGACCGCGCTGGAAGTCGGCGGCGACGAAAACGCCGAAGCATTGGGCAAGGCCATCGGCGAAATCGCCTGGCAGGTCGGCAGCATTGCAACGGGGGTGGGCGGGGCTGCGAAAGGTGGCGTGGCGCTGGCCAAGGCGGGGATCAAGGTTGGAGCGCAGCAGCTTGAAAAGATGGCTGAGGTGGCGAGCCTCGCCAAATTCGACAAGCTTGTAGCACGCGGCGGGCAGTTCAACCCTAACGGCACCCCGCTGATGGACTTCCGCGCCATGACCAACGCGCAGAAGAGCATCGTCGGGGACATCATGGGTGGAGAGCAAATCAAGACGTTGGTGCCCGGCGCTGAAAAAATTGGCCGGGCTCCCGATATTGGCCAGACAGGCATTGACGATTTGTACAAGGTAGATAAGCCTGGTGTCGACTACCTGATTGTTGAGTACAAATTTGGCTCGTCCAAGCTGAAGCCCACCCGAGATGGGCTGCAGATGAGTGATGATTGGTTACAAGGTAGCTCTACTAACTACAATCGGATTCTGGAGTCTGTCAACGGTAATGAAAAAGCTGCTGATAGCATCAACAAAGCACTACAGGCAGGCCGTGTCGAAAAATGGCTAGTCCATACAGACCCGTTTGGAAATGTCACTGTCGGCGTCCTGGAAAAAAATGGAAAATTTGTAGCTGATCCAGTTGCCACATCAAAACTATTAGGAAGGGCCGCTAAATGATTCGCGCACCATTAGGGGAAATAAGCTACTGGTCTGAGTGGATTGAGTACAACGACGATTACATAAAAAAAGAATCTGTAGCCGCTGATAACAACTCAGGTGATCAGAATTACGCGCCCCAATTCCAATTTACACTTGCTCAGAAACACTGGCACCAAATTCTGCGCAAATACTCAGCCGGATGCCCAATTACTGACTTGGCGCATTATTTCCCCGGTCTGTTAGATGCTTGGGAAGAAGCTGAGCGGCTCGGAGCAGCAGTGTGGACTGCAGAGCAGCAATTCACCCGGCACCACTGGCGCGTCAACTACGACCACTACATCGTTTGCTTCTGGTTGGTCGGCTTGGCACTCGCACTCGACATTCCAGACGAGCAATGGCATCGCTTGCTGGCCTTGATCGGCAATGATGGCGAAGACGTACTTCTTGATCGGATCATTGCCAGCCGCAGTCCAGACCGCAAGATAGGAGCCGTGCTTCTATATCCCAAACCCTATGGTCGTTTGTTGAAGGCAGTAAATGCGCCCTCAGATTCTCAGGCACCGCTGCTCAAAGCCTTTGTCGAGCACTGGTATCTGGAAGTGCGCACTGGCGCGAAATCCGGATCAGACCCGCAAGCGGTCAGCTATCGGCATCCTTATTGGTATACCTATGGCGACCAGAACTTTGAAGGCGGGGCTTATTTTGGTCGTTGGTGTGTAGAAGCCGTGGCTGCCGTGAAGGCGTTTGGAATGGATGACTCGCCATGTCTAGGTCAAGAGCATTATCCGGGAGACCTTTTGAGACCTGATGGCCCTGGCACTCACCCGGCAAGAGAGACAACAGAGCCACATCCACCGTTGGCTTCAGCAAAGAAAGCCGGCTTTTGGGCCCGAATTTTCACCCGGTCCAGTGATAGATAAGCGCCAGTGTGATCAAGCAAGACACGGCTATCGCAAGGCACGCACCCGCCGAGAAGTGCCAACGTCGATGCCGGAGATGGGAGGAATAAAGTGCTTTGAACCTGGTTTGATTCACCGACAGATGAATGCCTTCAAAGCGTTCACGTCAGCAAGAATAAGCCCTTATCGCGGGCATGAAAAAACCGGCAAAAGCCGGTTTTTTTCATGCCTCGCTGTGGGCTCACTCCCACTCAATCGTCGCCGGCGGCTTGCTCGACACGTCATAAGTAACGCGCGAAATGCCTTCGATTTCATTGATGATACGGCCGCTGACCGTCTCCAGCAGCTCATACGGCAGGTGTGCCCAACGCGCGGTCATGAAGTCGATGGTCTCTACGGCACGCAGCGCAACAACCCACGCATAACGACGGCCATCACCGACAACGCCAACCGATTTCACCGGCTGGAACACCACGAACGCCTGGCTGACCTTGTGGTACCAGTCGGCCTTGCGCAGTTCTTCGATGAAGATGTGGTCGGCGCGACGCAGCAGGTCGGCGTATTCCTTCTTCACTTCACCGAGGATGCGCACGCCCAGGCCCGGGCCCGGGAATGGGTGACGGTAGACCATGTCGTACGGCAGGCCGAGTTCCAGGCCCAGACGTCGGACTTCGTCCTTGAACAGTTCGCGCAATGGTTCTACCAGTTTGAGGTTCATCTCCTCCGGCAGGCCACCCACGTTGTGGTGGGACTTGATCACGTGGGCCTTGCCGCTCTTGGCGCCAGCCGACTCGATCACGTCAGGGTAGATGGTGCCCTGGGCGAGGTACTTGATGTTGTCCAGTTTGTTGGACTGGGCATCGAACACGTCGATGAAGGTGCGGCCGATGATCTTGCGCTTTTTCTCTGGGTCGCTTTCGCCGGCCAGGTTGTTGAGGAACTGGTCCTCGGCGTTGGCGCGGATCACTTTGACGCCCATGTTCTCAGCGAACATGGCCATCACTTGCTCGCCTTCGTGCAGGCGCAGCAGGCCGTTGTCGACGAACACGCACGTCAGCTGGTCGCCGATGGCTTTGTGCAGCAGCGCGGCAACCACGGAGGAGTCAACGCCGCCGGACAGGCCGAGCAATACGTTGTCGGTACCCACCTGGGCACGCACGTTGGCGATGGCGTCTTCAGCGATTTTCGACGGGGTCCACAGGGCTTCGCACTCGCAGATGTCGAGGATGAAGCGCGACAGGATGCGCCCGCCTTGCTTGGTGTGAGTCACCTCCGGGTGGAACTGCACGCCGTAGTAGCCGCGCTCGTCGTTGAACATGCCGGCGATCGGGCAGCTTGGAGTGCTGGCCAGGATGTGGAAGTCTTCCGGCATCTTGGTGACCTTGTCACCGTGGCTCATCCACACGTCGAGGCCGAAAAGGCCGTCGGCGTCGATGTGGTCTTCGATGCCGTCCAGCAGGCGGCTCTTGCCGACCACGTCGACACGGGCATAACCGAATTCACGCAGTTCGGAACCTTCAACCTTGCCGCCCAGTTGCTCGGCCATGGTCTGCATGCCGTAGCAGATACCGAAGACGGGCACGCCCAGGTCGAATACGGCTTGCGGGCAACGCGGGCTGTTGGCTTCGTGCACGGACTCGGGGCCACCGGCAAGGATGACGCCTTTAGGGGCGAATTCGCGGATCGCTTCGTCATCCATGTCGAACGGGTGCAGTTCGCAGTACACGCCGATTTCACGCACGCGGCGGGCGATCAGCTGGGTGTACTGGGAACCGAAGTCGAGGATCAGAATGCGGTGGGCGTGAATGTCGAGGGCCATGAAGTCAGTCTCGTCTAATGAATCAGAAACAACTCGGGGCTGAAAGAACAGCCCCGGTTACTTAACGTTTTGCTGGAAGCCTCAACCTACGCGGTAGTTCGGCGCTTCCTTGGTGATCTGCACGTCGTGGACATGGGATTCAGCCATGCCGGCGCCGGTGATCCGTACGAACTCTGGCTTGGTGCGCATTTCTTCGATGTCGGCGCTGCCGGTGTAGCCCATCGAGGAACGCAGGCCACCCATCAGTTGATGGATGATCGCGCTCAGGGTGCCTTTGTACGGCACACGGCCTTCGATGCCTTCCGGTACGAGCTTCTCGGCGCCTGCCGAAGAGTCCTGGAAGTAGCGGTCGGAAGAACCTTGCGCCTGGGACATGGCGCCCAGCGAACCCATGCCGCGGTAAGCCTTGTACGAACGGCCCTGGAACAGTTCGATCTCGCCCGGTGCTTCTTCGGTACCGGCGAACATCGAGCCCATCATCACGCAGGAAGCACCGGCGACGATGGCCTTGGACAGGTCACCGGAGAAACGGATGCCGCCGTCGGCGATCAACGGTACGCCAGTGCCTTCAAGGGCAGCAGCCACGTTGGCGATGGCGCTGATTTGCGGCACGCCCACACCGGCGACGATACGCGTGGTGCAGATGGAGCCAGGGCCGATACCGACCTTGACCGCATCGGCGCCGGCTTCGGCCAGGGCCTTGGCAGCTGCGCCGGTGGCGATGTTGCCGCCGATCACTTGTACGTCAGGGAAATTCTGTTTGACCCAGCGCACGCGGTCGATCACGCCTTTGGAGTGACCGTGGGCCGTGTCGACCACCACCACGTCAACACCGGCAGCCACCAGGGCCGAAACGCGGTCACCGGTGTCTTTACCGGTGCCGACCGCAGCGCCGACGCGCAGACGACCTTGATCGTCCTTGCTGGCCAGCGGGTAAGCCTTGGCTTTTTCGATGTCGTTGACGGTCATCATGCCTTTGAGGGCGAATTTGTCGTCGACGATCAGCACGCGCTCTATGCGGTGCTTGTGCAGCAGTTCGCGCACATCGTTCTTGTCGGCGCCTTCCTTGACCGTGACGAGGCGCTCTTTAGGCGTCATCACTTCACGGACGGTGACTTCAAGACGGTTCTCGAAACGCACGTCACGGGAAGTGACGATGCCGACCAGGTCGCCATCGTGCAGTACCGGAACGCCGGAGATGTTGTGCAGGCGGGTCAGGTCGAACAGGTCACGCACGGTGGCGTCGGCTTCGATGGTGATGGGATCTTTCACCACACCGGCTTCGTAACGCTTGACCTTGCGCACTTCGGCAGCTTGCTGCTCGATGGTCATGTTCTTGTGGATGATGCCAATGCCGCCTTCCTGAGCCATGGCGATTGCCAAACGGGCTTCAGTGACGGTGTCCATGGCAGCGGAAACCAGAGGAATATTCAGCTCGATGCCACGGGTTAGGCGGGTCTTGAGACTGACTTCGTTAGGAAGCACCTCGGAATAACCGGGCACTAGGAGAATGTCGTCGAATGTCAGAGCTTCTTGGCTGATACGCAGCATCGCGGGGGCTCCCGAGCGGGAAAATGGAAGCGCGCCATTATATACATGCACCCTGTCGGGCTCAATGTAAAACTCTGACAAACTTGGTAATACTGATAGATGGATAAAACCTGCAGCGCTGGATCGTTCCCACGCTCCGCGTGGGAATGCCGCCAGGGACGCTCCGCGTCCGGGGTCTGCGCAAGGTTGAAGCCCCGCGCTATGGTGACGCGGAGCGTCACGGGATGCATTCCCACGCAGGAGCGTGGGAACGATCGGATTAAAGCTCGACTTTGACCCAACTCATCTTCTGGTCCAGCCAATCGGCAAATTCGTCGATAAAGCTCGGCTTGAACCCCGCCTCCGCCCAATTGTTGAAGATGAAACCCAGGTTGGAAAACCCGCATTCCTGCAGGAACAGAAACCCATTGATGTCATCTTCATGCCCACACAACGGGCAGGTGAAGTTGTCGGTGTGGCCGGGCATCCAGTCTTCGAGGCTTTCGAACAGTGCCTCGCCGACCTCTTTAAGGCATTCGGGGCAGCCGGCTTCTTCGAGAAAGCCCTTGGCCGGCGTGTAGATGCAGCGCTTGTAGATGATCTCCAGGCCATTGATCGGCTCGTTGAACGGCAGCGCTTCGGGGTGCAGCACCACGGCGCGGGCGCCGTCGGCCAGGGCGTAGGCCATGCGGTTGCCGGTGCGTCCGCAGGTGGTCAGCTCTTCCTTGATGATGTTCTTGCGCACCAGCCAACGCACGATGGCCCGGGCGCGGGGTTCGTGGACGGGCAAGGTGGAGATTTTGGGGACAAGGATGCTTTGGGAGTTCATGGGAGTCCTGCGGTGTGGCGTCTGCCGCCATCGCGGGCAAGCCCGGCTCCCACATTATGCGATGTGAACACAGTCGATGTGGGAGCTGGCTTGCCTGCGATGAGGCCCTGAAGCCTGGCAGCTTAATCCCTGCCCCACACAGGTCAAGTACTCAAGTAGCGCCCAATCAACGCAATGCCACTGGCCAACACCAACCACGTCACCAAACGCACAAAGGCTTCACGGGACATGCGCATCGTCAACCTGCGCCCACACCACAGCCCCAGAGCCATCGCCGGCAACAGGCACAACGCCAACAACAGCAGTGGCAAGTCCGCATACACCCCGGCGACCAGAAACAGGCTCAGGCGCACCACTGTGCTGCAACTGATCAACGCACTTTGCGTGGCCCGCGCCGCGTCCTTGGGCAAACGGCTGTTGAGGTAGATCGCATACAAAAAGCCGCCGCTGCCGAACAATGCACCAAACAACCCGCCGACGGTGCCCATGGGAATCGACCAACCTTTGGAAAGCTGAGCGGGCCGCGCCTTCACCGACAAGCTGTAGATTGCATAGGCGCTGATAAACAGCCCCATCAGCAGCAGCAACAGATCCGAATGCAGGTTGAGCAGAAAGATCACCCCCAGCGTGCAACCGATGGCCATGCACGGCAGCAACCGCAGCAGCTCGGGCGTGTTCACGTCTCGCCGCGATTGCAGCAGATTGCCGAAGGCGGCGACAAAATCCAGCAGCACCAGCAGCGGGATGATCTTCGACAGCGGCATAAACACAATCAGGATCGGCCCCGCCACCAGTGCCGTGCCAAAACCGGCAATGCCGAACACGATGTAGGCCAGCACCACACCCAGGCCGATGACCAGCCAATCGACACCACTGAACGACCACTGGCTCATCAGCTCAACCGGACCCATGACGTATTCCTTGAAAGAGACAGTCATCACTTTAGCCATCGCCGAGCGTTGCGACTAATATCTTCAAAGCCCTCCACTCATCTCGAAAAGGCATGACGCGTGATATCTACTCGCCAACTGCGCTACTTCGTCGAAATCGCCGACAGCGGCAGCTTCAGCGCCGCCGCCGAGCGTTTGTTCGTGGCGCAATCAGCGCTGAGCCGCCAGATCAAGGAGTTGGAAACCCAACTGCAAACCCCACTGTTCGAACGCACCGCGCGCCAGCCCCGGCTGACGGCGGCGGGCGAAGCCTTTTACCCGAGGGCACGCAACCTGCTGAGCGAGCTGCTCAAGGCCAGCGAGATGGCCACCCAGGTTGGCAATGGTCAGCTTGGCACCCTGCGCCTGAGCCATTCGAGCACTGTGCCGATGAGCGGACCATTGCTGCACGGCATCAGCACCTGGCTGCAGCGTTGCCCCGGCGTATCGATGGATATCGTCAAACTGTCTTCCGAGGCGCAGCTTGAAGAAATTGCCGACGGGCGCCTGGACGTCGGCCTGTTACGTTTACCGGTTCTGCGCCAGCGCGAAGGCGTGCGCGTGGTGCCTTTATATAGCGAACAACTGGTGTTGGCGGTGCCGCCCAATCACCCTCTGGCACGCAGCGATACGCCTGTCGAACTGGCACAGCTCAAGGACGAAGCGTTTATTTCAGTTCCACACCCCCAACGAGGCGGCTTGAGTTATCTGTCAGCCGAACTGTGCATGCGCGCAGGATTTTTCCCCAGGGCCGCGCGAGTGATGTCGCGCAAGACCACGCAATTGCAGCTGATCCAGGCCGGCTTCGGAATTGCCTTGTTACCAAAATCCATGCAGGACATTGCCCCCGCCAACCTGCACTTTTTGCCTCTGGCCGACCCGGACTGCATCAGCACCGTGGCCTTGGCGTGCGCGCAGACGCCGAGTGCGCTGGTGGAGCAATTCTGCCAAACCTTGCGCGAATGCCTATAAACTGCCGCCCATGATTAAAGATCGCTCCTCATGATTAAAGATCCGTTTGCCCGCTTGGGCCTGGACCGCGAAGTCCTGACTGTCAGCCAGCTCAACGGCCGCGCGCGGGTGTTGCTGGAAGACGTGTTCACCAATATCTGGGTCGAAGGCGAGATCTCCAACCTCGCCCGCCCGGCTTCCGGCCATGTGTATTTCACCCTCAAGGACAGCGGCGCCCAAGTGCGTTGCGCGCTGTTTCGCAACAATGCCGCGCGAGTGCGCCAGGCGTTGAAAGACGGTTTGGCGGTGAAAGTGCGCGGCAAGGTCTCGCTGTTTGAGGGCCGTGGCGACTACCAGTTGATCCTTGATACCGTGGAACCTGCCGGCGATGGCGCGCTGCGTTTGGCCTTTGATGCGCTGAAGGAAAAGCTCAGCGCCGAAGGCCTGTTCAGTGCCGAACGGAAAGTGCCGCTGCCGGCGCACCCTCGGCGCATTGGCATCATCAGTTCGCCAACCGGCGCGGTGATTCGCGACATCATCAGCGTGTTCCGCCGTCGTGCGCCGAACGTTGAACTGACACTGATTCCCACCGCCGTGCAGGGTCGCGAAGCGATCCCGCAGATTGTGCGCGCGCTGAAACTGGCTGACGCCCGTGGCTTTGACGCATTGATCCTGGCCCGTGGCGGCGGTTCGCTGGAAGACCTCTGGTGCTTCAACGAAGAAGCCGTAGCCCGTGCGGTAGATGCCTGCGTGACGCCCATCGTCAGCGCCGTCGGCCATGAAACCGATGTGTCGATCTGCGACTTTGTGGCCGACGTACGCGCCCCCACGCCCTCCGCCGCCGCCGAATTGCTCGCGCCAGACGCCAGCCACCTGGTACGTCAGGTCGAAAACCTGCACCGCCGCCTGGTGATGCTGATGCGCAACCGGCTGAGCCATGATCGCCTGCGCCTGGATGGCATGGCCCGCCGCCTGCGCCACCCTGGCGAACGTCTGCGCCAGCAGGCCCAGCGTTTGGACGATTTGGACATGCGCCTGCGCCGCGCCTTCGAGCGCAGCCTCAATACCCGTCGCGAACGCCTGATCCGCCTGGAAACCCGCCTCGCCGGCCAACATCCCGGCCGTCAACTGGCGTTGCTGCGCCAGCGCCTCGACAGCCTCGCAGAACGCCTGCCCCGCGCCATGCGCGAAGGCCTCAAGGCACGCCGCCTGCAGTTGCAAAGCCAGGTGCAGACCTTGCAGGTGGTCAGCCCGCTGGCCACCCTGGGCCGTGGCTACAGCATCCTGCTGGACGAGCGCGGCCAGGCGATCCGCAACGCCGCGCAAACCCACACCGGCCAGCGCCTCACTGCGCGACTCGGTGAAGGCCAATTGCAGGTGCGGGTGGAAGATAACCACCTGACGCCCGTCACCCTTTCGTTACTGGATTGATTGATGCCACGTTTATTTAGCCTGCTGATGCTGTTATGCCTGACCTTTAACGCCCACGCCGACAGCTACATCACGCGGTTGCTGAACAAGCCGGTGCCGGGTGGCGTGGCGGTGGTCGACCTCGGCACTTCGGTCAGCGCGCCCAAAGCCACCTACCTGAACCGGCCGGTGCTGGTGGTCAAGGAACAAAACAACTGGCTGGCGATTGTCGGGATCCCGTTGACCGTCAAACCCGGCACCGAGCGCATCACCAGCGGCGGGAAGAACTTGCCGTTTGTGGTGGGCTTCAAGAAATACCCCGAACAGCACATCACCTTGAAGAACAAAAGCCAGGTGAACCCGGCCCCGGCGCAACTCAAGCGCATCGAGGGCGAACTGGCCGTTCAGCTCAAGGCTTACCGCAGTTTCAGTCCGAACACACCGAGCAACCTGCTGCTGGACAAACCGGTCAACGGGCCGCTGTCGAGCAAGTTCGGCGTGCGCCGTTTCTTTAATGGCGAGGAGCGCAACCCGCATTCGGGCCTGGACTTTGCCGTAGGTGCGGGCACGCCGATCAAGACACCGGCGGCAGGCAAGGTGATCCTCACCGGGAATTACTTCTTCAACGGCAACACTGTGTTCGTCGACCATGGCCAGGGCTTTATCAGCATGTTTTGCCATATGTCGAAGATCGACGTGAAAGTCGGCGACCAACTGGCACGCGGTGCGGTGGTGGGCAAGGTCGGTTCCACAGGCCGTGCGACCGGGCCGCACATGCATTGGAATATCAGCCTTAACGATGCGCGGGTTGACCCGGCGATCTTTATTGGCGCGTTCCAGCCCTGATAAAAATATTCAACCTACCGGCCTCATCGCGGGCAAGCCCGGCTCCCACAGGTGAACGCGCATCCCTGTGGGAGCCGGGCTTGCCCGCGATAGCGCCAGGTCTTCCAGCCCAATTGCGCGCCCGATAACTACTGCGCAATAAAAACAACCCCCCAAATCAATAACCGCCACAAAATATCGAATACCAGCCAAATAGAAGAACTTATCTCAATTTTTTTCGACTGCTTGCCATCTTTCACCCCGGCGGTTAGGGTTGAGCTTATGAAAACCTCTCACACCCTCATTCAGCTCCGCCAGCACCGCAGCCTGTGCCTCGTCAGCGCACGACTGCCAGGCTGAATCGATCTGCCTCGTCCCACGCTTCGTCCCCAATAACAGTTTTACGGCAGGCCGCCTTTTCTCGGCCCCTACTACAAAGGATTTCCCGATGAGCATGCTCAAAGACCCGTCTTCGAAGTACCGCGCGTTCCCGACCATCGACATCCCGGACCGCACCTGGCCGTCGAAGACCATCACCGAAGCGCCGATCTGGTGCAGCTCCGACCTGCGTGATGGCAACCAGTCGCTGATCGAGCCAATGGACGCGGCGAAAAAGCTGCGTTTCTGGAAGACTCTGGTGTCTGTCGGCGTGAAGGAAATCGAAGCCTCGTTCCCGGCCGCGTCGCAAACCGACTTCGACTTCGTGCGCACCCTGATCGAAGACAACCACATCCCCGCGGACACCACCATCCAGGTGTTGACCCAGGGCCGTGAAGACTTGATCGCACGTACGTTCGAATCCCTGCGCGGCGCCAAAAAGGCCATCGTGCACTTGTACAACGCCACGTCGCCGTCATTCCGCCGCATCGTGTTCAACCAGGACAAAGACGGCATCAAGGCCATCGCGGTCAACGCGGCCAAGCTGTTCGTCAAGTATGCCGCCCAGCAGCCGGAAACCCAGTGGACTTTCGAGTACTCCCCGGAGACCTTCAGCGCCACGGAGCTGGAGTTCGCCAAGGAAGTCTGTGACGCAGTGATCGAGGTGTGGAACCCGACGCCAGAGCACAAGATGATCCTTAACCTGCCGGCCACCGTTGAGTGCGCGACACCCAACATCTATGCCGACCAGATCGAGTGGTTCGGCCGCCATATCAACCGTCGTGACAGCGTGATCATCAGCCTGCACACCCACAACGACCGCGGCACCGGCGTGGCCGCCACCGAGCTGGGCCTGATGGCGGGCGCCGACCGTGTCGAAGGTTGCCTGTTCGGCAACGGCGAGCGTACCGGTAACGTCGATCTCGTGACCGTAGCCTTGAACATGTACACCCAGGGCCTCGACCCACAGCTGGACTTTTCCGATATCGACGGCGTGCGCAAAGTCGTCGAGGAGTGCAACCAGATCCAGGTGCACCCACGTCACCCGTACGTCGGCGACCTGGTGCACACCGCGTTCTCCGGCTCCCACCAGGACGCAATCCGCAAAGGCTTTACCCAGCAGAAAGCCGACGCGCTGTGGGAAGTGCCGTACTTGCCGATCGACCCGGCGGACATCGGCCGCAGCTACGAGGCGGTGATCCGCGTAAACAGCCAGTCGGGCAAAGGCGGCATCGCCTACCTGCTGGAGCAGGAATACGACATCAGCTTGCCACGCCGCATGCAGATCGAGTTCAGCCAAGTGGTACAGGCCGAAACCGACCGTGTGGGCCTGGAAATGACTGCACCGCAGATCTACGCCTTGTTGCAGCGTGAATACCTGCAAGCCAACACCCCGTACGCGCTGGTCAGTCATCGCCTGCAGGAAGAAAACGGCAACAGCACCGTGGAAGTGGAAGTCTCGGGCAAGGGCCAGGGCGAAACCAACCTGCGCTGGAACGGCAAGGGCTACGGCACCCTGGAAGCGCTGGTTGCGGCGCTGCCGATCAAAGTTGAAATCATGGACTACAACGAACACGCGATCGGTGCCGGCACCAATGCCAAGGCAGCGGCCTACATCGAGCTGCGCGTGAACGGCGAACGCCCAGTGCATGGCGTGGGGATCGATGAAAACATCACCACTGCGAGCTTTAAGGCAGTGTTCAGTGCGCTGAACCGCTCGTTGAGCCAGCTGGAAGCGAAGGCGGCGTAAGCACTGTCGCGGTCATGCAAAAGGCCCCTGGGTGGGAATCCAGGGGCCTGATCGTTCCCACGCTCTGCGTGGGAATGCCTGCGGTGACGCTCTGCGTCACAACTCTGAAAGCGGACGCAGAGCGTCCGGGGCTGCATTCCCACGCGGAGCGTGGGAACGATCTGGTCAGGTGAATTCGAACCTATCGGCATCCAGATTTGCCGGAAACTTGGTGCGATAAGCCGCCAACTCCGCCGCATTCAGGCACACCTGAAACACCCCGTCCGCCTCCCCCGCACTCAGCAAGGTCTCACCCTGAAAATCCAGCACCTGGCTGTCTCCGGTGTAGGCAAAGCCTTTGCCATCGGTACCCACCCGATTCACAGCCGCCACGTAACACAGGTTCTCGATAGCCCGCGCCGGCAGCAGGCGGTTCCAGTGCTGACGCCGCGCGCCCGGCCAGTTCGCGGTGTACAGCAGCAGGTCGGTGTCCTGGGCATCACGGCTCCACACCGGGAAGCGCAGGTCGTAGCAAATCAACGGGCGAATGCGCCAGCCCTTCAATTCGAACTGCACCTGGCGCTCGCCGGGCGTGTAATGGTCGTGCTCGCCCGCCATACGGAACAGGTGACGCTTGTCGTAGTGCAGCACTTCACCGTCCGGGCGCGCCCACAGCAGGCGGTTCCGGTGGCTGCCGTCGGCCGCCTGGATGATCACGCTGCCGGTGATCACTGCGTTGTACTTGGCCGCCTGGGCTTGCAGCCAGTGATGAGTCGGGCCATGTTCCGGCTCGGCGAGGGTTTGTGATTCCATCGAGAAACCGGTGGTGAACATTTCCGGCAGCACAATCAGGTCGGCGCCGTTGGCCTGCTCCAGCAACAGTTCGAAATGTTCGAGGTTGGCCTGACGGTCATGCCACACCAGGCTGGTCTGGACCAAGGCAATATTCAGGTCGGGTAATGCAGTCAAATCACGCATAGTTTCTCCGCCGCGTGTTGCAGCGTCTCCTCGCGTTTGGCAAAGCACAGGCGCACCAGGCGCTGGCCTTGGGGCGGGCTCTGATAGAACACCGAGACGGGGATGGTCGCCACGCCGTGTTCGCGGGTCATCCACAGTGACATGGCGACGTCATCCAGGTCCGGGCGAATCTGCGAGTAATCCACCAGTTGGAAGTAAGTGCCGGCCACCCGTGTAAAGCTGAAACGCGACGGCGCCAGCAGGTCGCAGAACAGGTCGCGCTTGGCCTGATAAAAGGCCGGCAATTGCTCGACGTGTTCCGGGTGTTCGGCCATGAAGTCAGCCAAAGCGTACTGCAAAGGGGTCACGCCGCAAAAGTTGACATATTGATGCACCTTGCGCAGCTCGGCGGTCAGGGCCGGCGGTGCGACCACGTAGCCGGTTTTCCAGCCGGTGACGTGGTAGGTCTTGCCGAAGGAGCTGACCACGAACGCGCGCTGATACAACTCTTCATGGGCCAGCACGCTGACATGGGGCACGCCATCGAACACCAGGTGTTCGTAGACCTCATCGCTGATCAGGTAGATATCGCGGTCGCGGATCAGCTCGGCCAACTGGTCCAGCTCGGCCCGGCTGATCAGGGCACCGGTGGGGTTGTGTGGCGAGTTGAGGATGATCATGCGCGTGCGCGGTGAGAGCGCGGCCTTGATCTTGTCGAAGTCGAGCGCGAAGCCTTGCAGGCTCAATTGCACATGCACGCAACGGCCACCGGCCAGCTCGACCGACGGCTCGTAGCTGTCGTAGCTGGGGTCGAACACGATGACTTCATCGCCGTTGCGGATGACCGCCTGGATCGCGCAGAAGATCGCCTCGGTCGCGCCTGGGGTGATGGTCACTTCGCTGTCGACATCCACTGTGGCGCCATAACTGCGGGCGATCTTGGCCGCCACTTGTTGGCGCAACACGGGCAGGCCGGTCATCGGGGCGTATTGGTTATGGCCAAGGGCGATATGCTTGCCCACGGCATCGAGCAACTCTTGAGGGCCATTAAAATCGGGAAAGCCCTGGGACAGGTTAAGCGCCCCGGTTTCGGCAGCGAGTTGCGACATGGTGGTGAAAATAGTGGTGCCGACATTCGGCAGCTTGCTGGTGATCATCGGAGGCCCCTGCAGGTGAGGCCCAAGTTTTAAGCTGCCCCAAGCATCGGGTCAAGGCACAAACCACCGCGCACAAAAAAGGGCTCCAAAGGAGCCCTCTCTTGCGGCGTGTCGCTCACAACTCAAAGCGGCGCTTATTTCTTGTCGCGGCGCTTCTTGTCGGCCTTCTTGTGGTGAGTCATCAAACGACGCTTCTTGTTCACCTGACGGTCAGTCAGTGTGTTCTTGTTGCCTTCATATGGGTTCTCGCCACCCTTGAACTCGATACGGATCGGCGTACCGACCAGTTTCAAGACACGGCGGTAGGTGTTTTCCAGGTAACGCACATAGGACTTGGGCACCTTCTCGATCTGGTTACCGTGAATCACGATAATCGGCGGGTTGGCACCGCCCAAGTGGGCGTAACGCAGTTTGATCCGGCGGTTGTTGACCATCGGCGGCGCATGCTCGCCAACCGCGTCTTCCAGGATCTGGGTGAGGCGGTTGGTCGGCCAGCGGGTAACCGCGGACTTGAACGAGTTTTGTACGGACGCGTAGAGGTTGCCCACGCCGGTGCCGTGCAGTGCCGAGATAAAGTGGATATCGGCGAACTCAACGAAGAACAGCCGACGCTGCAGCTCGATCTTGACGAAATCGCGCTCGCTCGGCGTCATCCCGTCCCACTTGTTGATCGCGATGACCAGGGCACGACCGGCTTCCAGGGCAAAGCCCAGCAAGTTGAGGTCGTGGTCCACCACGCCTTCGCGGGCGTCCATCACGAAGATCACCACGTTGGCGTCTTTGATCGCCTGCAGGGTTTTGACCACCGAGAACTTTTCAACTTCCTCGTGGATCTTGCCGCGCTTGCGCACACCGGCGGTGTCGATCAGCGTGTACTTCTCGTCGTTACGTTCGAACGGGATGTAGATACTGTCGCGGGTAGTACCCGGCTGGTCATACACGATGACCCGGTCTTCACCGAGCATGCGGTTAACCAGGGTCGACTTGCCGACGTTCGGACGGCCGATGATGGCGATCTTGATACCGTCTTTTTCGCTTGGGCCAGGAATGCGCTTGGCTTCCTCACCTTCGGCAACGATCTCTTCCTCGCCCTCTTCTTCCTCAGCGTCATCCTTGGGGAAGTCGCGCAGGGCGATTTCCAGCATCTGGGTGATGCCGCGACCGTGGGCACCCGCGACCGGGATCGCATCGCCCAGGCCCATCGGGCTGAATTCGGCACGGGCCGCCTCAGGATCGATGTTGTCGATCTTGTTGGCGACCAGATAGGAACGCTTGTTGCGCTTGCGCAGGTGCTCGCCAATCATCTGGTCGGCAGCGGTGTAGCCCGCACGGGCGTCCACCAGGAACAACACGACATCGGCTTCTTCGATCGCGAGCAGCGACTGCTCGGCCATCTTTTCGTCCATGCCATGCTCGTCACCGGAGATACCACCGGTGTCGACAATAATGTAGGAGCGCCCTTGCCACTTTGCCTCACCGTATTGGCGATCACGGGTCAGACCGGACAAGTCGCCAACGATGGCGTCACGAGTCCTGGTCAGGCGGTTGAACAAGGTGGACTTGCCGACGTTAGGTCGGCCCACCAGGGCGATTACGGGAACCATGCGGCTCTCCACTTCGTTATTTCAGAAAATACAAAAGCCGCTGCAAGGCAGCGGCTGGTGCTCGGGGCAGCATAGTCAAATGCCGCATGCCCCGCCGAAGCGGGGCCGCCTGGGTTTTACCCCAAGCATAGTTGCTTACTTGATGGTCAGGGCTTCCAGCTTGCCGCTGTTGCCAAACACGTAAAGCATGTTACCCACAACCAGCGGACGCGCACGCAGACCATCGCTGTCGATACGCTCGCGGCCGACAAAACGACCGTCTACCTGGCTCAGCAGGTGCAGGTAACCTTCGAAGTCACCTACCGCTACGTAGCTGGAGAACACTTCCGGTGCCGACAACTGACGGCGAGCCAGGGAGTCGTTGCTCCACAGTGCAGTAGTGGAACGCTCGTCGACACTTTCAACGGTGCCGGAAGCGAGGCTTACGTAGACGCTGCCAAACCCTTGGGCGACACCGGCGTAGCTGGAAGCATCACGCTGCCAGTTAATGCGGCCGCTTTGCAGGTCCAGCGCCGCAACGCGGCCCTGGTAGGTGGCGACGTAAATGGTTTCACCCGACAGCAGCAGGCCACCGTCGATGTCCACTACGCGGTCCAGTTCGGAGCGACCTTGCGGGATAGCCACACGGGTTTCCCAGGCCGGCACGCCGTTCTGGGTGTCCAGGGCGACCACTTTACCGGTCGACAGGCCAGCAACGGCCAGGTTGTTGGTCACAATCGGACCACTGGTACCGCGCAGGGTCAACACCGCCGGGGTGCTGTCGTACAACCAGCGCTGGTTGCCGGTGGCGGCATCCAGACCGATTACACGGTCATCCTGGGTCTGCACCACGACCACGTCGCCGTTGGTAGCCGGCGCTGCGAGCACTTCACTGGTCACGCGAGCGCGCCATTTCTCTTCACCCGTTGCCGAGTCCAGAGCCACCACGTCGCCTTTGAGCGTACCGATCAGCACCATGCCGTAGCCGACACCCACACCACCGGAAACCGGCAGTTCGAGGTCTTTCTTCCACTTCACGTCGCCATTCATGCGATCCATGGCCATGACAACGCCCGTGGAGTCAGTGGCCACGATGTTGTCGCCGTCGATCGACGGCTGCAACAGGTTGTACAGGTCGCCCTGGCCATCACCGACGGAGCGGCTCCACTGTTTTTGCAGGACCACTTCTTCCTTGAAGCTGGTCAGCTCGGCAGGAGGCAGTTCTTTTTTACTGTTGCTGCTGCAACCCGCGGCCAGAACGGCCAGAGCCAGCAATGCTGCATGTTTCCAACGGATCACGTCACGCATCCCCTTTGGCCAAGTCGTCCAGCTTGATTTGTAAGCCACCGACCGCCGCTTCATCAGACAGCGCCGCCTTGGCTTTTTGGTACGCAGCATGGGCTTCGTCGGTACGACCCAATTGGACCAACAGGTCGCCCTTGAGCTCTTCACGAGTGGCCACAAATGCCTTGTCAGCATCGCCGTCGAGCAGTTTGAGTGCTTCGTCAGCCTTGTTCTGTGCCGCCAATACCTGAGCCAGGCGCTGACGTGCGATTTCACCCAGGGTCGGGTTGGTCGGCTTGTCGGCGATAGCCTTCAGCTCAGTGGCTGCGTCATCCAGCTTGCCGGTGTCGACCGCGACTTTCGCGACGAACAGGCTGCCGTACTGGGCGTAGGTGCTACCGCCAAATTCGTTTTTCAGCTTGCCGGCCAGGTCCGCCACTTGAGCTGGATCAGGCTTGCCGTCCGGCGTCAGTGTGGTTTCCAGCAATTGCTGATAGAGGACCGAGGCGCCTTGAGACTGGTTGGCCTGATATTTGTGCCAGGCTTGCCAGCCGAACACCACCACTAAAGCCAGCAGACCGCCAGTAACCAGGGGCTTGCCGTTACGCTGCCACCAGTCCTTGAACTCGGCCATTTGCTCATCATCAGTACTCGACACCCCAATACTCCTTAATCGCTAAATTCGGCTGTTCGACAGCTTCAACCCTGCACGACGCAGGTGGCCAAGTGCGCGGCGAGCGCATCAAAGGCAATGTTCTGTTGCTCGCCCTGGCCACGCAGGGGTTTGAAACCTATCACTTGCTGGGCCAATTCGTCATCGCCGAGGATCAGCGCATACAGCGCGCCGCTCTTGTCGGCCTTCTTGAACTGGCTCTTGAAGCTGCCGGCGCCGGCATTGATCTGCAGGCGCAGGTTCGGCAGTTGGTCGCGCACTTTTTCGCTCAGGGCCAGGGCTGCCAGTTCGGCGGCCTCGCCAAAGGCGCAAAGGTACACGTCCACCTGACGGGAGATTTCTTCCGGAATTTGCTCCAGGGTTTCCAGCAGCAGGATCAGCCGCTCGATGCCCATGGCGAAACCTACGCCCGTGGTCGGCTTGCCGCCCATTTGCTCAACCAGGCCGTCGTAGCGACCACCGGCACACACGGTGCCCTGGGCACCGAGTTTGTCGGTGACCCACTCGAACACGGTCTTGCTGTAGTAGTCGAGACCACGCACCAGCTTGGGGTTGATCACGTAAGGAATACCGGCCGCATCCAGGCGAGCCTTGAGCCCCTCGAAATGCGTGCGGGATTCGTCGTCCAGGTAGTCGGCCATTTTCGGCGCGTCGACCAGTACGGCCTGGGTGTCGGCGTTTTTGGTATCGAGAACGCGCAGCGGGTTGGTTTTCAGACGACGTTGGCTGTCTTCGTCCAGCTTGTCTAGGTGGGCGGACAGGTACTCGACCAGGGCTTCGCGATAGCGGCCCCGGGATTCACTGGTGCCCAGGCTGTTGAGTTCAAGCTTGACCGCATCGCGGATGCCCAGTTGGCCCCACAGGCGCCAGGTCAATACGATCAGCTCGGCATCGATGTCCGGACCGTCCAGGTTGAAGACTTCGCAACCGATCTGGTGAAACTGGCGATAGCGGCCTTTCTGTGGGCGCTCGTGGCGGAACATCGGGCCGATGTACCAGAGCTTCTGGGTCTGGCCACCACCGGTGATGCCATGCTCCAGTACCGCGCGCACGCACGCAGCGGTGCCTTCCGGACGCAGGGTCAGGGAGTCGCCGTTGCGATCTTCAAAGGTGTACATCTCTTTTTCGACGATGTCGGTTACTTCACCGATGGAGCGCTTGAACAGCTCGGTGAACTCGACGATCGGCATGCGGATCTGCTTGTAACCGTAGTTATCCAGCAGGCGCGCGACCGTGCTCTCGAAGTAGCGCCACAGCGGCGTCTGCTCCGGCAGGATGTCGTTCATGCCACGAATGGCTTGCAGAGACTTGCTCACATCTAATCCTTAAATTCGTTCTTAGCCGCGCGCGATCAGCGCTGCGTCAGCCGCAACCTTTTCAGCTGCTTTCTCGCGGATCAGCTTTTCCAGATGATCCACGAGATTCTCATTCGTCAGTTTCTGCGACGGCTTGCCGTCGATGTAAATCAGGTTCGGTGTACCGCCAGTCAGGCCCACATGGGCTTCCTTGGCTTCACCCGGCCCATTGACCACACACCCGATCACCGCCACATCCAGCGGCACCAGCAGGTCTTCGAGGCGCAACTCCAGGTCGTTCATGGTTTTCACCACGTCGAAGTTCTGCCGCGAGCAGCTCGGGCAGGCAATGAAGTTGATGCCACGGGAACGCAACCGCAGGGATTTGAGAATGTCGTAGCCGACTTTCACTTCCTCTACGGGGTCTGCCGCCAGGGAGATGCGGATAGTATCGCCAATCCCTTCGGCGAGCAGCATACCGAGACCCACCGCAGATTTCACTGTGCCTGAGCGTAAACCGCCCGCTTCAGTGATACCCAGGTGCAGCGGCTGCACGATTTCCTTGGCCAGGAGGCGGTAGGCTTCTACCGCCATGAACACGTCGGAGGCCTTTACGCTGACCTTGAAGTCCTGGAAATTCAGGCGTTCAAGGTGTTCAACGTGGCGCAATGCCGACTCAACCAGCGCGGCCGGGGTCGGTTCTCCGTACTTTTTCTGCAGGTCTTTTTCCAGGGAACCGGCGTTGACGCCGATGCGGATGGGAATGCCGCGATCACGTGCCGCATCAACCACCGCGCGCACACGGTCTTCGCGACCGATATTGCCCGGGTTGATGCGCAGGCAGTCCACACCCAGCTCGGCCACACGCAGCGCGATCTTGTAGTCGAAGTGAATGTCGGCGACCAGCGGTACCTTGACCAGTTGCTTGATGCGGCCAAAGGCTTCGGCAGCGTCCATGTCCGGCACGGAAACCCGCACGATGTCTACACCGGCGGCTTCCAGACGGTTGATCTGGGCGACAGTTGCGGCCACATCATTGGTGTCGCTGTTGGTCATGCTCTGCACTGCGATAGGGGCATCGCCACCTACCGGCACCGAGCCGACCCAGATCTTGCGCGATACGCGACGTTTGATTGGAGATTCGCCGTGCATGACTATTGTCCCAACTTGAGGCGAGCGGTCTCGCCACTGGTGAACGGCGCCACGTCCACAGGCTGGCCGTTGTAGGCCACTTGGGCGCCACGGGCAAAGCCCAGACGCAGCGTCAAAGGAGGCTTGCCGCCTTGGTCAAGTGTATCTCCCTTACGCTTCAGACCGCTAAACAGCACTTTGCCATTGCCATCGGTAACTTGCGTCCAGCAGTCAGCGATGAAGGTAATCTGGATATGCCCGTCACCGGCGATCAACGCCGGGGTGGTGGGAGGCGAAATCGCAGCCGGGGCCGGGGCCACTGGTGCGCTGGTCGCTGGGGCCTGCGTCGGAGCAGCCGGAGCAGCTGGCGTATGCGCCTGGGCAACCGGGGCAGCCGGTACGGTTGGAGCCGGCACAGCAGCGGTGGCTGCAGGTGCAGTGCCCGCTTCCGGAGTCGGTTGCTCGGTGGTAGCCGGCACTTGCGAGGCGGCCTGCCCTTGGGCAACCGCCTGGTCTTCCGGCTCATCGAGCGGGTGAATCTGGGTGGTGCCGTCGGCGCTTTCGACTTCGACGTGCTCCATGGCGTTGCTGGTCAGGTCCTTGGTGCGCTGGGAGGCCTGGTCTTGCCACCAGACGAAACCGCCACCGACCACGGCAATCAGCAGCAACAGGCTGACAATCCGCAAAATCGTGTGGGAAACCCGTACCGGCTCTTCGATGCGGCCCAGACCATGCACGTTGCTGCCCTGGGAGTCGGTACCGGTGAACTGGTCGAATTCCTGGACCAATACAGTCTGGTCGATGCCCAGCAATTTGGCGTAGGCGCGGATATAGCCGCGGGCGAAGGTATGCCCAGGCAGCTTGTCGAACGCGCCGGCTTCCAGGTTGCCCAGGGACGTGGCGGTCAAATTGAGCTTGAGGGCCACTTCTGCCAGCGACCAACCATTGCTTTCGCGGGCCTGACGCAAGGTCTCGCCTGGGTTTACGCGATTAGCTGCTACAACTTCCGGGTGCGCCGCTTTCATCATTGCTCCGACAGGTATTGCTGATATTCCGGCGTACCGGGATAGAGTCGTTCGAGTTGCTGGCCAAACTGTGCAGCCGTGTCGCGTTCTTCATGAACCGTCGCCAGGCGCACACCGAGCAATAGACTACGTGCATTTTGCCCGCTGAGCAGGCTAAAACGCTCGTAAAAGTCACGTGCCGGCACATAATGCCTGTCTTCGTAAGACAACTCAGCCATTTCGAGCAACGCCCGTGGCTGGCGACTGTTCAGGTGCAGGGCTTTTTCCAGTTGCTGGCGGGCGCTGTCGCGCTGGCCCAGGCGTATCGAGGTCACCCCAAGGTTCTCGAATACGCGTGAACGCTCAGGATAAAGGCTATCGGCGCTGGCTTGCTGGAAATAACGGGACGCCTGCTCATAACGTTGCTGCGCAAACAGGAAGCTGCCGTAGTTATTCAGCAGCCGAGGGTCGGCAGGACGTGCGGCCAGGGCCTTGTGAAAATACGCCTCGGCCAGTTCGGGCTCAGCCTGAGCCTGGAACACCAGGGCGAGTGCGGCATTGGCATCGGCATCATCGCCGTCCAGTTGCAGCGCCTTTTTCAACGGCACCTTGGCCTGCTCGCTCATACCCTGGCGCAGATAACCCAAGCCCAATTGCACATAGGCAATTCGCGCCTCGTCACGGCCTTTGCCGGTTTGCATGGGGCTGTCCTGGCCCGATGAAACACAACCGGCCATCAGACCGGTAAAAAGCAACAGCAGCGCGAGGCGCAAGGGCATAGAGGTCCTCTCTCAGATTCGATTCACAGCAATTTGCGGCAAATCTTCGGCGGCGTTAAGTTCGCGCACGGCGATATAACGCTCACTGCGGCGGGTGCGATCCATCACTTGCCCGACCAGTTGGCCACAGGCGGCGTCGATGTCTTCACCACGGGTGGTGCGCACAGTAACGTTGTAGCCGGCCTGGTGCAGTTGATCCTGGAAACGGCGGATGGCGTTGTTGCTCGGCCGCTCGTAGCCAGAATGGGGAAACGGGTTAAACGGAATCAGGTTGATCTTGCACGGGGTGTTCTTGAGCAGCTCGATCATCTCGACCGCATGCTCAACTTTGTCGTTGATGTCCTTGAGCATGGTGTACTCAATGGTCAACACACGCTTTTCGCCCAAGGTCGCCATGTAGCGCTGGCAAGATTCGAGCAGCATCTTAAGCGGATACTTCTTGTTGATTGGCACCAATTGGTTACGCAATGCGTCATTCGGTGCGTGCAACGACAGCGCCAGGGAAACGTCGATGTGCTTGGCCAGCTCATCGATCATCGGCACCACGCCGGAGGTCGACAGGGTCACACGGCGCTTGGAAATGCCGTAACCCAGGTCGTCCATCATCAAATGCATGGCGGCAACGACGTTGTCGAAGTTCAGCAGCGGCTCACCCATGCCCATCATCACCACGTTGGTGATGGCACGGTCGACGGTTGCCGGGACGCTGCCAAAGGATTTGTTGGCAATCCACACCTGGCCGATAACTTCGGCGGCAGTGAGGTTGCTATTGAAGCCTTGCTTGCCGGTGGAGCAGAAACTGCAATCCAGGGCACAGCCTGCCTGGGACGAAACGCACAAAGTGCCGCGCTTGCCCTGGGGAATGTAGACGGTCTCGACGCAGCTGCCGGACGCCACGCGCACCACCCACTTACGGGTGCCGTCGGTGGAGATGTCCTCGCTGACAACCTCGGGACCACGGACCTCGGCAATGGCCTTGAGCTTGTCGCGCAGGGCCTTGCTGACGTTCGTCATGGCGTCGAAATCGTCGACACCAAAGTGGTGAATCCACTTCATTACCTGACCGGCACGGAAACGCTTCTCCCCGATTGAGTCGAAGAATTTTTCCATTTCCTGTTGAGTCAGACCCAGCAGGTTGGTTTTAACAGTCGATGTAGTCATGGATTCACCCTCACTCTTTAAGCCGATGCTTAGCGAGCGGTTACTTCAGTAGCAGCGAAAAAGTACGAGATTTCGCGAGCAGCAGCGGCTTCGGAGTCCGAACCGTGAACAGCGTTGGCGTCGATGGACTCAGCGAAGTCAGCACGGATGGTGCCGGCAGCGGCTTCTTTAGGGTTGGTAGCGCCCATCAGCTCACGGTTCAGAGCGATAGCGTTTTCGCCTTCCAGAACCTGAACAACAACAGGGCCGGAGATCATGAAGGCAACCAGGTCGCCGAAGAAGCCACGAGCGCTGTGCTCAGCGTAGAAGCCTTCAGCTTCAGCTTTGGACAGTTGCTTGAGTTTCGAAGCTACAACCTTCAGGCCGGCTTTTTCGAAACGAGTGGTGATCTCGCCGATGACGTTTTTTGCAACAGCGTCAGGCTTGATGATGGAGAAAGTACGTTGAACAGCCATGGTGTAACTCCAGAAACGGTAATTTACGAAAAATTAAACCCGCGAATTATACGCGGGTTATTGGGTATTGCCTAACTGCGTAAAAAGTCGGCTCAGTCGTCTGCTTCTTCGATCCACAGACCCTGAATCGCCTCCAGGACCTTTTCGCCACCCCGGTCAGGGATGTCGTCGAATTCCGGCAGTGCCATTACGAGGTCGCGCAACTTGACGAAGTTCACGGTAAGAGGATTGACCTCAGGATGAGCTTCCGCAAGTTGTATAGCGATTTCTTGTACATCAACCCATTTCAGGCTCATGACATTTCCTTGAATCAATGCGGCGCTTCGGCCGCATGGTTGAGGGAATATTTCGGAATTTCGACAGTGATGTCTTCCGTGCCGACCTTTGCCTGACAGCTTAGGCGAGAAGTCGCCTCCAGGCCCCAGGCGCGATCCAGAAAGTCCTCTTCCAGCTCGTCCGCTTCTTCGAGAGAGTTGAAACCCTCGCGAATTACGCAGTGGCAGGTCGTGCAGGCGCAGACACCGCCGCAGGCGCTTTCGATCTCGATATGGTTGTCATGGGCAACTTCGAGGATGGACTTGCCGGTCTCAGCCTCCACAACCATACCGTCCGGGCAATGCTCGGCGTGTGGCAGAAAAATGACCTGCGGCATTAATTATTCCTCGATTTCATTCAGGTTGCGCCCGGCCAGTGCGGCTTTCACCGTCTGATCCATGCGGCGGGCGGCAAAGGCATCAGTCACTTGCGACAGGCGCTTGGTCTGCTGCTCGATGGCGTAACCATCGTTGCCTTTCATCAATTCGGCCAATTCCTGCATTTGCAGGTCGATAACCATGCGCTCTTCAGCATCCAACAGACGCTCGCCGTCGGCTTCCAGGGCGCCCTGCACGGCTTCGAGCAGGCGCTGGGCATCGACTTGCTGCTCGCGCAGCACGCGGGCGACCTTGTCGTCACCGGCATATTGGAACGAATCCTTGAGCATCTTGGCGATTTCGCCGTCGGTGAGGCCGTAGGACGGCTTGACCTGAATGCTGGCTTCAACGCCCGAGGCCAATTCACGTGCTGCCACGCTGAGCAGGCCATCGGCGTCGACCTGGAAGGTCACGCGAATTTTCGCCGCACCGGCCACCATCGCCGGGATGCCGCGCAGTTCAAAGCGCGCCAGGGAGCGGCAGTCGCTGATCAGTTCGCGCTCGCCTTGCAGCACATGAATCATCATGGCCGTCTGGCCATCTTTGTACGTGGTGAAATCCTGGGCGCGCGCGACGGGGATGGTGGTGTTGCGTGGAATCACCTTCTCCATCAGGCCGCCCATGGTTTCCAGCCCCAGGGACAGCGGGATCACGTCGAGCAGCAGCAGTTCGCCACCATCGCGTTTATTACCGGCCAGGGTGTCGGCCTGAATAGCGGCGCCGATGGCGACTACTTGATCCGGGTCGATTTCCGTCAGTGGCTGGCGGCCGAACGCTTCGGCAACCGCTTCGCGAACGCGTGGGACGCGCGTCGATCCGCCGACCATGACCACAGCGGCCACGTCTTCCAGCTCGATACCGGAATCACGTACAGCCCGACGGCACGCCTTGAGGCTGCGAGCGACCATCGGTTCGATCAACGCATCAAAGGCTTCGCGAGTCAGTTGAGCGGACCAGCTGCCGTAGGAAACTTCAACAGAATCAGCGTCAGTCAGTGCTTCCTTGGCCGCGCAGGCGGTTTGCAGCAGATTACGCTGCGCGCCCGGGTCCAGGTCAGCCGACAAGCCGGCGCTGGTGATGATCCAGCCGGCAATGGCATGGTCAAAGTCATCGCCACCCAGGGCGCTGTCGCCACCGGTAGCCAGCACTTCAAACACACCGCCGGTCAGGCGCAGGATCGAAATATCAAAGGTGCCGCCGCCCAGGTCATAAATTGCCACGAGGCCTTCAGCGTGCTGATCCAGTCCATAGGCCACCGCCGCTGCGGTCGGCTCATTGAGCAAGCGCAACACGTTCAGACCCGCCAGCTTCGCGGCGTCCTTCGTGGCTTGACGCTGTGCGTCGTCGAAATAGGCAGGAACGGTGATCACTGCGCCGACCAGTTCGCCGCCCAGGGTATTTTCTGCGCGCTGACGCAGCACCTTGAGGATATCCGCCGACACTTCCACCGGGCTTTTCGGGCCCTGGACGGTGTCGATGAACGGCATATGGGATTCGCCGCCAACGAAGCGGTACGGCAGCTGGTCGCCCAATTGCTTGACTTCGGACAGACCGCGGCCCATCAAGCGTTTAACCGACAGCACGGTATTCAACGGGTCACTGGACGCCGCCAACTTGGCCGACTCACCGACTTCAGTGCGATCAGCGTGATAACGCACAGCGGAGGGCAGGATCACCTGGCCATTAGCGTCGGGCAACGGCTCGGACAGGCCGCTGCGCAAGGCAGCAACCAGGGAATTGGTGGTGCCCAGGTCAATCCCGACCGCCAGGCGACGCTGGTGCGGTTGAGGGCTTTGGCCGGGTTCGGCGATTTGCAGTAGGGCCATGGTAATCAGGTCTTATCTGTCTATCAGGCGTGCATCACGGGCAGCACTGGGTTAATCGTCGAGGCGCTCTTCTAGCTGGCGCACTTCGTAGGTGAGCTTGTCGAGGAACTGCATGCGCCGCATCAGGCGTTCGGCCTGTTCACGTTGCGCCGCATCATCCCAACAGGCTGCGAAGCTTTCGTTGAGCTCATCCTGGGCCGTTTTCAGACGACGCTTGAAGACCGCGACACCGGCTATATCAGCCTCGTCCTGCAAGTCTTCGAGTTCTTCGCGCCACTGCATCTGCTGCATCAGGAAGTCCGGATCGTGCACCGTGACTTCGATCGGCAACTCACCACCGTTCAACGCGAGCAGGTAGCGCGCGCGTTTGGGCGGGTTTTTCAGCGTCTGATAGGCTTCGTTGAGGCTGGCCGACTGCTCAAGCGCCAGGCGCTGCTCACGCTCGGAAGCGTCAGCAAAGCGGTCCGGATGCACCGCACGCGCCAACTCTCGGTAGCGCGTGGCAAGCTGCTCAAGGTCCAGCCGAAAGCTCGGCTGCAGCTCGAATAAAGCGAAATGACAAGGAATACCCACGAATAGCCTCAGATGTTGAAGCTTTCGCCGCAGCCACATTCACCGCGCACGTTGGGGTTGTTGAACTTGAAACCTTCGTTCAACCCTTCCTTGACGAAATCGAGTTCGGTGCCGTCAAGGTAAGTCAGGCTTTTAGGGTCGATGATCACCTTCTCGCCGTGACTTTCGAACACCTGGTCTTCCTCAACCACCTCGTCGACAAACTCCAGCACGTAGGCAAGGCCGGAACAGCCCGTGGTGCGAACACCCAGACGAATCCCCTCACCTTTACCGCGCCCATTCAGGGAGCGGCGAATGTGCTGCGCAGCCGCTTCTGTCATGCTGATAGCCATCGTTGACTCCTTACTCGTCGCCAAATGCTTAGATCAAGCCTTTCTTCTGCTTGTAGTCGCGAACGGCCGCCTTGATGGCGTCTTCTGCGAGTACGGAGCAGTGAATTTTCACCGGTGGCAGCGCCAGTTCTTCGGCCAGCTGGGTGTTGCTGATGGTGACAGCCTCATCCAGGGTCTTGCCTTTCATCCACTCGGTAGCGAGGGAGCTGGAGGCAATGGCGGAACCGCAGCCGTAAGTCTTGAACTTGGCGTCTTCGATAACGCCAGCGTCGTTGACCTTGATCTGCAGGCGCATCACATCGCCGCACGCCGGAGCGCCGACCATGCCGGTGCCGACATCAGGGTCTTCCGCGTTCATCTTGCCGACGTTGCGGGGGTTTTCGTAGTGGTCGATGACCTTTTCGCTGTAAGCCATGGTACTGAATCCTCACTCATCAGGGCCGCTCTGGAACCCTGTAAAAACGCCTGCGTTTTCCGCCACGTTCTTACAGAGCTTGGGTGGCGGCTTCTATATTTAGTGTGCCGCCCACTCGATCTTGGAGATATCGACACCGTCTTTGTACATGTCCCACAGCGGCGAAAGAACGCGCAGCTTGTTGACGGCTTCGCAGACTTTCTGCGCGGCGTAGTCGATTTGCTCTTCGGTGGTGAAGCGGCCGAAGGTAAAGCGGATCGAGCTGTGTGCCAGTTCGTCGTTGCGGCCCAGGGCGCGCAGAACGTACGAAGGCTCAAGGGACGCCGAGGTGCAGGCCGAACCGGACGAAACCGCCAGGTCCTTGAGCGCCATGATCAGCGACTCGCCTTCGACGTAGTTGAAGCTCAAGTTCAGGTTGTGCGGTACACGGGCGGTCATGCTGCCATTGATGTACAGCTCTTCAAGGTTCTCGACCTGCTTGTAGAAGCGATCGCTCAGGGCCTTGATACGAATGTTTTCGGCAGCCATGTCTTCCTTGGCTACACGGAAGGCTTCGCCCATGCCGACGATCTGGTGAGTGGCCAGGGTGCCCGAACGCATGCCGCGCTCGTGACCGCCGCCGTGCATGGTCGCTTCGATGCGCACGCGAGGTTTGCGGCTCACGTACAGCGCGCCGATGCCTTTAGGGCCGTAGGTCTTGTGGGCAGAGAACGACATCAGGTCGACTTTCAGCTTGGACAGGTCGATATCGACCTTGCCGGTGGACTGAGCAGCGTCGACGTGCAGCAGAATGCCTTTGGAGCGCGTCAGCTCGCCAATGGCTGCGATGTCGTTGATGGTGCCGATTTCGTTGTTCACGTGGATCACGGAAACCAGGATGGTGTCTTCACGCAGGGCCGCTTCGATCATGGCCGGGGTGACGATACCGTCGGTGGTTGGCTCAAGGTAGGTGACCTCGAAACCTTCACGCTCCAGTTGGCGCATGGTGTCGAGGACAGCCTTGTGCTCAATCTTGGTGGTGATCAGGTGCTTGCCTTTGGTCGCGTAGAAATGCGCCGCGCCCTTGATTGCCAGGTTGTCGGATTCGGTAGCACCGGAGGTCCAGACGATTTCCCGTGGGTCGGCGCCCACCAGGTCGGCGACTTGGCGACGAGCGTTCTCGACCGCTTCCTCGGCTTTCCAGCCGAATACGTGGGAACGGGAGGCTGGGTTGCCGAAGTTTCCGTCAACCAGCAGGCACTCGCTCATCTTTTGCGCGACACGCGGATCAACCGGGGTGGTCGCTGAGTAATCAAGGTAAATCGGCAATTTCATGGACTTTCTCCTAAATCAGGCTGGCTGGCGTGCCGTTAGCTCTTCGGCTGTCACTCGACGGCGGACGCTTCAATCTTGTCCAGACGCGGCGCCTTGGTGTTGCAACGGCGCTGGTCCTGACGCTGGGCTACTTCTTGTACCTCACGGCGAGTCACAAGATCAGCCAAGCTGATACCACTCAAAAACTCATGGATCTGCAGGCTCAAGTCACACCACAAGTGGTGCGTCAGGCAGGTGTCGCCGGCGTGGCAGTCACCCAAACCCTGGCATTTGGTGGCATCGACGGATTCGTTCACCGCGTCGATCACCTGAGCTACCTGGATGCCCTGCATATCGCGGGACAATTGATAGCCGCCACCCGGCCCACGCACACTGGAAACCAAGTTGCTGCGGCGCAATTTGGCGAACAGTTGCTCGAGATAGGACAGGGAAATGCCTTGGCGCTCGGAGATATCGGCCAGGGACACCGGCCCAGTTTGCGCGTGCAAGGCCAGGTCAAGCATGGCGGTCACCGCGTATCGGCCTTTTGTAGTCAGTCTCATGGACAAGTACCAAGGTGTTTCAGAATGGGGGCAAGTATGCGATTCCCGAGTATTTAAGTCAACTATAAGACCTAGTACTTTAGTCAGGATTAGCCGTAAAAAGGGCGCGCAAATCATAGCAGGGTGGGGTGGGGACGAACAGCGGGAACCGGGCCACGACTCAATCTCAAGACCCATGGAGGCCAAATGTGGGAGCTGGCTTGCGTGCGACAGCGATGGGTCAGCACCCTCTAAGTGAGCTGGCAGACCGCTATCGCAGGCAAGCCAGCTCCCACAGGAGGTTTTATCGAGCTTAAGATTTAGCCAGCCTTGGTGGTGCCAGCTTCAACCTTGATCTCGGCGAAGTCTTCCTCGCGCAGCTCAGGCAGATCTTTTGCACAGTAATTGCTGCCCAGCTCTTTGAGCGCGCCGCACATACCGTCCAGCTTGCCATCCACAGCTTGCAAGTGATCGAGCAGTTGGCCAATGGCACGCGCCACCGGGTCGGGCATGTCTTCGCTGACGCCGTAGGCATCAAATCCGATCTTCTCGGCCATGGCTTTACGCTTGGCCTCCTGCTCGTCGCCGACCTGCGGCTTAATGATGATCCGGCCGGGAATGCCCACCACCGTCGCGCCAGGCGGCACGGCCTTGGTCACCACCGCATTGGAGCCCACCTTGGCACCGGCGCCGACGGTGAACGGTCCAAGCACCTTGGCGCCCGCCCCTACCACGACGCCATCGCCCAGTGTCGGGTGACGCTTGCCTTTATTCCAGGTCGTGCCGCCCAGGGTCACGCCCTGATACAGCGTCACGTCATCACCGATTTCGGCGGTTTCGCCAATCACGATGCCCATGCCATGGTCGATAAAGAAGCGACGACCGACCTTGGCGCCTGGGTGAATCTCGATTCCGGTCAACCAGCGCCCAAAGTTCGACACCAGCCGCGCCAGCCATTTCCAGCCCATGCCCCACAAAACTCCGGACAGGCGGTGAATCCAGATCGCATGCATGCCCGGGTAGCAGGTCAGCACTTCAAAGGCGTTGCGCGCCGCCGGGTCACGGTGGAAAACACTCTGGATATCTTCTCGCAAACGCTCGAACATTTTTAATCCTTCCGCTTAAGAAGCTCACCACGGGCCGCTTTCTGGGTTTCCGTGAGGATGCCACGCAATATGTTCATTTCTGCCCGACTGACCGAGCTACGGCCGTACAAGCGACGCAGGCGTGCCATCAAGTGCCGGGGCTTTTCCGGGTCGAGGAATTCGATGGCGACCAGGGTTTGCTCCAGGTGCTCATAGAATCGCTCCAATTCGTCCATGGTGGCCAACTCGCCACTCTTGGTCGATGCGACTTCATCCTTCTCGACCTTGCTCGGCTGGCCTTCAGCAGCCAACCAGGCCATGCGCACTTCGTAACTCAACACCTGCACCGCTGCCCCGAGGTTCAGCGAGCTGAACTCAGGGTCTGATGGAATGTGCACGTGATAATGACATCGCTGCAGTTCTTCGTTGGTCAGGCCGGAATCTTCACGACCAAACACCAAGGCGATTTCTGCACCACCAGCGGCCTCTTCTACCACCTTGGTGCCGCACTCACGCGGGTCCAGCAATGGCCAGGGGATTCGACGGTCGCGGGCGCTGGTGCCGAGCACCAGGTTGCAGCCGACCAAGGCGTCTTCCAAGGTGGCGACGACCTGGGCTTTTTCAAGGATGTCATTGGCGCCGGATGCGCGGGCATCGGCCTCGTGGTGCGGGAACACACGCGGCTCGACCAGCACCAGGCGCGTCAGCCCCATGTTTTTCATGGCTCGCGCCACCCCGCCGATGTTGCCGGGATGACTGGTATTGACGAGGACGACACGGATGTTTTGCAGCAAGGGAGGCGCTCTCGGACACAGGAAAGGGGAGCAAATCTTACAGAACAGCCTAAGGTTATGCCATGAAAGCTAACGTCGTCCTTCACCTGAAGAAAGTTTCTGCTAGAATGCCCGGCTTTCTTTAACAACCTTAGGTGACACATCCATGCAGCCCATGCTGAATATCGCGCTGCGCGCCGCCCGCAGCGCCAGTGAATTGATCTTCCGCTCCATCGAGCGCCTGGATACCATCAAGGTCGACGAAAAAGACGCCAAGGATTATGTATCCGAGGTGGATCGCGCCGCTGAGCAAAAAATCATCGACGCGCTGCGCAAGGCCTACCCTACCCACGGCATCCTCGGTGAAGAAACCGGCTTGCACAAAGGCAGCGGCGAAGGCGAAGACTACCTGTGGATCATCGACCCACTGGACGGCACCACCAACTTCCTGCGCGGCATCCCACACTTTGCAGTCAGCATCGCCTGCAAATACCGTGGCCGCCTGGAACACGCCGTCGTACTCGACCCGGTTCGCCAGGAAGAATTCACCGCCAGCCGTGGCCGTGGCGCCCAACTGAACGGTCGTCGCCTGCGCGTCAGCGGCCGTACCAGCCTGGACGGCGCCCTGCTGGGCACTGGCTTCCCGTTCCGTGACGACCAGATGGACAACCTGGAAAACTACCTGGGCATGTTCCGCGCCCTGGTTGGCCAGACCGCCGGCATCCGCCGCGCCGGTGCTGCCAGCCTGGACCTGGCGTACGTTGCCGCCGGTCGTTTTGATGCGTTCTGGGAGTCGGGTCTGTCCGAGTGGGACATGGCTGCAGGCGCCCTGCTGATCCAGGAAGCTGGCGGCCTGGTGAGCGACTTCACCGGTGGTCACGATTTCCTGGAGAAAGGCCACGTAGTTGCCGGCAACACCAAATGCTTCAAGGCAGTACTGACGGCGATCCAGCCGCACCTGCCGGCTTCGCTGAAGCGTTAAGCGAGCGAGCACAAAAAAGCACCCCAAGGGGTGCTTTTTTTATACTTTGGATTTCATATCTCAGCAGCAAACACAATCCAATTTGGGAGCTGGCTTGCCTGCTCCCACACTTGGATTGATCTCAGCCTTATTGCTGGTTTTGGCCCAGGATCAGACGACCTTCCTTATCCACTGGAATCTGGCCGCCCGGATCACGGTCCATACGCACGGAACCTTCCTTACCGTCCAGGTTGTAGCGCACGTCATAGCCGACCACCTTGTCACTGATGTCATTGACGGTGCTGCAACGCTGCTGCGTGGTGGTATAGGTATCGCGATTCTGCATACCTTCCTGCACCTTGTTACCGGCGTAACCGCCACCAACCGCACCGGCTACAGTCGCCAGCTTCTTGCCGTTACCGCCACCGACCTGGTTGCCCAACAGGCCACCGGCCAGCGCACCGACCACGGTGCCGACGATTTGATGCTGATCCTGCACCGGCTTCTGCCGGGTCACGGTGACGTCCTTGCAGACCTCACGAGGGGTTTTGATCTGGGTTTTCACCGGCTGCACTGCCAGCACTTGCGCATACTCAGGGCCGCTTTTTACCAGGCTGTAGGTGGCAACAGCACCCCCGGCAGTCACACCGACAGCACCCAATACCGCACCAACCAGTAACGACTTGTTCACGTGAACCTCCTGACCATCACAAGCGGACCGAAACGTCCGCGCTATACCCAGCCTTGGAGCAAAAAAAAAGGCACGAGTTCAATACTCGTGCCTTATTTGTAACAGCGTATCAACGAACGCCCATCAAGGACGGTCGTCGACCTCCTTGCCGGTAGCGGCAGGCGGGATCAAGTCTTCGCTGTTGAGGTTCAGCCAGATCAGCACCACGTTGGCGATGTAGATCGACGAGTAGGTGCCCGCCAGAACGCCGATGAACAGCGCCAGGGAGAAGCCCCACAGGTTATCGCCACCGAAGATCATCAGCGCAGCAATCGCCAGCAAGGTGGAGATCGACGTCGCCATGGTCCGCAACAGGGTCTGGGTGGTGGAGATGTTGATGTTCTCGATCAGCGTGGCCTTGCGCAGTACGCGGAAGTTCTCACGAACCCGGTCGAATACCACGATGGTGTCGTTGAGCGAGTAACCAATGATCGCCAGCACCGCCGCCAACACCGTCAGGTCGAAGGTGATCTGGAAGTACGCCAGGATACCCACGGTGACGATAACGTCGTGGATCAGCGACACAATCGCGCCGACGCCGAACTTCCACTGAAAGCGGAACGCCAGGTAGACCATGATGCCGGCCAACGCCATCAGCATGCCGAGGCCGCCCTGGTCGCGCAGCTCTTCACCCACCTGCGGGCCTACGAACTCGACACGCTTGACCGACGCCGGGTTGTCACCGCCGACCTTCTGCAAGGCTTCGGCTACCTGATGACCCAACTGCGGGTCTTCGCCCGGCATACGCACCAGCAGGTCGGTGGTAGCACCAAAGCTCTGCACGATGGCTTCGTGATAGCCGGCCTTGACCAGCTCGCTGCGCACCAGGGTAACGTCGGCCGGCTTCTCGTAGGTCAGCTCGATGAGCGTACCGCCGGTGAAGTCCAGACCGTAGTTCAGGCCCTTATGGAACCAGCTGAACAACGCCAGAACGGTAAGGAGCACTGTGGCGCCGAACGCAATGTTGCGAACGCCCATGAAGTTGATTGTACGTAACATGGCAGCCCCTTAAATCCACAACTTCTTGAAGTCACGTCCGCCAAAGATCAGGTTGACCATTGCGCGGGTCACCATGATGGCCGTGAACATCGAGGTAAAGATACCGAGGGACATGGTCACCGCAAAACCTTTGACGGGGCCGGTGCCCATGGCAAAGAGAATCCCACCGACCAGCAGAGTGGTCAGGTTGGAGTCGAGAATCGCGGTAAATGCCCGGCCGAAGCCTTCGTTGATTGCACGCTGTACGGTCATGCCCGCAGCGATCTCTTCACGAATCCGCGAGAAGATCAGTACGTTGGCGTCTACCGCCATACCCATGGTGAGTACAATACCGGCGATACCTGGCAGGGTCAGCGTTGCGCCCAGCAGCGACATCAGTGCCAGCAGCATCACCATGTTGCCCGCCAGGGCTACGGTGGCGATGACGCCGAAGAAGCGGTAGATGGCGATGATGAACAGGGACACGAACAGCATGCCCCACAAGGCTGCGTCGACACCCTTGGTGATGTTGTCGGCACCCAGGCTCGGGCCGATGGTGCGTTCTTCAGCGAAGTACATCGGCGCCGCCAGGCCACCCGCACGCAGCAGCAGTGCCAGCTCGGACGACTCGCCCTGGCCATTCAGGCCGGTGATGCGGAATTGAGCACCCAACGGCGACTGGATGGTCGCCAGGCTGATGATCTTCTTCTCTTCCTTGAAGGTCTGCACCGGCACGTCTTTCTCGACACCGTCGACCATTTGTTTGGTGTAGGTGGTGACCGGGCGTTGCTCGATGAAGATCACCGCCATGCTGCGACCGACGTTGCTGCGCGTGGCGCGGCTCATCAGGTCACCGCCATGGCCATCCAGACGGATGTTCACTTCCGGAGTACCGTGCTGCGAATCGAAACCCGCCTTGGCGTCAGTCACCTGATCACCGGTGATGATCAAGCCACGCTCAATCAGCGCTGGAGGACGGTTGCCTTCGCGGAACTCGAATTCTTCGGCAGTCGCGCGAGTCGCACCCGGCTCAGCCGCCAGACGGAATTCCAGGTTGGCAGTTTTACCCAGGATACGCTTGGCTTCAGCGGTATCTTGTACGCCTGGCAGTTCAACCACGATGCGGTTGGCACCTTGACGCTGCACGATCGGCTCAGCCACACCCAGCTCGTTGACGCGGTTACGGACCGTGGTCAAGTTCTGCTTGATGGAGTATTCGCGGATTTCCGCGATCTTGGCCGGGGTCATCGCCAGACGCAGTACAGGTTGGCCATTCAGGTCAGCCGGCACGATGTCGAAATCATTGAAGTTCTTGCGCACCAGGGCACGGGCCTGTTCGCGGGTCGCTTCATCAGAGAAGCCCAGCTGGATGGCACCGTTGAGCTGCGGCAGGCTGCGATAACGCACCTTCTCTTTGCGCAGCAGGCTCTTCACGTCGCCTTCGTAGACTTTCAGGCGTGCGTCGAGGGCTTTGTCCATGTCGACTTCCAGCAGGAAGTGCACACCACCGGACAAGTCCAGACCCAGCTTCATCGGGTGCGCGCCAATGCTGCGCAGCCATTTCGGCGTGGTCTGTGCCAGGTTGAGCGCGACTACGTAGTCATCACCCATGGCCTTGCGCACGACGTCTTTGGCCGGCAATTGGTCTTCAGCCTTGGTCAGGCGCAACAAACCGCCTTTCGCATCAGACGCCAGGGTTGCCGCTTTTACCTGAATACCGGCGTCGGTGAGCGCTTTGCTCGCACGGTCCAAGTCAGCCTGATTGACCTGCAGCGTAGTGCTGGCGCCAGTGATCTGGATCGCAGGGTCATCAGGATAAAGATTGGGAGCGGAATAAATAAAACCGATCGCCAGCACCGCCAGGATCAGTACGTATTTCCACAGAGGGTATTTGTTCAGCATCACGCCGCCCGCTTATAACGCGGGGCGCCTTGCGCGCCCCGTCGATTGGTAAAGGTTGTTACTTAGATCGCTTTGAGCGTGCCTTTTGGCAGCGTGGCGGCGATGGCGCCCTTCTGGAACTTCATTTCTACGGTGTCGGAGACTTCCAGAACCACGAAAGCATCGGAAACCTTGGTGATCTTGCCGGCGATACCGCCAGTGGTCACCACTTCGTCGCCTTTCTGCAGGCTGCCCAGCAGGTTTTTCTGCTCTTTGGCGCGCTTGGCCTGTGGACGCCAGATCATCAGGTAGAAGATGACCAGGAAGCCGACCAGGAAAATCCACTCGAAACCGCCGCCCATAGGGCCGGCAGCGGCAGGCGCAGCGGCGTCAGCCATGGCATTAGAGATAAAAAAGCTCATTTAGCACTCCAGTTGCAAATAGTGAATCTTAGGGTCGGAAAACTCAGTCCAAGGGCGGCACAGGGAGCCCGCGCTTGGCATAGAAGGCATCGACGAAGGCGGCCAATGTACCCTGTTGAATAGCCTCGCGCAAACCAGCCATCAGGACTTGGTAGTGACGCAAATTGTGGATGGTATTCAACATGCTACCCAGCATTTCCCCGCACTTGTCCAGATGGTGCAGATAAGCACGCGAGAAGTTCTGGCAGGTGTAGCAGTCACAGGTGGGATCGAGCGGCGAATCATCATGGCGATGGAACGCGTTACGGATCTTCAGCACGCCTGTATCGATGAACAGATGCCCATTGCGGGCATTACGGGTTGGCATCACGCAATCGAACATGTCCACACCGCGGCGCACACCCTCTACGAGATCTTCCGGTTTGCCAACGCCCATAAGGTAACGAGGTTTGTCAGCGGGCATCAGGCCCGGCAGGTAATCCAGCACCTTGATCATCTCGTGCTTGGGCTCACCCACCGACAGACCGCCGATAGCCAGGCCGTCAAAGCCGATCTTGTCGAGGCCTTCCAGCGAGCGCTTGCGCAGGCTTTCGTGCATGCCGCCCTGGACGATACCGAACAGCGCAGCGGTGTTATCGCCGTGGGCGTTTTTCGAGCGCTGAGCCCAACGCAACGACAACTCCATGGAGATGCGCGCCACGTCTTCATCCGCAGGGTACGGCGTGCACTCGTCAAAAATCATCACGATGTCGGAGCCAAGATCGCGCTGCACCTGCATCGACTCTTCAGGGCCCATGAACACTTTGGAGCCGTCCACCGGCGAGGCGAACGTCACGCCCTCTTCCTTGATCTTGCGCATGGCACCCAGGCTGAACACCTGGAAACCACCGGAGTCGGTGAGGATCGGGCCTTGCCACTTCATGAAGTCATGCAGGTCGCCATGCTTCTTGATCACTTCCGTGCCCGGGCGCAGCCACAGGTGGAAGGTGTTGCCCAGGATGATCTCGGCGCCAGTGGAGACGATGTCACGCGGCAGCATGCCTTTTACCGTGCCGTAAGTGCCCACAGGCATGAAGGCCGGGGTTTCGACGGTGCCACGCGGGAACGTGAGGCGACCACGACGAGCCTTGCCATCGGTGGCCAACAATTCAAACGACATACGACTCATAGTTGCTCCTCATGGCCCGCTTCTTTAGGAGCAGTCGGCGCAGGGTTACGGGTGATAAACATCGCATCACCGTAGCTGAAAAAACGGTACCCATTATCGATGGCGGCTTTATACGCCGCCATTGTTTCGGGATAACCCGCGAAGGCCGACACCAGCATCAACAGCGTGGATTCCGGCAAATGAAAATTGGTCACCAGGCAATCGACCACATGGAACGGCCGGCCCGGAAAAATAAAGATATCGGTATCGCCACTGAACGGTTTGAGCACACCATCGCGCGCGGCACTCTCCAACGAGCGCACGCTGGTGGTGCCCACCGCCACAACACGACCGCCGCGCGCCTTGCACGCCGCCACCGCATCCACGACGTCCTGGCTGACTTCCAGCCACTCGCTGTGCATATGGTGGTCTTCGATGTTATCCACACGCACCGGCTGAAACGTGCCGGCCCCCACGTGCAGGGTCACATAAGCGCTTTCAACACCCTTGGCGGCAATCGCATCCAGCAGCGGCTGGTCGAAATGCAGGCCGGCCGTTGGCGCGGCCACGGCGCCGAGGCGCTGGGAGTACACCGTCTGGTAGCGCTCGCGGTCCGCGTCTTCGTCGGGGCGGTCGATATAAGGAGGCAGCGGCATATGGCCGACACGCTCCAAGAGCGGCAACACTTCTTCGGCAAACTTGAGCTCGAACAACGCATCATGGCGCGCAACCATCTCGGCTTCGCCACCGCCATCGATGAGGATGCTCGAGCCGGGTTTCGGCGACTTGCTGGAACGCACATGGGCCAGCACGCGATGGCTGTCCAGCACCCGTTCCACCAGAATTTCCAGCTTGCCGCCGGACGCTTTCTGGCCAAACAGCCGTGCCGGAATCACCCGGGTATTGTTAAACACCATCAAATCGCCTGGGCGTAAATGCTCAAGCAAATCAGTGAATTGACGGTGTGCAAGGGCACCGCTCACCCCGTCCAGGGTCAGCAGTCGACTGGCGCGACGCTCGGCCAAAGGGTGGCGAGCGATCAGCGAATCAGGGAGCTCAAAAGTAAAGTCAGCAACGCGCATGATGGGGTTCGTCTAGCAGGGCCGGGAAGTCTAGCGGAAATAGTGAAAATAGACCATGAAACGTGATTGACCAACGGCAATCTCATCTCTATACTTCGCCGCCATTGAGCCCTGATGGCGGAATTGGTAGACGCGGCGGATTCAAAATCCGTTTTCGAAAGGAGTGGGAGTTCGAGTCTCCCTCGGGGCACCATCTTAAAGAAAGACCTTGAATTTCAAGGTCTTTTTTTTCGTCTGTAGAAAAGTGAATGGCACCCTGATCACGGCTCACCAATGCCCCCTGTGGGAGATCCTATGGTTGAGGGGCAACCCTCAACCAACCTTTGGCTGATATTCGGTTTGCCCTTTCAGCAAGGCAAATACCACCCGAGCAAGCTTGCGAGCCAGCATTACCAGCACCTGTGTTGTGCTATATCCCAGCTCCCGTTGCGCTTGATAAAACCCTTTCCAGGCTTCCGTCCGGCTTGCAGCCAGTGCGGCGTTATGCAGAAGGCGCCGCGCTTCTGAGTCTCCGCGCTTACTCAAACTGCGGCTCAGGATGAACTTGCCGCTGGAGCCCGCTATTAGACTCAGACATTGGTGGAACAAGATCCAGCGTGCGAGGACCTCGGAACGGGTTGTCCGTCGCCAAGAAAATCGGCCTCCCCCCTCCAGGAGTAGCCAGGCCCCCGGCGTAAGGAATGGCTAGACGTTATCGAGCAGGTTGGTCATAGTATTTTCCGATTAGGCCAGAGCCTCATCTTCCATCCGAGGCTCTACGAGACAACATGTCCAGCATCGCAATCTCCGATCTAACAGTGCATTGGGACGTCGACAGCGTCTCGCGCCCCGTTGTGGCATTAAGTGCCACATCGGTGACAAAGGACTGGGAAAATGCGAGGCATCAGCACCGCAAAGCGCAGCTGATCTACTCCCTACGCGGCATTCTCAACTGCGAAATTGAAGACGGTGTCTGGATCGTGCCGCCGCAGTGCGCCATATGGATACCGGGAGATTTGCCACACGCGGCGCGGGGGGCGGGTGAAACGCAATGCTATTGCCTGTTCGTTGAGCCAGACGCAGCACCGGACCTTCCGAAAAACTGTTGCACGATTTCGGTGTCGCCATTGCTACGCGAGTTGCTACTGAAGGTGGCCGGGTTTCCTGAGTTATACGCGCAGGGTGGACGAGAAGACCGGTTGATTGCCGCGTTGCTCGATGAGTTGGTGGCGGCACCGGTGGAAGACTTGCATCTGCCCATGCCGCGTGATCCCCGCTTGCGCCGCCTCGTGGAAATGATGCTGGCGGCCCCCGCGGACAAGACATCGAAGGCCGAGTGGGCTACTCGAATTGGCATGAGCGAGCGAAGCATGAGCCGTCTTTTGCTGCATGAAATTGGAATGAGCTTTGGGGGCTGGCGTCGGCAGCTGCATGTGATCCTTGCACTTCAACGTTTGACCAACGGCGAAAGCGTGCAAACGGTAGCATTTGAGCTGGGGTACGAAAACGCCAGCGGTTTCATAACCATGTTCCGCAAGGCCGTGGGCAAACCTCCGGCACGATACCTATCGGATCGCATCAGCGGCGCAGAGCTCGCTTCCGTGCCCGGCATCATGCTCCCCAATGAAATCTCCCCCTGATGCACCAGATTATCTTGGTTCGGGACCAGCGGCCGCCCACCGTCGCCTGTAGTCCTTCCTTGCGAAGTTGCTGACATTTCGCAACGTTGTGATAGGGGTGAAGGCCGGCTCCTCATCGAGAGCAAAGCCTTTCTCCAATACCAGCATCTGCAAGTGTTCGTGCAAGGCCAGGACTTCAGCGAAAACCATCCGGGCACCTGCATGACATCACAATTGGCCTAACTGAATAATAATATGGCCTAGTTTCGCCATCACTCCCAGCTGCCTCTATTGTTAAATGCAACATCCAAATACAAATGAGTATTGTTGATGTTCATCATCGCAACTGTTGGGAAGTTCCGTTGGCCACTTGATATGCGCGCACAGCCCACTGGCTATCCTCATCTGGTTGGGCCGTACAAGGGCGCAATCAGGAGCGCGCCCCGCAACGTGCTGGGCTCGGCAGTCGCGGCGGCAGTTCTCATTAGTGCGCAGGGCGCATTCGCGGCCGAGCCAGGGCAGATTCAGACCAAGGCCGGTGGAAAGCCTCAAGAGGAGATAGCCTTGCCGGCCATCACCGTAACGGGGCCTATGGATACGGCGACCACCGAAGGTACTGGTTCCTACACTACGGGCCAGACATCGGTGGCGACGCACCTGCCACTTTCGCTACGGGAAACACCGCAGTCGGTGACGGTGATCACCCGCCAACGCATGGACGACCAGCAACTGAACTCGGTGCAGAGCGTGCTGGATAACACCACGGGCGTCTCGTCGTACCAATCCGACAGCGAACGGACGAGTTTCTATTCGCGTGGTTTCTTGATCAACAACGTTCAGTACGATGGCATACCCACCGTCGCCGGCGACATCGTCAGCGGGAGCGGGATCAGCTCCCTGGATACCGCGTTCTACGATCGTGTCGAGGTCGTGCGCGGCGCCTCTGGCTTGCTGACCGGCACCGGCAATCCCTCGGCCGCCGTCAACCTGGTGCGCAAACGACCGACCCGCGACTTCTCGGCCTCCGCCTCGCTCGGTGCAGGGAGCTGGGATACCCACCGGGAAATGGCCGACGTATCGATTCCGTTGACCGAGGATGGCCGTATCCGCGCCCGCATGGTCGGGACGTCCCAGGAAGGAGACTCGTACATTGATGGCTACAAACCGCAGAGGAAGGCGTTCTACGGCATCATCGAGGCAGATCTGACACCCGACACGACGGTGAGTCTGGGCTATGACTACCAGGACAGCACGCCGAAGGGCTCCACCTGGGGAGGTTTACCGCTATGGTTCAGCGACGGCACGCAGGCCGAGTATTCACGCTCCAAGAACTACGCGCAGAACTGGAGCCATTGGGACAACACCCTTAAGACCGCGTTTGCCGAGGTCGAGCACCGCTTTGACAACGGCTGGAATCTCCGGGCCGTCGCTAATCAATACCGCACGGAATTCGATGCCGAACTGCTCGGCCTGGTCGGCCGCCCCGATCGCGCCACGGGACTGGGCTCCTTTCCCAACGGGGCTCTTCCGGTGGCACTGGCGTCCGAAGGTAGCAGCCGTCAAAACACCTTCGATGTGATGGCGAGCGGCCCCTTCGAACTGCTCGGCCGCCAGCATGACTTGGTGGTGGGGGCGACGAGTTCGCGCCGCACCGCCAGCCAGGAAGCTATCGCTCCGTTCTACGCAGGCTTCACGCCGGTCAATGTCTATCAACTGAGCCCGGCCTTTCCCCGCCCCAACTTCGATGCCATGGCTTCGATACCGACCCGCACCCTGATCAAACAGAGCGGTGTCTATAGCGCAGCCCGGTTCTCGCTGGCCGAGCCTCTGAAACTCATTGTCGGCGGCCGATTCAGCAACTACGAAATCGACGACGCCGTCGGCGCCTCGTCGTTGCACTACAAGAAAAGCAGTGAATTCACCCCGTATGCGGGTTTGATCTACGACATCGATAAGACCTATTCGGCCTACGTGAGCTACACGGGCATATTCAATCCGCAAACCGACTATCGCGACAGCAAGGGCAACGTGCTCACGCCGACAAAGGGAAAAACCAAGGAAATCGGCCTTAAAGGCGCTTACCTGGATGGGCGTCTGAATGCGTCGGTGGCCTTGTTCCATACCGAGCTGGACAACGCTGCACAGATGGTCGCAGGAACCTATACGCCAAGTGGTGCCCAAGCCTATATGGGTTCGGATGGGACGAAGTCGCGGGGGATCGAGCTGGACTTGCAGGGCGAGCTGGCGCGTGGCTGGAACATCTATTCAGGCATCGCCCATTTCACGGCACAAGATGGCGATGGCGTGCGCTTGAATTCGCAAATACCGCGCACCACTGCCCAGCTTTTCAACACCTACCAGTTGCCGGGAGAGTGGAACAAATTGACGCTGGGCGCAGGCGTTAAATGGCAAAGCCGCTTCTACGAGGCGCCCAACACCGGCACCAGTTCGTTGGGCGGGGAACAAGGTTCTTATGCGCTGGTATCCGTGTTGGGGCGCTACGCCGTCACGAAGCAGATCACCGCGGCGGTCAACGTCAACAATGTACTCGACAAGAAGTACGCGTTGGAGAAGGGAGATTTTGACACTGTAGGTTATGGCGCACCACGCAACTTGATGGTGACGCTGGACTATAGGTATTGATTTCCCGGAGACGAACATTTCTCCCGTTGTAAATCGCAGACATACAACATTCATTGATTATCGAGAAAGCTCTTATGCCCATTAAGCCTACCCTAAACCGCGCCCAACACACGGCCATGAACAACACAAACAAAGTGGCCTTGTTCTGGTTGACGACAGCCGCCGGTGCCGTACTTTTTGTCACCTTTCAGTTATTTTTTTACGTGAACGATTTTGTCAGAGCGCACGGTGCAACACCGGCGATTACGTTTGAGCCCGATGTACTGTGGATGTTTTCCGCGTTCTATGGCTCTTGGATCTTAACAGTGCTTATCGCACTGATAGGCACCCGTAAGGCTCAGTGGGTTGTCCTGGTTTTTGGCAGCCTGCTTGTCGCTCTGAATACCCTCGGGGGAATCTCCGACGGGTTGCGCGACGGTTGGCACGTTGCCTTTTCGGCAGTGTTCTTCATTACGTTGCCCGGCGTGTTCGCCATTGTGGCCACCTGGTTTTGCATTAAAAACGAAGGAAACGGCCATGTCGGTGAATAGTTCTGAGTTCCCTTTGGTCTGGATGAACCTTAATCAAGAACCCGGCCACGATCATCAAAAAGACTTCGCCGAATTAGAGGCCAATTTGCAGCGCGGGGAGCCCTTTGTATTCTTGACCGATACCGTACCTACCGAAGACCATGAGCACTCGCCGGAAGAAAAAAAACGCACCGCGCTCTGGATGAAAAAGCACAAGGTTGAATTGCGAAAGTGGGTGCTGGCAATGATCATGATTGAACCCAACTCGGCAAAACGTCTTGGGTTCAAGGCATTTGCGGTCGTGTTTGCCAAGTTCTGGGGCTACCCTTTGCTTCTTGCTGCTTCACGTGAGCAGGCAACGGAGATGGCAAGAGAACTGCTCCTAAAGGGTGGAAAGTCATCTCACTGATGGCCAATGCTGGTATCCAATCTCCATCAAACTCTGCCGCCGCGCACTGTCGCGGCGAGCTGCTGCCCGCTACTTGATCGCCGGCTTCCACCACACCAGCGAGAATCCCAGACCTACTGGCCGAACATGACGCAACGCCATTAGATGCCGGCTACGCGCTGCCCATCCTTCTCAGTACTCGAATTTCTTTATTTTTAGAGCAATATCGGGGGCAGTGAGCTGCTTCCGTTTTCCTCTGGCACCATATAGCAGTATCTGAAAGTCTCTACCAGGCTCTCAGCACCAAAGAAACCGGCCACTTGAGGCGGTTTTTTTGTGCCTGGCCATCTACCTTTGCATCCCCTTATTCGTTGTATTCGTGTGGCGCGAATACAATCCCGCGCCTGGTACTTCCTACCTTCATGCTTGCCTCATCCCCTGAGCGCCTTGCACATTCGCGCGAAGCGAGCTGCCGGAATTCGCGCCTGCCGGGTGAGTTTATTCGCGAAGCGCTCAGCCAAGCCGAACAAGCCCTGCCCGATGGCAACATTGATGTGCGCATGATCGGCCTTACAGGTTGAGGCATACCGCACAATGAAGGACGCAGGATAAGCACCAGGCGAGTCATAAGGCGCGTGGCAGGCACTAAGTAATAGACACCCATAGCAGCCTCTGAGCCGATATGGGGCGATCGCGTCCAGCGAGCCCAGGCGTTTATGGTTATACGAACTCTTTTCTCTATGATGGCTAACCAGCCATGCCTAGGGTGCTTGTTATGCCTGCCTCCACCGATCACAACTGCGCTGTCGTTTTATGCGCAGCTTCCAATAACGACCTGGAAGTTCTGGTATCCATCAGAATTGAGGCCATGCGCGAAAGCCTTGAACGGCTTGGACGATTTAACCCCGATCGTGCGCGTGAACGATTTCTTGGCGGGTTTGACGCCAGCAGCACACGGCGCATAGAAGTAGCAGGCGACCTGGTCGGTTTCGTCGTTATCAAAGACCATCAGGACGAGCTTCTGCTTGACCACTTGTATGTGGTCCCCAGCGCTCAAGGCGCAGGAATCGGCTCCGAGGTTCTTGCTCGGATTTTCAGAGAGGCTGATGAGACCAGGCGCCCGATCAGAGTTGGCGCCTTGAAGGAAAGCGCGTCCAATCGTTTTTACACTCGCCACGGTTTTGTGTTCGTCGAAAGCGGCGAGTTCGATAATTACTATGTCCGGATTAACCGCAACGCTGTTGATTTGGAGCAACCAGACGGTTGTTGATACGGCGCCCCGTCAGAGGCTGCACGCGAAGTGAGTTGTTGTTTTCGACCGCCCAAAACAAAACCCCTGATTGCGTTAGCAATCAGGGGTTTCGGAATTTAATCTTGACGATGACCTACTCTCACATGGGGAAACCCCACACTACCATCGGCGATGCATCGTTTCACTACTGAGTTCGGGATGGGATCAGGTGGTTCCAATGCTCTATGGTCGTCAAGAAATTCGGGTACTGAGTCGTAGCCAGATGGCTTCGCTTCAGCAAATTGGGTATGTGACAGCTTTCGGTGTTTTGTGAGCGTCGAACTTTCGGTTCATCTCGTCTTCACACACCGCAATCTGATGCTCTTTCGAGTAGTCAAATTGCTTGGGTGTTATATGGTCAAGCCTCACGGGCAATTAGTATTGGTTAGCTCAACGCCTCACAGCGCTTACACACCCAACCTATCAACGTCGTAGTCTTCGACGGCCCTTCAGGGGACTCAAGGTCCCAGTGAGATCTCATCTTGAGGCTAGTTTCCCGCTTAGATGCTTTCAGCGGTTATCTATTCCGAACATAGCTACCCGGCAATGCCACTGGCGTGACAACCGGAACACCAGAGGTTCGTCCACTCCGGTCCTCTCGTACTAGGAGCAGCCCCTCTCAAATCTCAAACGTCCACGGCAGATAGGGACCGAACTGTCTCACGACGTTCTAAACCCAGCTCGCGTACCACTTTAAATGGCGAACAGCCATACCCTTGGGACCGGCTTCAGCCCCAGGATGTGATGAGCCGACATCGAGGTGCCAAACACCGCCGTCGATATGAACTCTTGGGCGGTATCAGCCTGTTATCCCCGGAGTACCTTTTATCCGTTGAGCGATGGCCCTTCCATACAGAACCACCGGATCACTAAGACCTACTTTCGTACCTGCTCGACGTGTCTGTCTCGCAGTCAAGCGCGCTTTTGCCTTTATACTCTACGACCGATTTCCGACCGGTCTGAGCGCACCTTCGTACTCCTCCGTTACTCTTTAGGAGGAGACCGCCCCAGTCAAACTACCCACCATACACTGTCCTCGATCCGGATAACGGACCTGAGTTAGAACCTCAAAGTTGCCAGGGTGGTATTTCAAGGTTGGCTCCACGCAGACTGGCGTCCACGCTTCAAAGCCTCCCACCTATCCTACACAAGCAAATTCAAAGTCCAGTGCAAAGCTATAGTAAAGGTTCACGGGGTCTTTCCGTCTAGCCGCGGATACACTGCATCTTCACAGCGATTTCAATTTCACTGAGTCTCGGGTGGAGACAGCGCCGCCATCGTTACGCCATTCGTGCAGGTCGGAACTTACCCGACAAGGAATTTCGCTACCTTAGGACCGTTATAGTTACGGCCGCCGTTTACCGGGGCTTCGATCAAGAGCTTCGCGTTAGCTAACCCCATCAATTAACCTTCCGGCACCGGGCAGGCGTCACACCCTATACGTCCACTTTCGTGTTTGCAGAGTGCTGTGTTTTTAATAAACAGTCGCAGCGGCCTGGTATCTTCGACCGGCATGAGCTTACGGAGCAAGTCCTTCACCCTCACCGGCGCACCTTCTCCCGAAGTTACGGTGCCATTTTGCCTAGTTCCTTCACCCGAGTTCTCTCAAGCGCCTTGGTATTCTCTACCCAACCACCTGTGTCGGTTTGGGGTACGGTTCCTGGTTACCTGAAGCTTAGAAGCTTTTCTTGGAAGCATGGCATCAACCACTTCGCTAACTAAAAGTTAGCTCGTCATCAGCTCTCGGCCTTAAGATCCCGGATTTACCTAAGATCTCAGCCTACCACCTTAAACTTGGACAACCAACGCCAAGCTGGCCTAGCCTTCTCCGTCCCTCCATCGCAATAACCAGAAGTACAGGAATATTAACCTGTTTTCCATCGACTACGCTTTTCAGCCTCGCCTTAGGGACCGACTAACCCTGCGTCGATTAACGTTGCGCAGGAAACCTTGGTCTTTCGGCGTGGGTGTTTTTCACACCCATTGTCGTTACTCATGTCAGCATTCGCACTTCTGATACCTCCAGCAAGCTTCTCAACTCACCTTCACAGGCTTACAGAACGCTCCTCTACCGCATCACTTACGTGATACCCGTAGCTTCGGTGTATGGTTTGAGCCCCGTTACATCTTCCGCGCAGGCCGACTCGACTAGTGAGCTATTACGCTTTCTTTAAAGGGTGGCTGCTTCTAAGCCAACCTCCTAGCTGTCTAAGCCTTCCCACATCGTTTCCCACTTAACCATAACTTTGGGACCTTAGCTGACGGTCTGGGTTGTTTCCCTTTTCACGACGGACGTTAGCACCCGCCGTGTGTCTCCCATGCTCGGCACTTGTAGGTATTCGGAGTTTGCATCGGTTTGGTAAGTCGGGATGACCCCCTAGCCGAAACAGTGCTCTACCCCCTACAGTGATACATGAGGCGCTACCTAAATAGCTTTCGAGGAGAACCAGCTATCTCCGAGCTTGATTAGCCTTTCACTCCGATCCACAGGTCATCCGCTAACTTTTCAACGGTAGTCGGTTCGGTCCTCCAGTTAGTGTTACCCAACCTTCAACCTGCCCATGGATAGATCGCCCGGTTTCGGGTCTATTCCCAGCGACTAGACGCCCTATTAAGACTCGCTTTCGCTACGCCTCCCCTATTCGGTTAAGCTCGCCACTGAAAATAAGTCGCTGACCCATTATACAAAAGGTACGCAGTCACCCAACAAAGTGGGCTCCCACTGCTTGTACGCATACGGTTTCAGGATCTATTTCACTCCCCTCTCCGGGGTTCTTTTCGCCTTTCCCTCACGGTACTAGTTCACTATCGGTCAGTCAGTAGTATTTAGCCTTGGAGGATGGTCCCCCCATATTCAGACAAAGTTTCTCGTGCTCCGTCCTACTCGATTTCATGACTAAGAGATTTTCGCGTACAGGGCTATCACCCACTATGGCCGCACTTTCCAGAGCGTTCCGCTAATCTCAAAGCCACTTAAGGGCTAGTCCCCGTTCGCTCGCCACTACTAAGGGAATCTCGGTTGATTTCTTTTCCTCAGGGTACTTAGATGTTTCAGTTCCCCTGGTTCGCCTCTTACGCCTATGTATTCAGCGTAAGATAACCATCTTATGATGGCTGGGTTCCCCCATTCAGACATCTCCGGATCAAAGTCTGTTTGCCGACTCCCCGAAGCTTTTCGCAGGCTACCACGTCTTTCATCGCCTCTGACTGCCAAGGCATCCACCGTATGCGCTTCTTCACTTGACCATATAACCCCAAGCAATCTGGTTATACTGTGAAGACAACATTCGCCG